>NZ_JBCDMV010000003.1:0-77475 GCF_038433135.1 Luteococcus sp. H91 | reverse complement strand
GGACGAACACCCCGAGAGATCCGCCGCTGCCTCAAGCGCTACCTCGCCCGAAACATCTACCGAAAACTCAACGCAGCCGCAGCCAACTGCACCCCGAGCCCTGCTTGACAGACATAGGAGATTCAACAGCCTGATCGAACTCCACCGCCGCATCGCCAGAGGCTTCCGCAACCGCGACAACTACCGCCTCCGCTGCCTACTCATCGCCGGCGGACTGGACACATGACACCCACCTCAGGTCCGAAGAGCCCATCAACCATTGTGGGGCACCATGCACGCTCGCATCCAGCGGATCAGGCTGCGCTCAGGCCAACTTCACCCAGCTATTCGACCCCTTAGCAGAGGAAATCCAGCAAGTCCCTCCCGCTTTAGCTGTCATGTCCGTGTATCTAACCCCTGCCGCACCAGCGACTACTGTTCCTGTTGGAGCACCCGAGCCCACAGGATCACCAAGGACGCTGTCAATCATTCGGTAGTTGATTGAGATTCGCCCGGTTATTGCATTTACACCCTCCCAGACTAGACGCCCAATTCTTTGTCCTTCGGCACCTCGAATCGACACGGCATCACTGCCATAAAACCTATTAGAGACTACATTCAACACCGCCGCCTCAGCACAGATGAGTCCGTAGAACCCCTTCCCAGGGAGCTCGACAGTGTTACTCTCCACCGCGACCCGCGCGCGCTCAAGCCCTCTGATTAGATGGATGGCATGACCGCCCGACACGACTATGTGATTTCCACGAATTACGACATTCCTCAGAAAATCTCCGCGAATACCCGAAGCGGGGGCTTTAACTGTCCCTCCGGAAACTACATTGTCCTGGATTAGGATATCTTCAGCATAGACAACCCGGACCCCTGTCCCGCAGTCGGTCAACACATTCCCAGTCAAAACCACCTTCCCCGCCGGGGATTCCTTCGAGCCGATGACACTAATACCATTTTGCATACTTCCCGGCTCACCCCCAGGAGAGTCCACGATGTTGTTAGTAATCACCGCCCGAGGACGGGGCGCTTTCGCATGGTATGATGGCGCATATCCAATTGCCCCCTCGGAGGCTACGTTCTGCGAAGAAGTAATCCCGTTCCTGATGACATTGCCAACGCATACAAAGTCCTCTACCGACTTAGCGTACATAGCAGTCAAAGAACATTTCTCAAAGTAGTTGCTAGTCCATCTAGCGCCCACAACGAACGGGTAGGCATGCAGCGCAGATATCACATTTCCCGCACAATTCTGCCCGTACCCAAAGAACTCGTTGCCAGTGGCCTCCCACACAACCCTGCATCCGGACTCAGCCGCCCCTACAGCAACAAACACTCCCCCGGGATTAGCTCCAGGAAGATCCGGGTCCCCAGTAAAGACAGCCCGATTAAAGTTATATCGCAGCGAAGCCAGTGCATTCTTCTGCCCGCTGACGACATGGATTATCGACGTGCTATGCGAAGGTGTGCCGTCATGCTGAGCCTGCTCCGTTATTAAGCAGTCAACCATCTCGCACTGGCCACCGAATTCACGTAGATAGACTGCCGCCTTTACTGTATTTCGGAAATGCACTCCACGGATCTCTAGGTGCTGCCCAGCGCGCAAAACGGCAGCGATAACAACGGGACGGCCAGGCTGTCTAGGCCCATTCCCGTCGACCGTTCCTCCTTGGATGCGAAAACTCCCAGACGCCACTTGAAACATCGCACCAGTCTTGGACTCGGCACGATGCAGCAGAACCGTGCTCGGTGCCAACAGAATTGAACAGTTTCGAGCTACTCGAACACCATCCAGTACAAATACTCCACCCGGGATAACCACAGTGCTTCCAGAGGCCGCAGCCAGGGCGGCTTCGACTGCTTTGGTATCATCCGTGCTGCCGTCTCCGCGAGCTCCAAAATCCAAAACGTTGTACTGACTTACGGGCTCGGCAGAAATTTGCCGTTCGTCGGCACGTAGGGCAGCCAGTCCACCCACGGTACCAAGGATTCCAAGTCCGACGATGCTTCTACGATGAGCACGGTAGCGCACCGTTGTGGGTGATTCCGCCTCGACTCCGCCTGAATGAACCCGATTATCCACGGGCTGCTCGTCAGGCTGGTCAGCAGAACTCACCGAAGGCTCGCTTTCGGTCGCACTGTCGACTCCGGCCGAACAAGGCCCTCAGCATGACGCATCCGCACACCCATCCACCACAGGACGCCGTATGCCACCGCTCCCGCGTTCAAGAGGTACTCAGGTCCACCGACTGCCCACATCCCAGCGACAGCCGCAAATCCTGTAGTCGCGACTGCCTCAAGGCCATTGGCTGGACGACTACTCGCTTGGGCAGAAGAGATCTTGTGCCAGGCGATTGCCAGAACAACGGGAAAGACAAGCAATCCAAACCAACTGAAATTGTAGTATACCGATCCCCACATTGAAATGGGAGCAGTACCACGATTAGTGCCGTATAGATAGGCGAAGACATCAGACGCGAGGGAGGATCCTGGGTTGCTGGGTAGGATTCCCGAGATCGCTTGGACCCACTCCCGCCCCCACTGAGTCGGATTCATACTGATGTACTGATATGCCATAGCTCCTGACCACTGGTTGTCATACATGAATCGCTTGCCGAGCTCTTTAAAGAGAACCCCTGCCTGTCCGAAGAGAGAAGTTGCTGAGGACAACGCGGCAGAGCTGCGGCCAAGCAAGAACGTAGACACGAGCATAAGGGGCACTACCAGCCCAAGGAACCTAGGTGCTCGTGACCGAAATCTATTCGGACTAAGTCGGTAGAGGAACAAGAGCACCGCAAGCGAAAACAGCATGAATGCGCCTCTTTGCCCCGTCCCAAGAAGTGCCAGGATACACACGCCAACTAGAATGACCGAAGTGAGGCGCGCACCGCGCTGTCTGGTCTCGATCACTCCGTGAATCCAAACAAGAGCGAGAGAGGGCAGGATAATGTTCTTAAACTGGTTAACATAACCCGGAAATAGGTAGCGGTTTGAGGAATAAGACTCAAGTCTCAGGTTGGTGTAGTCTTCCGAGACCCCCGTGAACATCCCCTTAATCCCGAGAGCCAAGACGTTATAACCCACCGTATAGTAATAGGCGACCGTAATAAAGAGAGAAAGCAGGAACAACGACAGAAGGAGTGGGTGGTGTTGCAACGGAATCGGTTGCACGGTAGTCGAATTCCCGATTACCCCGTGGCTAGCACCCTTTTTGTCGTGGCTAGCACCCTTTTTTTCATCTGCTAAGCAGAGCAAGGTACCCGTAACCAAATAGATGCAAGTCGGTACCGCAACTACAGTTGCGTACCCTGGCGTATGGTTGGCTGGATCCCGCAAAAGCCACAGAGTGCCGACCGCCATGATCCAATTGGAGAAGACAAATACCCCATCTACATTGAATAGACCACGCCGACTACCGACTATCATGTAGTGAGTCATGGTCAATGCTGTTATTACAGCAATAAGCAGAATCAAGCCCATTTCAACACCGATTCTCCTGGGCCCGAAAGGCTGAGTTCAACTTTGCGGTGACCGGGCGTGAAAATTTAACAGTTGTCATCACTAGCTCTCACATCGGGGGATGGGCGCCCGGGGGTGAGCGACCATGTGGACTCCTGCCGGGCCTCGACCTCGGGTAGTCGTGAGAGTCATCCTATACGGGTCGGTGATGGGTTCCGGCGGACTGCGAGACAGTTGCTTGGACATGCTGTCGGACTGCCCTCCATGAGAGCAACCAAGAAGCCAGATATGTGCCAGCCGTTGCCGCTCCCAGGGCCCACACTGTGCGCTCAGCGGAGTAGCCGGCCAGATGACACCCATAGACAGATCCCGCGCAGACCGCCAACCGCGCCACGTCCCATAGGGCTTGCACTTTGACCCGCCCCAACGCGATGAGCGTCTGTGACAGTGGCGCCGCGACCATCTGAGCGGCCAGACCCATGGCGAGAGCACGCGCGTACACGCCGCTCACACGCCACTCCGACCCCAGCACCAGCCCGAACCCCCAAGGCCCCAGAACCACGATGAGGCCCCCCAGGCAGACGGAAGCGATCAGCAGTGTGCTAGAGGCACGCCGAAACATCCTTTGCAGATCGCCGCTGCCTTGACGACGCGCAGTTCCAAATTCGCCCAAGAAAACTTGACTGACGGCGAGGCCGATCAAACCCACGGGGAGTGCGAGTATTCGTTGGGTCATGCCCAGCCAACCACTGACAGCATGCCCGTAGAACATAGAAGTGAGAAGCACAGGTGCCTGCAGCCCCAGCGCATTCACTAATCCCGAGGGCGCCATCATGAGCGGGTAGGTCTTGAAGTGGTTCAAGAGAACCGAGCGTTCCCCAGACACCCCGGTCCAGTGGAGGTCTCGCAGGGAGTGGGCCAGGCTCACAACTCCAAGCAACTGGCCGCCTGCCATGCCAACAGCGAGACCCGGCGCCCCCCAGCTGACTGCCCCAGCCAAGAGTTGCAGGAGTGCGACTGCCCCGCCCTGCATGAGGTTCCGACGCCCAATAGCTGTATAGCGGCGTTCTCGAATGGCAACTTGATTTAGCACCGTATAGATCGCTGTGGCACCTGCGATGAGGGGGATGAAGACCACAACCCAAGGGTCAGGGATGTTCAACCATCGACCGAGAGAATTTCTCAGGAGCCAGCACAAGATCATGCCTACAGCAGACAGGAGGATTGCAGCTTCAATCCCGATCCTGGCCAACTTCAGCGCCTTCAGATCTTGGTCAACGGCGGGTATAGCCAAGTCGAGCCTGAGCGCCATGAGGGCAACAACCGGCAGCGAAGCTGCGCTGACGACAGCAAAAGGACCATACTGATCCGCTGTGAACAGGCGACTGATGAGCGGCGCCGTCGCCAGACCGATTAGTTGAGCTCCGGCAGTTCCGCCTAGGATAGTAGCTATTCCGCGTCGAGCTGTTGCCATCTCTTCCGTCCAGTCGATAGGCGATCGCGCCTGACCATAGCCTCGCTCCTCAATGACAGCCGAGTTCGACCGTAGTCGGCAGCAGCCAATTAGAACACCCTCTTGTCAGGGCCTTAACAATTCGTGGCGAGAGAGCCGTTCACAGCGACGCTGTAGCTCAACAGCGCCTCAGCCACTGCTTGAGCAGCCCGTCCGGTTCCGTAAGGCGTGCCCCGCTCGGCCAATGGACGCTCCCTAACGGCCACCTCGCCCACCTTGGTCAGGTCCGGATCCAGAATGTTCCAGCCATCTTTCAGAGTCTCGACCCATTCAGTCTCGGTGCGCAGCGTGGTACACGGGGCGCCCAGCAGGTAGGCTTCCTTTTGAAGACCACCGGAGTCAGTGACCACACCCACCGAGTGCACCACGGCATTGACCATGTCCGGGTAGGCCAGTGGATCAACAGCGACCAGGTTGCCAGCCTCGATGTCCAGACCGAATTCAGCGGCCTTGGCGCGCAGGCGAGGGTGTACGGGCAGGATTGTCTTGACAGGCAGTGCCGCCAACGTTCCCAAGATGGTCTTCAGCCGAGCCGGATCGTCGGTGTTGTCGGCGCGATGGATCGTGGCCAAGATGAACTGATCACCTTCCTTGATGCCATGGATGGTCACCGGGCGGTCCTTGACCGCGTCACGCACCTGGAAACAAACGTCCACCATCACGTCGCCCACCAAGACCGCACGATCCTTGAGGCCCTCATCGGTGAGGTGCTGCATCGCAACCTCGGTCGGCGCAAGGCAGAGGTCAGCAGCATGGTCTGTCATGACCCGGTTGTGTTCCTCAGGCATGCGGCGGTTGAAGGATCGAAGACCGGCTTCCAGATGGGCAGTGGGGATGTGCATCTTCACTGCTGCCAGCGTTCCAGCGATCGTTGAGTTGGTGTCGCCGTAGACGAGCACCCAGTCGGGCTTCAACTCTTCGAAGGCGGCGTCCATCTGGGCAAGCATGGATCCGGTCTGCTCGCCATGACTGCCCGAGCCAACACCTAGGTGCACGTCGGGATCCGGGATTCCAAGCTCAATGAAGAAGCTGTCCGACATGTTCACGTCGTAGTGCTGGCCGGTATGAACGATCTTGTGGTCAATGCCAGCGGCACTCAGCGCCTTGGCGACGGGGGCCAGCTTCACGAACTGGGGACGGGCACCGACGATGCTGACGACACGCATGCAGACTCCTACAACCTTGCGAGACTTGACCTTCCGCCATGATCGACGGCCTGCCCCAGCACTGGATTCAGCTGGCCGAAGACAGAGTACTTCAGGCCTCTATGTACCGGCACATGATCCAAATTGATACGACCAACATGGGCCACCCGTCACAGCCGGGCGCAGTACGGCAGACTATGGCATATGAGTCGCATCATAGGGTCAGACGCCGCACTGGCCGCGTCCGCAGCACTTGCCGTCGCCATGTCTGGATTGGCACTGTCCGGCTACTCCCCCCGCTCCTTCGCCAACGTCGAGCTGTCTTCGGGCGCCTCCTCCACCGCCAGCGCGTCCGGCAGCACATCGGCCAGTCCGTCCCCCGCGGCCAAGTCTGACGGCAAGATGACCCCGCTGGTGGCCAACAAGGCGGCCAACCTGGGCGTGCTGGGTGACAGTGCCAGCGACAGCACCAGCGAGTGGGTCAATGAGATGGGGTCCTTTTTCGGGCTGAAGCGCAGCACCGACGTGCGGCGCATCTTCCAGGCCGAGGCCACCGGCTACAACGATCCGATGCACTACGGCTCCGCAGACCCGGCGCTGGCGATCTGGAATGCCTCGTCCGAGTTCAAGCGGGATGCCACCCCGCGGATGATGCAGGCCATCTTCCCAGCCAGCCCAGACATGGTGCTGATCAGCCAGGGCCGGGATCTGGAGGCCGATGAGGTTCCGGAGCGGCTCACCGCGCTCACCGCTGCGCTCAAGACGGCTCACCCCAAAGCCACGCTGGTGGTCGTGCTGCAACCGGTGGGCTCCGAGGATCCCAAGAAGGCATCGCTGGAGGCCGTGCGCACGTGGGCCGGCCAACAGGGGCTTCCCACCGTCGATGTTGCCAAGGCCTTCGCCGCTTCCGGTAAGGGAGAGGGCCTGCAGGACCAAGAGGGCAATGTGACCGCCGAGGGTCAGATCAGCTGGGCCCGGATCGTGTACAGGGCCATCTCTGCCTGATTTTCCCCAAACGCTGCCCGCCTCAATGGTCAGGCTGCCGCCTGCTTGGCGCGTCTCAGCACGACGACAGCCACGTCATCGGCAACGCCGTTGAGGTTGACGTGCGTTCCGTCGGGGCGCAGCTCAGGTGCCGTGCCGTCAGGGGTCCTTGGGCGCACGTCATTGCACAGCCACCGGTCTACCCCGGTGGTGGCCGGATTGCTATCGGGGCACAGCTGATCCTCGACTGTGATGGTGCGTAGTTTCGAGTTTCGCTGAGCCTCCTGACTGACAATGGCATTCCACCGTTCGCGCCATTCACCGTGGTCGATCATTCGTCGATGCATGGGATGGCAGGAAGTCTCGGTACACGCCTTGCGGATGCCGAGCCCGGGCCGCTCCGTGAGCACCACCACCACCGTCGCGCCGCGGGCGGTGAGGCGATCCAGCGAGGCCCGCAGATCCTCGCGTTGCGCGTCCCAGAACTCGTCATCTTCCGGGGTCAACAGCACCCCGTCGCGGTAGCGGTCGGCGATCTCGTACCTGGACCACCAGATCACCAGCCCCGGGTTGGTCTCCTTGATCCGTTGCTGCTGTTTTGGGCCGGCCCCGACGCACTTGCCACCCAACACATCCGTCGGTGACGACTTGATGGCCACCCCCAGTGGAGAACAGCCCCGCATCGTCGCGTTGACGATGGTGAGGCCCTGGGCCTGCCCGGCACGATCAAGCGCAGGCAGCAGGTGGTACGGCACCGAATCCCCCACCATCATCACCGTCTGCGGATCCTGCTCAGCCGTCGAGCGGAGCGCCGCGGCCAGCGGGCTCACCACGGAGCCACCCAGCGGTGCCGATGCCAACAGGACAGCCAACATAGCTGCGAGCGCGGTGAGCAGTGTCCGACGGCTCCCCCGCCATCCGCGGACCCTGCCAGCCAGGATTCGGGCCTCCATCAGGTGATAGCTGAGCGACGCCGTCACGATCGTTCCGACGATGGCAATCAGGGCCCGCACGGGGCTGAAGGTCCGGGTGCAGTCCAGCATCAGCGCCCACGGCCAGTGCCACAGATAGATGCCGTAGGAGATCCGCCCCAGATAGGCCAGTGGACGCCAGGCCAGGATCCGGCCAGGCAGGAAGCCGGGAACCCACACCAGCGCCAGGATGACGGCGCCGATGGCTCCACAGAAGAGCACCGCACCGCCGTTGTAGTAGTAGCTGCGGGAGCGTCCCATCAGCAGGAAGAGCCCGGCCGCACCAACCACTCCCAGCCACCCCAACCAACGGGCGGCGCGCACCAACAACCGGTGAGCCAGTGGTTGCGACAGCAAGAGGGCCAGCAGGGCACCCAACAGGGGCTCGAAGGCCTTGGCATCGGTGCCCATGTACGGACGGTCCGGCCGCTCCGGGTGTCGCACCTGCCACTGCATGACTGCAAAGGAGGCACAAATCAACACCAGGCACACGGCCATTGCCACGGGCAGCAGCCGTTCCCGACGCACACCCAGCAGCCGGCCCGCCGCAACGACGCCCAGCAGGACCAGTGGCCAGAGCAGGTAGAACTGCTCCTCCAATGACAGCGACCACATGTGATGCAAGGGTGAGGCCATGGGCTCGGTGGCGAAGTACAGCCCGGCGTCGATGAAGTGCCAGTTGGCGTAGTAGAGCGTGGTCGCCACCAGGTCACCGCCCAGATCCGGACGGCGGAAGGGTCTGGCGAAGAACCACGCGTAGACGGTCACACAGGCCAGCAGGAGGAGTGCGGCTGGTAGCAGTCGTTGGGCCCGCCGAGCCCAGAAGCGCAGCAGGGAGATCCGACCGCTGGCGATGATCTCGCCCGCGAGCTTGGAGGTGATCAGGTAGCCCGAGAGCACGAAGAAAATGTCAACGCCCAAGTAGCCGGCCGCCATCCCCGGAAAGGCCAGATGGAAGAAGACCACGGCAAAGACCGAGACCGTCCGCAGCCCGTCGAGGGCCCGGATGCGCGCGAGCTGTCCCGCGGCTGGACCGGGGCGGGTGTTCTGCGGGGAGGTCGGCTGCGTGCTCATGCCTGCTCTCATATGCGTTGGGACCGATACCGGACGCCCCCACGGCCGGTCTCCCATGATGGTGCCAGATCACCTCCTCCTGCTGAACCTGACGTGCCCTGACGAGACTGTGGCAACCGGCCTTCGTCGTCCCTCCACGCCCTAGACTGGGCCTATGTCGACCGTCTCCCCGAATGCCCCCCGTCGCAGCGCCCCCAAGCGACGCGGTCTGAAGATCTTCCTGGGCAGTCTCGCGGCCGTTGTGGCCCTGGTACTGCTCGCCGTCGGTGGCTACGCCTGGCACCTGCGCAGCACCGTGAACAAGAACGTGCAGCACCAGTCGCTCCTGCCTGCCGGAGAGGTGCAGAACCTGATCGTGCCCCAGGATGCGCAGGGCAACCTGATCAGCCCCAAGAACACCGTGCTGCAGGATGACCAGGGCCAGCCGATCGACGCCAGCACCATGCACATCGACGCCGAGGGGCGCGTCGCCGACGACGAGAACCGCCCGATGTTGGTGCTGGGCAACAGCGCCCTGCCCAAGCTGTCCGAGGATCAGCAGGGTGAGTACTTGATGGGCGTCAAGTCCAACGCCTTCGCCCAGCCCACCCGATCGAGCAAGGCCGGCAATTCGCTGAACTTCTTGGTGATCGGCGCCGACAAGGCCAGCGGCGGTGCCAGCCGCTCCGACGTGATCGTCGTCGCCCACGTCTCCGGGGATCGCAAGCGCGTCGACCTGATCCACGTCCCCCGCGACCTCTACGTCCCCATCCCCGGCCAGGGCAAGAACAAGATCAACGCCTCCTACGCCTTCGGCGGCTCTCAGCTGTTGGTGCAGACCATCCAGCCGCTGATCGGCGTCCCGATCGACCACGTCGCCAAGATCGACTTCGACGGTTTCAAGAACATGACCGACGCCCTCGGCGGGGTCACCCTCAGCACCGACGAGGGCACCAAGACCATGAACGGCGACGAGGCGCTCGCGTGGGTGCGCGAGCGCAAGAGCCTCAGCCAGGGCGACATCAGCCGTGGTCAGCGCCAGATGCAGTTCATCCGCGCCGTGCTGATGAAGGGATTGTCCCAGGACGTGCTCACCAACCCCAGCGAACTCTCCCGTTTCTTGGATGCCGGCACCAAGAACATGGTGGTCGACGACGCCCTGACCACCGGAAAGATGCAGAAGATCGCCGTCAGCCTGCGCAACCTGCGCGGCAGCGGCATCAAGATGCAGACTGCCCCGTGGGAGTCCGCGGGCCCCGGCCCGCACGGCATGTCCATCGTGACCATGAGCGAGCCCCAGATGAAGGTGCTGGCGGAACACCTCTCCAATGACACGATGAGCAGCTACGTGGACGACGTCTCCCCGAAGTCGGGCTTCGGCCGCTGAGCCAGCCTCCGGCAGCGGCCCGTCGAGCACGATCCAGCACGACGAGCCTTCCCGATGGCGCCAGAGCATGACGTCGCGTCATATGTGGTGAGCGAAAATGGCCCCAAACGCGCGAGCACGTTGACAATTGCGATGAACTGCCCACCGTAGCCCCACGTTGGTCTATTGTGCGACTAGAACTCGTCGCGTACTTAGAGATGACTTGTCCGGAGCCCGCCATGCACCCCAGGCCAGCGAGGGATCCCTCCACCGAGGGCAATCTGTTTGCCGAGCGCTTGACCCAGGCGCTGGGGAAACGCAACCTGCCACTCTCCCGGGTTCAGGCTCGGCTGGTTGCGATGGATCAGAAGGTCTCCGTGGCGTCGCTAAGCTACTGGGCCAATGGCCGTTCGCTGCCCACCAGGGCGCGCTCCTATGGCGTCGTCCAGGCCTTGGAGATCGTGTTGGGCCTGGAACCGGGCGACCTCACCGGAGCGATCGACACCGGCCCACAGAACTACCCGCTGGCCACCATCCTCCACCGCGACGAGCTGCTGGCCGAATCCGTGCGCCAGCACAACCTGCCCAGCACCCAGCTGTGGAACCACGACGCGATCTCCCACATGGTGCTGATAGACCGCGACAGTTGCGAACGAGCAATGACCACCAAGCTTGCCCTGCGGGCAGTCACTCCCGGGGCGCAGAACTGGGCGATCGTGGTGGAGCGGATCGGCAAGCAGGACATTGAGGCACACGGCGACCACATCGCTCCCCTGCGTCGCCAGATCCGGATTGCGCCAGACCTGACCATTCTGGAATTCGGTCTGGACAACCCCCTGGAGCGGGGCCAGACGGTGGTGACCGAGCACCAGATCAACTTCCCCGCGGGCAACACCCCATCCAAGGACTCCGGCTACGCGCTGCGCGCCACGGCCAAACTGCTGTCGCTGACCGTGGAGTTCCTGGACGAGCTGCCCCGCCAGATCTACCGCACCTTCCAGAGCCCCGGCGACGACGCCCCCGTCCGGATTGACCAGCCACTGCTGATCCGCGAAGGCACGGTGCACTACGCGTTGACGGATGCCCTGCCCGGGATGCATGCCATCGCCTGGGAGTGGTGACTCAGGCGCCGGCCCAGTAGGCCTCCAGCGCGCGCTTCAGGTACCACGGGTCCTCCACGCCACACAGTTCGCGCGCCGAGTGCATGCTCAGCAGCGGGATGCCGACGTCGACGGTCAGGATGCCCAGCCGGGTGGCGGTCAGCGGGCCGATCGTCGAGCCGCACGGCACCGCGTTGTTGCCGACGAAGGCCTGGGTGGGCACGTCGGCCTGCTCACAGGCCCGCTTCCACAGCGCTCCCCCGACGCCGTCGGTGGCGTAGCGCTGGTTGCCGTTGATCTTGAGCAGCGGGCCAGCGTTGAGCTGCGGATGGTTGTTCGGGTCGTGCATGTGCACGTAGTTGGGGTGCACGGCGTGGCCGGCGTCGGCGCTGATGCACGACGAGCGGGCCAGCATCGCGCGATAGTCGGCGCCCTCCATGCCCAGGCCGGCCGCCAGCCGCACCAGGACATCCTCCAGGAAGGGGCCGCAGGCACCAGATCGGGTGGAGCTGCCCACCTCTTCGTGGTCGAAGGCGGCCAGCACGACGACGTCGTCGCCGGGAGCCACATCCAACAGTGCCTGCAGGCTGGCGTAGACGCTGGAGAGGTTGTCCATCCGGGACGAGGCGAAGAACTCCTCGTCGGGGCCGAAGACCGCAGGCGCCTCGGTGGGGAAGGCGAGGATGTCATGGTGGGCCAGCTCGCTGACGTCGATCCGCGCCACCCGGCAGAGGTACTCCTCAATGTCCAGGCTCGGATCCAGCGAGTAGAAGGGCATCAGGTGCTGCTGCCGATCCAGGTGCAGGTTGTCGTTGACGGTGCGATCCAGGTGCGGCGCCAGCTGCGGGATCCGGGCGATCGGGCCGGTCTTGACCAGCGTCGAGGTGCCGTCGATGGTGACCAGACGGCCGGCCAGCCCCAGCTCCCGATCAAGCCAGGAATTGTTCAGCCCGCCGCCGTAGACCTCCATCCCGCACTGCTGCCAGCCCGCGGAATTGCTGGTGGGGTTGGGCTTCAGCTTGAAACTGGGCGAATCGGTGTGCGAGCCGACGATCCGGAAACCGGAGCGCTCGTTCATCCCCTCGGGAACCAGCCAGGCGATCAGTGCGCCGTCGCGGATGGTGAACTGCGCATTGCCGACGTTGTCCCACGGGTTGCGCTCGTCCAGTTCAGTGAAGCCGGCGCCGCGCAGCTGCTCGGCCATGACGGCCACCGCGTGGTAGCTGGTGGGCGAGGCGCTGATGAAGTCGGCGAAGGTTCCAATGAAGTCCAGAGCGGCGTCGGTAGGCATGGGGCCAGTATCTCAGGGGTCTGGAAGACCGCCCGATAGCGGGGGCGCGGGCCTGCCTCGCAAGAAATGTCAGAGGCGTCGTGCAGAGTGGGAGCCATGAACACCACCGCCGTCATCATGCTGCTCGCCGGGCTGGCCCTGGGCCTGCTGGTGGGTGCCCTCGCCGCCCTCCAGGTGGCCCGCGCCCGCCAGTCCGCGTTGGAGTCTGCCGGGCAGGCTGCCCTGGCCGAGGCCCGCACCGAGGCCGCCGCCGCCCGCGCCGAGGTTGCCAATGTACGCGCCGACGCTGCCAAGGCGTGGAACCAGATGTCGGAGGTGCGGGCAGACCTGGAACGCGCCAAGGCGGAGACGGAACGGGCCCGCACCGAGGCGGCCTTGGTCCGGGCCGAGGTGAGCGACGCCGAGACCCAGGTAGCCCAGGCCAACGCGCTCACCGCGCAGGCGTTGAGCGAGAAGGCCGACGTGCAGGCCCGGCTGACCGGCATGACGGCCGAGCGGGATGCGGCAGTCCGACGGGCGGAGGAACTGGCGGCCGACCGGGAGTCGATCGAGAACCGGTTCAAGGTGCTCTCCAACGAGACTCTGGAGAAGCAGGGCAAGCAGGCCGAGGCCGTCGCCGATGCCCGCTTCAAGGCGACGGCGGAGCTGATGACCCCCGTCGCGGAGAGCCTGAAGCTGATGAACGACCGGATCAACCAGGTGGAGCGGGAACGGGCCAGCGCCACCGCGGAGATGCGCGAGCAGATCAAGAGCGTGCTGGTCACCAGCGAGAACCTGCGTCGGGAGACGAATTCACTGGTCAGTGCCCTGCGCAAGCCACAGGTACGCGGCACCTGGGGCGAGACCCAGCTGAAGCGGGTCGCGGAGCTGGCCGGCATGGTGGAGCGCTGCGACTTTGACCTGCAGACTTCCACCAGCACCGAGGACGGGGTGCTGCGCCCGGACATGAAGGTCAACCTCGCCGACGGCAAGGTGCTGTTCGTCGACTCCAAGGTGCCGCTGAGTGCCTTCCTTGATGCCTACGAGGCCCCCGACGACTCGCTGCGCGACACCCACCTGCTGACCTTCGCCCGGCACGTCCGCAACCACATTGACCAGCTCAGCAACAAGCAGTACTGGAAGCTGGAGAAGAACACCCCCGAGTTCACCATTCTGTTCATGCCCAGTGAGGCCTTCCTGCAGGCCGCGCACGAGCAGATGCCCGACCTGCACGAGTACGCGGCGCGCAAGAACATCACCCTGGCGACGCCGAGCATCCTGATCCCGCTGCTGCGGGCTGTGGCACACGGCTGGCAGCAGGCGGCGCTGGCGGAGAGCGCCGCCCAAGTGGCGGAACTGGCTCGCGAGCTGTACGACCGACTGGGCACCATGGGCAAGCACTTCGACTCGGTGGGCCGCGGGCTGACCCAAGCGGTGAAGGCCTACAACTCGACGCTGGGTTCGCTGGAGAGCCGGGTGATGGTGACCGCCCGCAAGTTCAACGATCTGGAGGTCACCCATGCCGAGCTACCCCCGGGCAAGCCGGTCAAGGAGACCCCCCGCCAGCTCACCGCCACCGAGCTGACCCGGGCGATCGAGGAGGACGACGACACCCTGGAGTTGGAGTCAGCGTCGGACGAGGCACCCAACTCAACCACGATCCCCGACCTTGTCGAGGGGCCCCAACCCGAGCGCAACCAGGCCTCGGCCGCCGTGGCGGATTCCCTGCCCGAACGCGACGAGCTGATCCGCCAGCAGCCCAGCCTGGATGACCTGATGGACTCCCAGCCCCGGGTCTCGTCGCTGGACCAGCGTCGCCGCAGCTCCTGAGACCGCAATAATGGGCCGGTGACTTCCCTTGCCGAGCTCTCCGCCCTCGTCGACGACGCCGCCACCCGCCTGTACGGGGTGGCCAGTCGCACCCCGCTGCAGCGCAACGACCGGCTCAGTGAGGCGACCGGCGCCGAGGTCTGGCTCAAGCGGGAAGACCTGCAGCCGGTGCGCTCCTACAAGCTGCGCGGCGCCTACAACCTGATCAGCACCCTCTCCGAGGCCGAACGCAAGGCCGGCGTGGTGTGCGCCTCGGCCGGCAACCACGGCCAGGGCGTCGCCTGGAGCTGCGCCAAGCTGGGCATCCGCGGCAAGATCTTCGTCCCGTCCACCACCCCGCGGCAGAAGCGTGACCGGATGACCGCGCTGGGCGGCGAATGGGTGGAGCTGGTGGTCACCGGCGACACCTACGACGAGGCCGCGGCCGCCGCCCGCGAGACCGTTGAGGCCACGGGCGCCACCATGGTGCCCGCCTTCAACGATCCGCGCACCGCCGCCGGTCAGGGCACGGTGGCCCGGGAGATCGTCGAGCAACTGGGCCACACCCCCGATGTGCTGCTGGCGCCGGTCGGCGGCGGCGGCATGCTGGCCGGCTGCACTGCCTGGTTGAGCAACCGCCCCGGCACCCGGATCGTCGGCGTCGAGCCCGCCGGGGCCGCCTGCATGGCGGCCGCCGTCGCCGCCGGGGAACCGGTGGAGCTGCCCAGCATCGACACCTTCGTCGACGGCGCCGCGGTGCGCAAGGCCGGCGACTTCACCTACCCCTTGGTCCGCGACGCCGGGCTGGAGCTGGTCACCGTGCCCGAGGGCGAGATCTGCACCGAGATGCTGGCCATGTACCAGACCGACGGCATCATCGCCGAGCCCGCCGGAGCACTCGCCGCCTCCGCACTCCGTTCGGCCACCGGCACCCCCGCTGTGACCGTCGCCCCTGGTCAGAGCGTCGTCGCCATCGTCAGCGGCGGAAACAACGATGTCTCCCGCTATGCGGAGATCGTGGAGCGCTCGCTGATCCAGGAGGGCCGAAAGCACTACCTGCTGGTCAACTTCCCGCAGGAGCCGGGCGCGCTGCGCCGCTTCCTGGACGAGGTGCTGGGCAGCGACGACGACATCACCTACTTCGAGTACGTCAAGCGCTCCAACCGGGAGATCGGCCCGGCCCTGGTGGGGATCGAGCTGGGTGATCCCAGCACCTACCAGGCGCTGCTGCAGCGAATGGAGGCCTCCGGGATCAAGGCCGAGGTGGTCTCCCCCGATTCCCCCTTCTACCGCTTCCTGATCTGAGACCGCCACCTCGCCGGCGCCACCGCCGTGGTGCCCCAGCAGGATCAGCCCTGCGAGGGTTGCGCATCACCGCCGCCGAAGACAGCAGACCGCCCCGGCCGAGCGTGGCCGGGGCGGTCTTGGATTCTTGTTGCGCAACCCTCGCAGGGTTGGGTCAGCGAGCGGCGGGCACCGTCGCGCCCTCCCCCTGGCGGATCTGCTCCGCCAGGGCCTCGTGCTCCTCGAAGGGCAGCTCCTCGTGGACGATGTCCGGGTTCTCGTCCTGCGTGGCAACCAGTTCGTGTGCCTCCTGTTCGGAGGCGACCGACGGCATCGATCCGGGCAGCGGCTTGCGGGCGCTCTCCTTCATGCACAGCAGGGCAATGCCGCCCAGCACGGCGAAGAACATGGTGTAGAAGGCGGGGGCAATGGTGATCCCGGTGGACTTCACCAGCAGCTCACCAAACATCGGGGCGGTGCCGCCGAAGAGCGAGGCGGAGAGGTTGTAGGCGATCGCCATCGCGCCATAACGCGACGCCGTCGGGAAGAGCGCCGGCAGCGCCGAGGCGGAGATGCTGATGTAGAACAGCACGCTGAAGGCCAGCATCAGCATGGCGACGAAGACCAGCCGTCGGTTGGCCATCATCAGGTATGCGGGGATGGTCAGCACCAGCGTCGAGGTGATCGCGATGGCGTACACCGGCTTGCGGCCGATCCGGTCGGAGAGTTTGCCGACGAAGGGCACCCCTGCGGACAGCACCAGCAGCGCGGGGATGGTGGCCAGCGCGGCCTGCGTCGCGGAGTAGCCGTGGTTGGTCTCCAGATAGGACGGCATGTACGAGGTCAGCGAGTAGCCGGCGGTGTTGGTGGCGCCCACCAGCGCCATCGCGATCAGGATGGGGCGCCAGTGGTGGCGGATGATCCCCAGCACGCCCAGCGCGGCGCTGTCCGGGGTGGATTCGGCGGCGGCTTCCATCGCCTGGTTCTGCTCGAAGGCGGGCGACTCCTCGATCTGCAGGCGGAACCACAGCGAGATCAGACCCAGGGGCAGCGCCATCAGGAAGGGGATTCGCCAGCCCCACGCCAGCATGGTCTGGTCGCCCAGCAGCAGCTGGCAGGCGACGACGGTGGCGGCACCGAAGGCGAAACCCAGGTAGGAGCCGACGTCGAGAATGCTGGCCAGGTAGCCGCGCTCCTTGTCGGGGGCGTATTCAGCGACGAAGGTGGTGGCGCCGGCGTACTCGCCACCGGTGGAGAAGCCCTGCACCATCCGGCACAGCAGCAGACCCGCCAGGGCCCAGTTGCCGATCGTCGCGCTGGTGGGCAACAGGCCGATCGCGGCGGTGGCCACCGACATCATGATCATGGTCAGCGCCAGCACCTTCTGCCGGCCGATCCGGTCGCCCAGCGGGCCAAGCACCAGGCCGCCGATGGGTCGGACCACGAAGCTCACGGCAAAACCGGCCAGCACCACGGCCATCCGCCACTGCTCCGGTACGTCGGGCACGAAGAGCACCGCCATGGTTGCGGTGAGGTAGCCATAGATGCCGAAGTCGTACCATTCCATGCCATTGCCCACCAGGGCTCCGGCGATGGCCTTGCGCATCGGTTGGCGCTCGACGACGGTGACGTGATCGACGGTGAGTCGCCGCTCGCGCTTCCCGCGACGGCCGGGGATGATGCGGTGAGACCGCTCCATGCGATTGCCCTCCAAGGGTTGTCAGACTGGACTGTCCAGCCCACAAACCTGCAGAACAATTCCACAGTGGTTGGTCAGATCACACCTTTTCGGGTGGCATTAAGCGTTGCGTGAACAGCTTTGGCCGATGCCTCACCGGCTCAACAATTCATCGGCGCTCAGTGCCGTGCGGCGTTCTTCGGCAGATCCTTGCGCAGTTCCGGGGGCAGGGCGAACGTCAGGGACTCCTCGATCAGCCGCTCCTCGACGGCCTTCGGGAATCCCTTGCTCTCCAGGTACTCCAGCACGCCGTCGACCAGCACCTCGGGCACCGACGCGCCACTGGTGACGCCGACGCTGTTGACGCCCTCCAGCCAGGCCTCGTCGATCTCCGAGGCATTGTCCACCCGGTAGGCGGCCTTGGCACCGCCGTCGAGGGCGACCTCCACCAGCCGCACGGAGTTGGACGAGTTGGAGGATCCCACCACGATCACCAGATCCGAATGGCTGGCGATCTGCTTCACGGCCAGCTGGCGGTTCTGGGTGGCGTAGCAGATGTCGTCGCTGGGCGGGCTCTGCAGCTGCGGGTACTTCTCCTTGAGCCGGTCGACCGTCTCCATGGTCTCGTCGACGCTCAGGGTGGTCTGGCTGAGCCACACCACCGGGGAATCCGTCGGCAGATCCAGCTTCTCGACGTCGTCGGGGTGCTGCACCAGCGTCATGTGCTCGGGCGCCTCGCCCATGGTGCCCTCCACCTCCTCGTGCCCGGCGTGGCCGATCAGCACGATGGGGAGCTCCTGCTTGGCGAAGCGCTTGGCCTCGTGGTGCACCTTGGTGACCAGCGGGCAGGTGGCGTCGATGGTCTTCAGGCCACGCTCGGAGGCCTCGGCGTGCACCATCGGGCTGACCCCGTGCGCGCTGAAGACGACGGTGGCACCCTCCGGAACCTCGGACAGCTCCTCGACGAAGATGGCGCCGCGCTGTTCCAGGGTCTCCACCACGTGCTTGTTGTGCACGATCTGCTTGCGCACATAGACCGGGGCGCCGTAGGTGTCCAGCGCCTTCTCGACGGTGATCACGGCACGGTCAACACCCGCGCAGTAGCCACGGGGAGCTGCGACGACGACATGCTTGGCGGTTTCGCTCATGCACCCCAGTCTATGGGCAGCTCCACACGACCCACCTCGCCCAGAACGCACCCGTGCCCTCGAGCCCGCCGAAGCAGCCCCGAGGGCACGGGTGAACCAACGTTGGTCAGGCGCCGCCGGAGTAGGCCGACGCGCGAGGTTGATGCTGGACTCCGAACCCTACGTCCAGATCAGCGAATTCCGCGGTAGACCGCCGTCGGGCCAGCGGTCATCTTGTCCGGGGCGAAGTTGATGTAGGTCTTCCCGCCCGAGTAGTCGGCCTTGGTCGGGAGCGGATCGGGCATGTCCAGGTATGCCATGCACATGGGCAGCGAGGTCATCGCGCCCGGCGCCAGCTTGATCTCGCTCGGGCTCTGACCGCACCGGGCCATGACCCCGAACAGGAAGGACGACTTCGTCCAGTAGCCCGGCCACAGCGACATCGCCGGACGCCCTGCCGTCGAGGCGACGCGCCGCACGTCGAGGGTCCCGACGGCGCGTCCGCCATCGGCCGCGTCATAACTCACGGACGTCACGCGCACCCGCCACCCCGAGGACTGGGTCCAGCTGCCGATCGCGGCGGGGTAGGACTCATTGATGCCCCACACACGCAGCCGGGACAGGTTGCTCGTGGTCGCGCCGCTGGCATTTCGTGCCGTCACCTGCACGAGACCCATGTGACGCACCGCCTCACCGGTGAAGTTGATCGAGCGGTAGGCCTTCCCGCCCCGCGCCAGCACCGTCCACCCCTTCTTGGCGGTCCAGATGCGCCAGGTGTAGCTCGTCGCGCCCGTGGCCGGCGCCGTCACGCGGCGCGTCATGCCCAGGTTGACGTCGATGTCCGCGATGCGGGTGATGACCGGCCTGGTGCCGGCCTGGGGCTCCCCGACTGCAGGGGGACCGGCCAGGGCCGGGGCGCAGGGAACCGCGGTGGTGACAACGAGCGCGAGACCAACCCGGCTTGGTGACTTCTTCATGGAACTGCCCCTTCTGAAAGCGGTGGAATGGACTGTCATCATCGTCACGCGCGGAGGGGCCGGGGCGTTGCAGCAGTCGACGGATCTTCAGCCAACCGTCTCAGGACCCCGCGGTGGGCAGTTCTGTCGGACCCCTCCCCTATCGTTGGCGCCATGGCACTGGAGACCTCACCGGAGAATCCGATTGCCCTGGGCCGGGTGGTACAGATGGTCAAGGGTTGGGTCGAGCGCTGCGGCGCGGTCTGGGTGGAGGCCCAGGTGATCCAGATCAACCGTCGGGCCGGGTCGTCGACGGTCTTCATGACGATGCGGGACACGCTGGCGCAGACATCGGCGTCAATCAGCTGCTCGACGGCGGTGGTGGACGCCGCGGGGCCGCTGACCGAGGGCACCACCGTCACGGCCTGGATCAAGCCGACGGTGTGGAGCAAGAACGGCGCCCTGAGTTTTGAGTGCCGGGAGATCCGGATTGCCGGTGAGGGCCGGCTGCTGGCCCAGCTGGAGCAGCGCAAGCGCATGCTGCAGGCCGAGGGGCTCTTTGACCCGGCGCGCAAGAAGCGGCTGCCCTTCCTGCCCCGGTCGATCGGTCTGGTCACGGGGGCGGACTCCGCGGCCGAGCGCGACGTGCTGACCAACATCAAACTGCGCTGGCCCGCGGCCCACGTCGTGGTGCGACATGCGCTGGTTCAGGGCGACAAGGCCGCGGCCGAGGTGATGCAGGCCCTGGCGGGGCTGGATGCCGAGCCCGGGGTGGAGGTGATCATCCTGGCCCGCGGCGGCGGGTCGCTGGAGGATCTGCTGCCCTTCAGCGACGAGGGTCTGGTGCGCGCCGTCGCAGCGTGCCGCACGCCGGTGGTGACCGCCATCGGGCACGAGCCGGACATCCCGATCGTCGATCTTGCGGCCGACCTGCGTGCGTCCACGCCCACCGACGCCGCCAAACGTGTCGTGCCCGACGCCAAGGAGGAGGCGGAGCGGGTGACCCAGGCGTTGGGCCGGATCCGCGGCGCAATCGTCAACCGGGTGCGGGCGGAACAGCAGCAGTTGGACGGGCTCAAGTCCCGCCCCGTGCTGCGTGATCCGGCCGGCAGCTTCGACATCCACTACGACCGGCTGGAGAACCTCCGGCTGCGGCTGGATCACGCCGTCGACCGCACGCTCACCCAGCACGCGACGAGCCTGGCGCACGACCTGAGCCGGGTGCGCGCAATGAGCCCCAAGGCCACGCTGGAAAGGGGTTACGCAATCCTGGTGGACGGCGAGGGTGCGTCGGTCAGCTCCATCCGCGACGTGGATCTGGACGACGACGTGATGGCGTACCTGGCCGACGGCAAGCTGACCCTGGGCGTGACCGGGATCGACGACCCCAGCGGCGAGTTGAACGCCAGCATGGACGACTTCGAGATGGACTTCGACGAGGAGAACGAATGAGCGAGAACCAGAACCCGGCCCCGGACGCCACGCCGCAGAGCCCCGGGCAGCAGCCCGAGCTCGGTTATGAGCAGGCCCGCGAGGAACTCGCCGAGGTGGTGCGCAAGCTGGAATCCGGCGGCGTCCCGCTGGCCGATTCGATGGCGCTGTGGGAGCGCGGCGAAAAATTGGCCGCCATCTGCCAGCAGTGGTTGGACGGCGCCAAGGCCAAGATCGACGCGGCCCGACAGGCGGCCGGGTAGGCGGTTCAGGCCCCTCGACAAGCTCGGGGACCGTGGCCAGGTGGGTGCCAGAGCAAACACAACCACGATGGCCGAGCCTGTCGAGGCCCCCCTCCAGCGTCAGCTCAGCGTCGTGGCGAAGGCCTCGACGCCCTCGTAGCTGGTGTCCGCGCAGACCACCGTCGTGGTGGGCTTGGGCTTGTCGATGGTGTTCACCAGGCAACGGGTGCGAGCATCCTCGGTGACCATCCGGGTCCAGGTCTTGCCCGACAGGGTGGAGTTGCCGTCGGCCCTGGCCCCGCGGGTGACCGACTTCACGAACTCGGGCTGGCTGGCGCCCAGCCGCTGCTTGACCTCGTGGTAGACCTGCTCCGGGCTGAGGAAGCCCAGCTGCAACTCGTCGTTGCCGTAGCGGGCGCGGATCGGCTTCCAGGTCTCGGGCAGGTTGCTCGGGGCGAGCACCTGGAAGGGCGCGTCGGCGCGGGCGTCGGCCACCACGGGCTTCCAGTCGGCGGCGGGCACCTGCGGCTCGTCGGGGATGCGGGCAAACCAGTAGTAGATCGCAATGCAGGGCAGCAGGATCACGGCAAGGGAGATGATCATGTCGCGGCCCGAGGCCCTCTTGTTACGCACGCGCTGCATCCTACGTCAGTGCCGGGGTGCATCATGTCTGCATGCAATCCGTGGTGACCCTGGGCTTCGACGACGCCGACGGATTCGACATCGCCCTGCGACGCCGCGGCGCCGGCCCCGACGCGGTGCACGAGCTGGTGGTCAACGGCATGTTCGCGATGGACTCCGTCGACGCCTCCAGCGAGCTGGCCCTGGCCCGGCTGGCGCCTGCCACGGCGCGACGGGTGCTGGTGGGCGGGCTGGGGCTGGGCTTCACCGCCGGGGAGGTACTGCGGCGGCTCGCAGAGGCCCGGGTCACCGTCGCCGAACTCTCGTCGGCACTGATCGGCTGGGCGGGCCAGGGCATCGTGCCCAGCCTGACCTGCGTCGCCGATGATCCTCGCTGCACCCTGTGGCATGTCGACGTCGCCGAGGCCCTGCGCACCACGTCGGGCTGGGACGCGATTCTGCTGGACGTGGACAACGGCCCGGACTTCCTGATCCACGATGCCAATGCGCCGCTCTATGAGACGGATTTGCTCACCGCCGCCCGCGACGCCCTGACGCCGGGTGGGCTGCTCGCCATCTGGTGCGAGAACGCCACACCCAGCCTTGATGCCGCGCTGCGGAGGCTCGGCGACCACGTGTGGCAGGTCACTGTGCCCGTGGACCGAGACGGGCACCACATCGACTACGCCATCCACTGCTTGCGGCGCTGAGGCTTCGACAAGCTCGGCCGTCGTAACGGGGCCGGCGCATCGTGACCACTCAACCGCGGCGGCCGAGCCTGGCGAGGCCCCGGGGACCCTCAACCCTCTTGGGGAGCCGTGATCCCGAAGGCCAGGGCCAGATCCAGCAGGCGTCGGGCCCGGGCCAGCTTCGGGGTGTCCGAGGCGCTGCGGATCTGGCTGCCGCCGGCCTCGAAGTCCGCCAGGAAGCCGCTGGCCCAATCGATGTCGTCCTGGGACGGCGAGAGCACCTCGTTGACGATCGGGCACTGCTCCGGGCTGAGGCACAGCTTGCCGCGCATCCCGAACTTCTGGGTGTTGTCCGCCGAGTTGGCCAGCTTGCCGCCCAGGGCACCAACCGCGGGCCCGTCGATCGGGCCCGGCAGCCCGGCCGCCCGCGACGCGATGGTCAGCTGGGAGCGCGTGTAGGCCAGGGCCATCTGGTCGTCGTCGATGCCGGTGTCGCGGCGGAAGTCCCCCAGCCCGAAGGCGATCCGGAAGGTGGCACGGGACTGGGCGATCCGGTCCAGCAGCATCATGGCGCGGGCCGTCTCGATCATCGCCACCACCTTCTGGTGCGAGGCCAGCCGCTCGGCGGTCTTCTGCACGTGCTCACTGGTCTCAACCATGGCCAGCATCACGCCGTGCATCCCGTCGAAACCGGCCAACGCATCCAGGTCGCCCTCCCACCAGACGGTGCCGTAGCCGTTGATCCGCACCCAGGCCTGGCCGCCGCGACGGAAGAAGTCGACGACATTCTGCCGGGCCCGGATCTTGTCGTCGACGGCCACCGAATCCTCGACGTCCAGCACCACCGCATCGGCCTGACTGGCGATGGCGGCGTCGAAGAGTTCCGGCTTCGCGGCATTCACCAGCAACCAACTGCGGGCGATGTCCGGGGCAATCCGGCTGGTGGGGGTGTGCAGCTCGTCGGTCATGATGGCTCCTGGCGGATCGGGAGGGGTCGGGTTGGGTGCCCGGTCGGTGGTCAGGTCGAGCGGGGGACGACCCCTCCCATTGTGACCGAACCGCCCGACCCGTCACCCCGATTGTCGGAAGAATTCAGATACCGCCTTCCAGCATCTCCGTCACCAGTGCGGCGATCGGGGAACGTTCCGAGCGGGTCAGCGTGACATGCGCGAACAGCGGGTTGCCCTTCAGCTTCTCCACCACCGCCGCGATTCCGTCGTGCCGTCCGACGCGCAGGTTGTCGCGCTGGGCGACGTCGTGGGTGAGCACCACCCGGGAGTTCTGGCCGATCCGGCTGAGCACGGTGAGCAGCACATTGCGCTCCAGGCTCTGCGCCTCGTCGACGATCACGAAGGCGTCGTGCAGGCTGCGACCGCGAATGTGGGTGAGCGGCAGCACCTCCAGCATGTCCTGCGCCATCACCTCGTCGATCACGTACTTGTTGGTGACCGCACCGAGCGTGTCGAAGACCGCCTGCCCCCAGGGCGCCATCTTCTCGTTCTCGGTGCCGGGCAGGTAGCCAAGCTCCTGGCCGCCGACGGCGTACAGCGGGCGGAAGACGACGACCTTCTGGTAGAGCCGCTGCTCCAGCACCGCCTCCAGCCCGGCGCACAGCGCCAGCGCAGACTTGCCGGTGCCGGCCCGCCCGCCCAGCGAGACAATCCCCACCTCCTGGTCCAGCAGGATGTCCAGCGCCACCCGCTGCTCGGCGGAACGACCGTGCAGCCCGAAGGCGTCGCGCTCGGATCGGATCAGCTTCACCCGCCCATTGGGCAGTTTGCGACCCAGCGCCGTGCCACCCGACGGGCAGTGCAGCTTCAGGCCGGTGTGCACCGGCAGGTCGTCGGTCTCCAGCACCTCCGCCTCGCCGTTCTCGTAGAGCGACTCGACCACCGAGGTGGGCACGGCCAGCTCCCGCATCCCGGTCCAGCCGGAGTCGACGGCCAGTTCGGCTCGGTACTCCTGTGCCTCCAGCCCCACCACCGACGCCTTGACCCGCATCGGAAGATCCTTGCTGACCACCACGACGTCATTGCCCTCGGCCGCCAGGTTGATCGCCACCGCGAGGATTCGGGAGTCGTTGTCGCCCAGCCGGAAGCCCGCGGGCAGACGCTCCGGGTTGGTGTGGTTGAGCTCGATGTGCAGGGTTCCACCCCGCTCGTTGACGGTGACCGGCTCGTCCAGTCGGCCGTTCTCCAGCCGCAGGTCGTCCAGCAGGCGCAACGCGGTGCGGGCAAAGTAGCCCAGCTCGGGGTGATGTCGCTTGGCCTCCAGCTCGGCGATCACGACGATCGGCAGCACCACGTGGTGCTCGTCGAAGCGCACCAGCGCGCGGGGATCGCTCAGCAGGACGGAGGTGTCCACCACGTAGGTCTTCAGGCCGGTGGCCGTCGTCGAGGAGGCGAGGGTCTGCTCGGAGGGCTTGAGCACGTAGAGCTCCTTCATCTGTGAAGGGGCCGGTCACTCGGCAGCCGACCCCTTCGTCGTCAGGGTTTCGGTGGTGCCGGGGGACGCGCCGACTGGCGTCCGGAGCTCTGCGCTCCCGGGCCATTCGTCGGTCCGTCCATGCCCCCAAGCTACGACGCTACCGTGCACGGGGGCGGCACCACGCGGGTGACTTCACGCAGTGTTCACCGCTTCGTCAGGTGCTGCCGGGGCCGCCTCGGGGCAGGGTGTGAAGGGGCTGGCCAAGGATTGTCGGAGCCGGTCCCTACAGTGGTGGGCATGACCGCCCTGCCCGAACACCTCCGGCTCGCCGCCGAGCCGATCGCACCCCAGACCTCCGTCGTCTCCGGCGCGCACTACCGCTTCACCGTGCTGACCGAGCGCCTTGTCAGGTGCGAATACTCCCCGACGGGGGTCTTCGAGGACCGGCCGACGCAGACCGTGCTCCACCGTGATCTGCCGACGCCGGAATTCCGAGTGCATCGCGACGGACAACGGGTGCAGATCATCACCAGCGCCCTTCACCTGGACTACGCCGGTGGTGAGTTCTCGCCGCAGAGCATCAACGTCAAGGAGCTCACCGGCGGTTACCACTCGGTGTGGCGTCCGGGGGAGGAGCCGGACAGCAAGTTCGCGCAGTATGTCGGGGTGCGGACCCAGCTGGGTGGCACGGCGCGCACGCTGGACACCGTCGACGGGGCAACCGAGTTGGAGAACGGCCTAGCCAACTCGCTGGGCATCACCAGCCTGGATGATTCCGCCTCCCTGGCGCTGACCGACGACGGGTGGGTGGCGCAACGCCCCGAGGGCAATGTGGACGTCTACGTTTTTGCCCATGGCCACGACTACGGCGATGCGGTGCGTGACTTCTACCGGATCAGCGGGCCGCAGCCGATCCTGCCCCGCTACGCGCTGGGCAACTGGTGGAGCCGCTACCACGCCTACACCCAGGCCGAATACCAGGAGCTGGTGGAGCGCTTCGAGGCGGAGGGGCTGCCATTCAGCGTCGCGGTGGTGGACATGGACTGGCACCTGACCGAGATCGACCCGAAGTACGGTGCGGGCTGGACGGGCTACACCTGGAACCGCGAGCTCTTTCCCGATCACGTCGGATTCCTTGCCTGGTTGCACGAGCGCGGGTTGAAGGTGTCGCTGAACGTGCACCCGGCCGAGGGGATCCGGGCCTTCGAGGAGGCCTACCCGCGGGTGGCGGAGGCGCTGGGAATTGATCCTTCGACGGAGCTGCCGGCCACCTTCGACTTTGCCGATCCGGCCTTCATCAAGGCCTATTTCGAGCAGGTGCACCACCCGATGGAGGCCGAGGGCGTCGACTTTTGGTGGCTGGACTGGCAGCAGGGCAGCCACTCCCGCATCCCGGGGCTGGACCCGCTGTGGATGCTCAACCACCTGCACTTCCTGGATTCCGCGCGTGACGGGCAGCGACCGCTGACCTTCAGCCGCTATGCCGGGCCCGGATCGCACCGCTACCCGGTGGGTTTCAGTGGAGACACGGTGATCAGCTGGGCCTCGCTGGCCTTCCAGCCCTACTTCACCGCGACGGCCTCCAACATCGGCTACGGCTGGTGGAGCCACGACATCGGCGGCCACATGTTCGGCATCAAGGACGACGAGCTGGCCACCCGCTGGGTGCAGTTCGGCGTCTTCTCCCCGATCAACCGGCTCCATTCCTCCAATGGCATCTTCAACGGCAAGGAGCCGTGGCGGTTCAATCCCGTCGCCCGGCAGGTGATGGGCGACTTCCTGCGGCTGCGGCACCGGCTGCTCCCCTGGCTGTTCACGGAGAATGTGGCCGGGCACGACGAGCTGCGGCCGTTGATGCGGCCGTTGTACTGGACCGATCCCGACGAGCAGGTGGCCTATGCCGCGCAGAACCAGTATTGGTTTGGCCGCGACCTCTTGGTGGCGCCGATCACCACCCCGATTGACCCCACGACGCAGCGGGCCAGTGAGCGGCTCTGGCTGCCCTGTCTTGGCGGGGACGGGGGCCGGTGGACGGATCTGTTCACCAACCTGACCTACCGCGGCGGCCGGGCCGTGACCATGTACCGGCCGATCAGCCAGATACCCGTGCTGGCCCGCGCCGGGGCGATCATCCCGATGACTCCCCCGGATGAGTTCGGAATGGGCAATCCGACGCGACTGGAACTGCACGTCGTGGCCGGGGCCGACGGTGAGTACGTGCTCTACGAGGATGACGACCGCGCCACCCCCCGCGCCGTGCGCACCCGGATCACGTACAGCCAGCAGACCGGCGAGGTCACCGTCCACCCCGCCGAGGGCGAGCTGGCCGTGGTGCCGGCGACCCGCACGATCACACTGCACCTGCACGGCGTCGGTGAGGTGCGCGTCCTGGATCTGGGCGAAGTGTCGACCAGCGCGGGCGCTAGCGGTCGTTTCGACGGGCCCCGCGAGCCCGACAACCAGCTGGACGAGCGGATCTTCACCTTCCTGGACGAGGCCCAGATGCCGATCTTCACCAAGGAACGGGCCCTGCAACTGGTCAAGGATCACCCCACCCCGGGCGCCCGGGTGGCCGCGCTCAGCGAGCTGGAGGGTCTGGACGCCCAGGTGCTGGCCGTGCTCCGGGAGTTGATCCTGGCGCTGGAGTGAGCCCCGTGGCTACTGGGGTCACCAGGCGACCAAGGCGTCCTGGTCGTACTCGCCCTCGGGCCAGACGGCGCGGATGATGCCCGCTGCTGCCAACGCCTTGCGGCAGCCGGGGCAGGGTTCGTCGGTGATGTAGGCGGTGGCGCCCTTGGTGTCGCGGGTGCTGAACAGCAGGGCGTTCACCTCGGCATGGATCGCGATGCAGAAGCCGGGGGTCCCCGGGCGGTCGTAGTCGCCCAGGCCGGGAACCTGGTCGTAGCCAAGCTGACCGCGGGGGCAGGCGCCCTCCAGGCAGTCGGGGCGGCCGGGCGCGGCGCCGTTGTAGCCCGTCGCGATGATCCGCCGGTCCAGCACCAGCAGGGCGCCCACCCGGCGTCGGGTGCACTTGGCCCGCGCCGAGACAGCCGTCGCGATCCCCAGGAAGTACTCGTCCCAGCCGGGGACGACGGTGGCCTGCGCCTGTTCAGTCATGGCGACATCCTAGGGCCGGGGAAACCGGTCGCGCCTGTTGGCCACCTGCCTCCCCGGACGGCGGCCATGCTCCCCGGACGGTGGACCTGCTCCCCCAACCGTCGCCCTACGCCAGCAATAGCCATGGCAAGGCGACGGTTCGATGAGCAGGGCAACTGTCCAAGGAACAGGGCGACGCCAGGTTGGGCGCAGTGGCACCGCAGAGGCCTCGACAGACTCGGCCACGTGGACCTCTGACAGCTCACTCAGCCACGGTCCCCGAGCTTGTCGAGGGTGCCCGGCAGAGCGGTCAGCTGATTCCGAAGTCGTAGTCGTCGTAGGAACGCGGATCCTCGATCGGCTCGGCGTGGATCATCACGTGCAGTTCGGGGAAGGCCTCCAGCAGCGCGTCGGTGATGTCCTCCACCAGGTCGTGCGCCTGCTGCACCGTCCAGGCCCCCGGCACCAGCAGATGCATGTCCATGAAGCGACGGTTGCCCGATTCCCGGGTGCGAACCCCGTGGAACATCACGTGTTCGCCGGTGAAGCTCTCCAGGATTTCGCGGATCCGCTTGTTGTCCTCCTTGGGCAGGCTGACATCCATCAGACCCATGCCGGATTCGTGCATCAGCTTGGCACCGGTGAACAGGATGTTGATGCCGACGGCCAGGGCCACCAGGGCATCCAGCCGGGGCCAGTCGGTCAGCCACACCAGGCCGACGCCAATCACCACGCCCACCGAGGTCCACACGTCGGTCAGCAGGTGCTTGCCGTCGGCGACCAGGGTCATGGAGCGGTACTGCTTGCCGGCGCGCAACAGCACCCACGCGACCGTGCCGTTCAGCACCGACGCGACCACGGAGACCAGCAGGCCGACGCCGACATTCTCCAGCGGCTGCGGGTGCAGGAAGCGCTGTACGGCGGTCACCACGATCACGCCGGCGGCGACGAAGATCATCGCGCCCTCGATCGCGGCCGAAAAGTACTCGGCCTTGCTGTGGCCGAAGTTGTGGTCCTTGTCCGGCGGCTTGATCGCCAACCGAAGGGCCATCAGGGCGACGATGGCGGCCACCAGGTTCACCACGGATTCGGCAGCGTCGGACAGCAGACCGACCGATCCGGTGATCCGCCAGGCGACGGTCTTCAGCGCGATGGTGGCCAGGGCCGCGGCGATCGACAGCCAGGCAAAACGGGTCAGGTCGACGGGGGCGGTGGCGCGGGTGTTGATCGGGGTAGCACCGGCCTGACTGGCAGCGGGTTTGCTGGCGGAGGAATCGACCGGCATCGCGCCGGGGGCCTGCTGGGGAGTCACGTCACCATTGTGGGTCATGGCGTCTGTGAGCCCGCTGGGGGCCGTTCATCCGCTGACCCAACCCGTCGTGGCCACTAGGCTGGGTGTCATGGCACGACGACCCTGGTTGGGCATTGGCGCCGCCCTGCGCCCGATCCACGACGACCGCCAGGGCCTGGTGCTCTCAGGCGGTGGCGCCAAGGCGAGTTTCCAGCTGGGCGCGCTGCGCTACCTCTATGAGGTGGTGGGGATCGCGCCGAGCGTCGTGGTCGGTACCTCGGCCGGTGCCATCCTGGGCGCGCTGATCGCGCAGTCGACCGATCCCGCCGAGCAGGCCGAGTCGGTCAGGGAACTGGAGGAGCTGTGGCTGGGCATGACCCGGCAGAGTGACATGTTCACCGAGCGGGTCTGGTTCCGACGCTTCCGGGCCCGCGGCCCGGAGTTGATGGCGCTGCTGCAACGAGAGAACCGCACCGCCTGGCTGGGCAGCGGGCGCAGCCTGCCGCGAATCCAGCTGCCCTTCACGCGTGGCGTCCAGATCGATGCCTCCGGCGAACAGCAGGAAGAGGCTGCGCAGACCCCGCAGGAAGCCCAGGCCGAACTCACTGGGCAGTTGGAGACCCTGGCGATGGCGACGCTGGATCCGACGGACAGTTCACCGGATCTGTCCCCCAGCCAGGTGATGACCATCATCGCCGGGTTGAGCCGGATGAAGGGCGTCGGCAATGACGTCGGGGTGATCCTCACCGGCGCGGAGAAGACTCGCTCCATGTACATTCCCGGGCCCATCCTGCGCGCCCTGCTGGGCGAGGGGGGCCTGTTTGATTCCGCGCGAATCCCGACGTCGGGGGTGACGATCCGGATCGGCATGGTCAGTCTGGAGAGCGGCGAACTGCGCTTCATGCGCGAGGACGGTCGGCTGGTTGACCGCTACGACGTGGAGGTGCCGGGTGAGGTGCATGACTTCTCCCGCGGGGTACTGGCGTCGTGCTCCATCCCGACGATCTTCACCCCGGTGCCGATGGACGCCGAGCACTTCGTCGACGGTGGGGTCCGGGAGAACCTGCCGGCGGAGATGGCGATCGGCCCGCTGGGCTGCACCACCACCTATGTGGTCACCTCGAATGCTCCCGGGGTGCGACCCAGCGAGAATTTCGAGGACAAGGACATGTTCGCGATTCTGCTGCGCTCCACGGAAATCCAGTCCGACGAGACCGAGCGCGACGAGGTGGCCTATGCCCGCAGCGCCGGCGCAATCGTGATCGAGCCCGAATTCGACGTGCACGACGCGTTGACGATCGACCCCGGCCTGTTGCGGATCAACCGGGACTACGGCTGGATGCGCGCCGCGGAGCAGCATCTGGGGGCAACAGCGGCGGAGCAGGCACTGGGACGCAGCATCATCGGCGCCCGACGTCGGATCTGGGAGCTGGAGCGGGACTACCTGGACGATTCCCGGGAGCACGACGAGCGGGAGCTGATGCTGCTCGTCCGGCTGAAGTACGACCTGCGCGACCAGGTTCCCCGGCTCCGCGACGGTGTCGCCCCCGAAGGCGCCGAGAACTGGTGGCAGAGCTGGGAACCGCACAACTTCGAGCCGCAGGTGGAGCCGCCCTGGTTGGTGTGAGGCCTCGACAGGCTCGGCCGCCGGTGGTCACCGGGGCTGGCGTCAGATCATGTCGCGCAGTTCGGCGACGCTCTCCACGATCAGGTCGGGGCGGTAGGGGAAGCGCTCCAGGTCAAGCCGGCCGGTGATCCCGGTGAGCACCAGCACGGTGAACAGGCCGGCCTCCATCCCGGCGACGATGTCGGTGTCCATCCGGTCGCCGATCATCGCCGTCGTCTCCGCGTGCGCCTCGATCTTGTTCATGGCGGAGCGGAACATCATCGGGTTCGGCTTGCCCACCACATAGGGCTTGCGGTTGGTGGCCGCGGTGATCATGGCCGCGGCGGCGCCGGTGGCGGGCAGCAGCCCCTGCGCGCTGGGGCCGGTGGTGTCCGGGTTGGTGGTGATGAACTTGGCGCCACCGACCACCAACCGGATGGCCTGGGTGATCGACTCGAAGGAGTAGGTGCGGGTCTCCCCCAGCACGACGTAGTCCGGCTCGGTGCTGGTCAGGATGAAGCCGGCCTGGTGCAGCGCGGTGGTCAGCCCCGCCTCACCGATCGCGTAGACCCGGGCCCCCGGCTTCTGCCGCTGCAGGAAGGCGGCCGTGGCCAGCGCGGAGGTCCACAGGTTCTCTTCCGGCACGGTGAGGCCCGATCGGTCCAGCCGGGCGCTCAGGTCCCGCGGGGTCATCGACGAGTCATTGGTCAGCACCAGGAAGCGGTGCGAGGTGTCCACCCAGCGCTGGATCAGCTCGGCGGCGCCCGTGATCGGCGAGTCCTCATGGACCAGCACGCCGTCCTTGTCGGTCAACCAGCATTCGATGTCTCGTGGTGTTCGCACGTCCCAACCGTAACCCAGCAAGGACAACAGCGGGTGAACGGTGGTGGCTGCCCGGCGCCGGCCAAACTCCTGCCGACCTGGTCCTCGTTGCTCGTATGTACTTCGCGACGCGTGGGGCCACTGCGCGCGCTCGTTGCCCCAACGACGGCTGGCATGTTTGGCGCGAAGTCACGCGGGCGTCCTTGTGGCGCGAAGTGCCACGATCGTCGTCGGCCCGGCGGCCCCTGCCCGCGACTCGTCGCACGGCTGCCCACCGACGGGCGTTCAGATGGATCGATCAAGACGGCGTCCGGAGCCGATCTGCTCCGTGACAGAGTCGAGCGGGCTGGCTGGTTGACGTCCACTTCGCGCCCCACGCTGGACGCCGTCTGGGCCGCCCCGTGGCGACTGTTGACCTTGATCAGCGGATGGCCCACCGCCTGACTTCGCGCCACAAGGTCAACCGTGGCACTCCGCGCCACAGGTCACGACCTTGGGCACCGCCAGCAGCGAGCGGAGTGACCCGGCGCGTCGCGAAGTGCAGAGCCACGAAGGGCCCGCCCCGGCAAGGAATTCGGAGATCGCGTCCGGACGTGGCTCCACCGCGATGACGGGGTCCGCGCGAGCAGCAATCTGGACAACCGACCGGAAGTGGTGCCGAATCGGCCCGGTGGACTTCTAGCATGGACGCGTGAGGTTCATGGCCGAGGCGCTGGGCGCACTACGCGAGGTGATCTTCGACGGGTTGCTGCTGCTCGCCCGGCACTGGCCGGCGCTGCTGGGCTGGTTCCTGGTGGGCGCCACCGGGCGCCGGGCGTTCATGTGGCTGGCCGTGGCCCTTGCCGACGTGAACCGCACCCTGGGCGCCCTGGTGCTGCCGCTGGCCCCGATCTGCATGCTGCTGAGTCTGGTGATGATGCTGCGCAGCACCGCGTCGTCGCTGCCCGCCTTCGCGGACTTCACCAAACCGTCGTGTAGCCGAGGCGAGAGCCTGCGCGGGCACCTGGTCATCGCCACCGAGGTGCTGGTCCCCTTCCTGGCCGTCTATTCGGCGCAGGGCCTGCTGAAGGCCGATGTCACCACCTACATCCGCTCCAACACCATCGACGAGTGGCTGAACGAGGGCTTTGCCGCCGACTTCTCCCGGTCCACCGTTGCGCCGGAGTGGCTGCTGCTCAGTCTGGTGGTGGCGGCGCTGGTGGTGCGCAAGGCGATCGCCGGCTTCAAACTGGCCCGACGTCATCTGGGCTGGGCCGCGTTGAACGGTTACGTCGAGACGCTGTGGATGGTCACCCTGGGGTCGGTGCTGGCCACCCGGCTGGGTGCCATCCAGGAGTGGGTGACCACGCGTGCGGTGGTGGTCGGCATCGTCGAGCGGTACCACCATTTCGTCGCCTGGGCCGGGTGGCTGGGCGAGCTCTTCCAGGGCATGATCGAGACCGCCTCCACGGTGGTGGGCAACATGTCCAGCATCGTCGTGCTGCCGGTGGCCTGGTTGGCGATCGGCGCCACCGTCTACGGCAGTCAACTCCGGGAGGGCACCCTGACCGCGCCGGAGATCCGCACCCAGCAGTTGCGGCGCATCCCCAGCCCGGTGCGACGGGTGGTGGCGCAAAGCATGGAGCCCGTGACGACTCCGTTCAAGGAAGCCGCCTCCGCGATCGCTCGGGTGGCGGCCGCTGGCGTCATCCCGATGGTGTTGTTCTGCCTGGTCTTCGTCGCCGCCGGTGAGCTGCAGGTGGGCGTCGCCTGGCTGCAACGCTGGATCGTCGGGCCACAGGAATCCTTGGCCCGGGTGGCCACCGAGCCCTTCCTGCAGCTCGGACAACAGGCCGTCTACTTCGTGGTCGCGATGGCGCTGCTGGCAGCCGCCGTGAACCGGGTGGTCACCGCGCAGTCCATCGCACTGGAACCGGTGGAGCAGCAGGGCACCCCCGCATTGGGTTGAGCCGATCGCACGGGAGGGCCACTCCTACCTGACCGGAATGCCGAACTCCGCATAGTCCGGCGGCGCCCAAGACACCCGAAGGGTGGTGGGGACGGCATCACTCGGCAGTGCCCACAGCCAGGTGCTCTGCCAGATCCGGGGCCGTTCCTCCCCCTCACGGGCTGGCATCACCGTGCCCATGACGACGCTTGGCCCCCCGCGCTCCAGCGGAACACAGTCATTCTGCATGGCGCTGGCCTGGGTCATCGTCCTGCTGGCCTTCATCCCGATGTTGCCGACGAAGCGCCGGCCGTGCTGGTCTCGCAGGCTCACCCCGCAACCGTTCAGCGGGGCCTCGGGATCGGCCTCGAACTGAAGGGTGCTGCGCCACAGCGTCTGCCCTGCGGGCACGGTCCAGGCGGTGTCGTTGACCGGCTCGAAGCTGATCAGCTTCATGGTCACGTCGATCGTGTAGTCAAGGTCCACGCTGCGCGTGTGCTGCACGAAGTGCAAGGTGCCGTCCACGGACCGCTGCGGGTTGTGGAACTGCTGCGGTCGGTACAACCTGACGTAGGCCCACGACGACGAGGCGATCGCCGCCGCCAGCAGGGGCACCAGCAGCATCAACCAGACCCGGTTGCGCTGCCACCATGAGGTCGCGGCCGGGGCGAGCGCCATCACGCACCTTCCTTGTCCGCGTCGAAGGTGCTGGTGCTGGCCTCCAGCCGGGTGGCCTTGGCCTGGTCGATCCCCAAGTCGATCACCGCGACGTCATCCGCCTGGCCACGGCCCGCGGTGGACACCTCGAAGCTCGCGCCCGCCAGCACTCCCCTGGGGAGCTCGAAGAGCTGCCGGCAATGGTGTGCGACGCCGGGGATCGACACCCCACACGAGGTCATCACGGCTTGCTTCCCGCCGAAGCGGCGCCCATCTGCCGCAACCACGGTGCCACCCGCGACGCTCTGGGTGCTGTCCTTCGCGGTGAAACTCACATCCACCAGCAGCCAGACCCCCGGCGTCGACGCCAGCGTCTTGAAGGTCCTCACCTTCGCGGCACCGTCCACCCCGTGCACCACGACGGTGCCGGTGCGCATGGCCACCTCGTCCCCCAGGGCCGCGTGGTGATCATAGGGCCGCTCCAGCACCTCGTTGGGGTCCTGCAACCGCTCATCAACCACCGATCCGACGCTCAGGGCCGCCAGAACGGCCACGGCGGTCGCCGCCTGCCGGCGCTTCATGCCCGCTCGCTCATGGCCGGTACTCCTTGGTGGGCACGGTGAGTTGGGCCGTCGGGGTGAGATCCCACCAGCCCATACCACCGTCCAGTCGGGAGGCCCGCCAGACCTGCGAACTCAGTATGACGGTCGTCTGACTAGGGGTGGGGCTGGCTGAATCCTGCCTGAAGACAGCGACGAAGGGCTGGGTCATCCCCGGCTGCAGATCACCCATTCTCAGGCTGTCCGCACGCAGCAACTGCTCGGGATGACAGGCATCTTGTTCCAGCATGAGCCCGTCGCGTCGACACCCGGGCACGTCGATCGCCAAGGCCTTGCTCAGGATCACCGAGGGCACCGGTTCGTTGTGCTGCGAGGTCACCGAGCCGACCACCAGCAGGTAGCGCTGCCCGCGCTGCCGGGTCAGCAGCTTGCCCATTTCCGCGGTGTGCCAACTCTTGGTGACGGTCACCACGAAGGGTGCCGCCGATGTCTCGGAACCCGTTGCCACGACGGGCAATTCGTCGCTCGCGGCCCGCACCTTGTCCCATCCGCCCAACGTGCCGACCACCAGCAGCACCAGCGCCAACAGGGCGAAGAAGAGATTGGTCGGGGTGACCACGTCGCTGACGTACCGACCCCACCGCACGGTGCGCTTGACCGCGGCCGACAGCGGCCGCGGAGCCTCCTCGGCGGCGGGCAGGCCCTCGGTCTGCGGGGTGACCTCGGGCAGCGCAACCTCGCCAGAGCGTTGGTCACTCGTCCACATATTTTCAGGATACGGGCTGGTCGGGTCGGTTGTTAGCCTGACCACATCCCCCGATGCATTGTCCGAACCCATGTCCGAACGATCCGAAGGGCAACCTCCACGTGACCAGCACCAACCGCCGCACCTTCCTCGCCGTCGGCGCCGCCGGAATCGCCGCGACCACTGTCGTCGGCTGTTCCAAGGACGAGAAGCCCACGCCGAACCCCAGCCCCAGTGACATCCCCAGCGGCGGTGGGGCCAGCAGCGCCGAGGCGTCGGCACCCGTCGTGAAGGGCACCCTGAAGGAGGCCATCCTGGCCGATGATCCGTTGCTCTACCTGGACTTCCAGGACGACGCGGACGCCAAGGCCCCAGCCGACCGCTCCAAGCACCACCGCAAGACCGTGATGCACGGCAACAAGTGGTGGCCCAATGACGCGCTGAGCACGGCCGCCCCCAACGGCGTGGGGCGCGCCTTCTACTCGGGCATGAGCAATGACGAGGCGTGGGTGGAGATTCCCGACGCCAAGACCTGGCTGGCCGATGTCCCCCAGACGGGCCTCACCGTGGAGATGTGGCTCTACCAGGAGGAGCCCAATTTCAACCAGGCGCTGCTCGCGGTGCCGTCGGACAGCGACCCCACCGGCTGGGCCTTCGGCCTGCAGCGCGACGGCACCGGCCTGTTCGCGGAGGGAGCGGGCTACACCAAGGTGGATTTCAAGACGGAGAAGACCACCAACAAGTGGCACCACTTCGCGCTGACCATCACCCCCAAGGGAGAGGTGGCCGGCTACCTGGACGGCAAGCAGGTCAGCACCGGCAGCATTGGCCCCTTCAAGGGCACCGTCACCGGCGGCGCGGTCGGCACCCGCGACGTCAAGAAGGGCACCGGCGCGTCGCTGTCCGGCCAGTGGTCGCAGTACGCCATCTTCGGCAAGCCGCTGAGCGCCGAGCGGATCAAGGCCCACCACGATGCGGGCGCCTCCGCCACCGCCGATCCGGTGGTGCGTGGCGTCGACGCCAACTTCGGCGGCCCGGCCGAGTACTACAAGCAGTTCACCAATGCCGAGGTGCTGGCCGATGCCTCCCGCTTCCCGATTGCCGAGTGGTGGATGAATGGCACCACAGAGGAGCTCAAGGAGGAGAAGAACTACACCCACGGCGGCGTCGTGGTGGATCCCAAGGTAACCCCCGAGGCGATGCAGCAGTCGGGGATGTGGGCGATCCGCACCACGGGGATGGACATGGCCGGCAAGCCCGGCGCCGAGACCGTCGGCTGGCTGCCGGAGGACGAGGCCGACATGGACAGCGTCAAGATGAAGAAGCTGGAGGAGAACCTGGACAAGCACCCCAAGGGCTACCTGGCGTACTCCAACTTCGGCACCGGCGTCACCATCTCCTCGATCGACCGCTACCGGGTCCGGCCGCTGATCGACCGTCCCGACCTGCACCAGGTCTCGGCCGACCTCTATTCCTACTGCGTGCACCCGACGATGCGCGCCCAGGTGGCCAAGGCCTGGGGCCTGCCCGAGGAGCAGATCCGTCGGGCCGCCGCCCACGGCATGGTGGTGGAGCGCTGCCGCGCCTTCCTCAGCCGGCCGTTGCCGGTCTGGGGTGTGGTGGCGATCGGGCACGCGAATGTGGTGCGCAAGGGTGAGCCGGGTTATGGCTCCGTCCCCACCGCTGACGAGGTGGAGGGCGCCCTGATGTCCTGCATCACCGCCGGCGCCAGCGGCATCCTGATCTTTCCGCAGAGCTTCGCCGACGACAAGCCCGCTCCGATCTGGAAGGCCAGCGAGCAGTACACGGTGGGCGACACGGTGCGCGATTCCAAGGAGGAGTACCGCTTCTGGTACGCCCGCACGGAGCCGAAGAAGGGCGTCGACCCCCGCGAGGTGACCGACGACTCCTGGCTGAGTTGGCGTCCTGGCGCCTTCGGCGTGCGCAACGACGGTCACTACGCCCGCGGGGTGAGCGAGCGGGTGAAGAAGGTGACCGCCCGGCTGCAGAAGCTGGCGCCGGTGCTCTACTCCCAGTCCGAGCCGCGCAACATCAACCCCGATCTGCACACCCGTTACTGGCCCAAGGCACCCGACGGCTACAGCTACCTGATTGCGATGCAGCGCATCCAGCACGAGCAGGGCTCCTACGAGCTGCGGCTGCCCGAGGGGGTCTCCCCGTCGAGCGTCGAGGTGCTGGAAGAGGATCGCAGCATCGAGGTGAAGGACGGGAAGTTCAGTCAGGACTTCGCCAACGAGTGGGAGCACCACATCTACCGTTGGAAGGCCTGAGCGCCGCCACCCGTCGCCGACTCGCTACACTGTCGCGAGCGCCCCTATAGCTCAGCTGGCAGAGCAGCGGACTTTTAATCCGCGGGTCCAGGGTTCGAGCCCCTGTGGGGGCACCAGTGCAGTCTCGCTGCGGGGGGTGGTCATGCGCGGTTTCCTGGTGGTCCTGGGCATCGGCCTGGTGCTGCTCGCCCTGGCGGCCTGGCGAGACCGGCAGACCCGACGGGTTGCCGAGACCAGACTGGGCATCCCGGTGGAGCGGCTTCACCCGCGGGCATCGGAACCCGACGAGAGCCAGCGCGCCGCCCTGCAGGACTTCCGGGCCGCGCAGCCCCGCGTCGACGCCCGGCTGGCCGACGACCGTTTCGCCAGCTGGGACAGCCCGGCCACCGCGGAGGTCACGAATGCCGATCTGCTGTGCTGCCCTGAGGGCATGGGTGGACTGCGAGAGCTCCTGCCCAGCCTGCAGCGCGCTCGTGCCGACCACCGGTGCCTGGTGGTGGTGGCGCCAGCCTTCGACGAGGATCTGCTGACCCAGTTGGCGGCCACTACGGGGCCTGCCCGCCCCTTGGCGCTGCGGGCCGACCCCGACGCGTGTCACGAGATCGCCCGAATCACGGGTGCGACGCCGGCCGACCGGGTGGATCTGCAGTCCGGGGCGGCTGGAAAGCTGCATGGCAAGGCACGGCGGCTGGTGTGCGATGCCACGGCCTGCTGGCTGGAAGCCTCGACCGATCAGCCGCAAGCCTGAACCCTCAACCCCTGATTGAGGCCATTTCTGGGCAAATCTCAGGCCCCTCATCACCATTTCTCATGTTCTTGGGCGTTCGCCCAGAGCGCCGACATGCCTTCCGCGCGCTTTGCCTTGGCCCAAAGGGAAGGCGGGGTGTTCACGGGTGCGCCAGACGACTGGACGGACACCCACGGTTCACCGGATGCTTCGGCGCGGTTCCTTGCCTGTAAGGAAAAGGACGCTTCAGCAGATTCGCAGCATCCGGCCATCACCCCTACAGTCCTTGCCCGGGGAGACCCAGCCACGACGCGGGGACGTCGCGGCCGACAGATTGGTTCGACAGCACGCGGCCCAGGCCGTCGGAAGGAAAATCACATGTCTGCACTGCGTACCACCCGGGCGGTCACCGTGACGGCCATCACCACCGCTCTGCTCGCCGGAGGCGCCCAGTTCACCTCGGGCGCCATGGCCCAGGCCGCTCCGCAGCCGTCGAAGGCGGTGACGAAGACCAGCACCGGCAAGGCCACCACCACGGCAGACCTGTCGATCCGCACCACGGCCAGCACCACGTCCCGGCGCGTGGGGATCATCCGCAAGGGCAATGAGGTGGCCATCACCGGCAAGCGCGCCAATGGGATGGCGCAGATCTACTGGATGGGCAACCATCGCTGGGTCAGCGCCAAGTACCTCGCGGTGGGCGGTGCCAAGCCTCCGGCCGCCCAGGCGCGCGCCCTGAAGCCCGGCGTGCTGAAGGCGACCGCCAACCTGGCGATCCGAGAGAGGGCCACGGTGCGCTCCAGGCAGCTGGGCACCATCAACAAGGGCAATGAGGTGGCCATCACCGGCAAGCAGGTCAACGGGATGGCCCAGCTCTACTGGATGGGCAAGTACCGCTGGGTCAACGCCAAGTACTTGAGCAGCGCCAAGAGCGTGACGAGCACCGTGCCCTCCCGCCCCCGTGCCACCACCCCCAAGCCGGCGATCGTCTACAACCCCGCGGCGCTGCCGGGCTCCAGCATCGCCACCAAGCGCGTTGCCGCCGTGGTCAGCAGCAAGTACCCGCAGATCACCACCATTTACGGCATCCGGATCGATCCGGGCTCCGACCACCACACCGGCCGCGCGGCCGACGTGATGTTGCCCAACTACCGCTCCAACCAGGCCCTGGGCTGGGAGATCGCCAACGAGATGCGTTCGCGCGCCAGCGAGCTGAACATCAGCTACGTGATCTTCCAGCAGAAGATCTGGTCGGTGGCGCGCTCCGACGAGGGTTGGCGCCCGATGGCCGACCGGGGTGGCGACACCGCCAACCACATCGACCACGTGCACATCTCCGTACGCTGACGGCCGGTTTTGAGCCGCGGCGCAGAACCCCTAGACTTGGACGGTCGGGTCCCCATCGTCTAGCGGCCCAGGACACCGCCCTTTCAAGGCGGCAGCGCGGGTTCGAATCCCGTTGGGGATACCAGGTGAAACGGCCCCTGGCCAGCAGCAATGCTGGTCAGGGGCCGTTTCTTGGTCGACGGCGTGCGGCTGGAACGCACCGGGCATCATCCTCGTGGTCGTGATCATCGCCTTCGTCGTCCACCAGATCCGCAGGGGCAACTGACCACTCGCGCACCAGGCGTCGCTGACGTCGCGGTCCTTGGCCCAGAGCCCACCAGGGATTCGCCTACTCGGCACCTCATGGTCTTCGTCACCGCCGCTGCCATGACCTCCCCATGGCCCACCCTCTTCGTGAGATGACTCACACAGCAAAGGAGGGGAATCCCTCCCCAACGGATCGGTGGGCCCCAGCCGACGACGGCGTCGTCTGGGGCCCACCACCATTTCATCGGTCATTCGCCCAGAAACGCCTGCCGCGGGCGATTTCGGTGCCACGATGGTCTTGTCACCTGACACCTCCCGAAAGGCTCCGACATGGACCACCTCGCAGACATCCAGAAGTACTCCCCCAAGGCCGATGCCGACGTCGTCGCGGCCATGGCAAAGACCTACCGCCTGGTGCTGAGCAAGCCAGACTCCTCGATGGTCTCCTTCAGCGACCCGACCGAGCTCGCCACCGTGCGCGAGAACTTCGTGAAGAAGAAGCTGGGCGTCTCGGGCGATGACGCCGCGCTGGACGCCGAGATCAAGAAGGTGGGCGAGCAGGTCCCCGGCCGCAAGAACCGACTGACCGTCTACTACCTGCTGGCCGAGCACTACCAGAAGCTGGATCTGTTCAGGGTCTGAGCCCGCAAACACGAAACGCCGACAGCCAAACGCCGGGTGCCCCTGCAATCCCCCGATCAGCAGGCACACCCGGCGCTTTGGTACGCATCGTCTTCCCTCCCCCGAGGAACGATCCTTGCGCGTGAATCCATCCTCACCCGCCGCCCGGTGTGAACACAAGTTAATGGTTAACATGTTTGGTGGCGCCGACAGGCCACGGGCAAACATCGCCGCCCCCTTCGCCGAGCCGAACTCCCGGCAACACACAGATGACCGCATGACCACACCCCTCCAGCCAAGGTCAGCAAAATGCCTAGTCACAGGCTTTTGGGCGACGTCAATGCCCTCGATTTCACATTTGCCCCAAGTTCACGCTATATTTTTCGAGCTGCCTGATCCGGGCAGCAAGGCCGGATCGGAAACGATCCAGCAGGGCCGCAAGGCCCCGTAGCGCAGTTGGTTAGCGCGCCGCCCTGTCACGGCGGAGGTCGCGGGTTCGAGTCCCGTCGGGGTCGCGAAAGCGGTGATGTTCGCATCACCGCTTTTGTGTTGAAGGAGAGCTTCCACTTCTCCTTCGACGCTTGGCCAGGTAGCTCAGCTGGTAGCAGCGTTCGCCTGAAAAGTGAAAGGTCACCGGTTCGATCCCGGTCCTGGCCACCACGCAAGCCCGTTCCTCATCCGAGGAGCGGGTTTTTTCTGGTTCTGGGGCGCGTGAGCCCTCGAACCGGCTTGCCCCGCGCGCTGCCACCCCCAGAGAGCACTACGACCCCCTGGGAGCACTGTGACCCCACCCAGGGCACCCCGACCCCCGCACTCCGGGGTCGGGGGCACCACCGCTGGGGTCACAGTGCGCTACCGGGGTCGAGGTGGCCCCGTCCGGAGCCTCGGCGGGCTTCACCACCGGGTTGATCACCCCTACAGGTAGGCGCCGGCCCAGCGGGCAATCTCGTCGAAGTAACGCTCCCGCACCTCGGGGGCGGAGAGCGCCAGGTCATGCAGCCCACCGTCGATCCGGACGGTGGTGACGTGCGGCCCCAACCGCACCGCCTTGGCGGCGATCTTCTCGACGTCCAGCACCGCGTCGGCCCGCTTCAGGGACTCGTCCCAGGTGCGGCGGAAGTCGCTTCTGGCGCTCGTCATCACCAGGACGGGGCAATCAACCGCCAGACCCTCCGCGACGCGCTCGTGGCCAGCCAGGATGGCCGCCAGCCAGCCCACCCGAACCTGGAAGGCGTTGGTGCCCTTGAGCCGCTGCTCCATGCTCCACTCCCCGCCGAGCGACGCATCGATGGTGCGGGCATAGAGGCCGTTGTTGGGCAGGGGCAGCACCGTGGTCGGATAGCTGGTGCTGAGCCGCTGCAGCACGGGCGCGGTGACGGCGCGCAGCAGCGGCGAACCCTGCAGATCCAGCCAGGGCGAGTTCAGCACCAGGCCGGAGATCTCACCGGGTCGGGCATCCGCCCACAGCGCGGCCACCAGACCGCCCGTGGAGTGGCCCATCAGGCACACCTCGGAATAGTCCTCACGCAGCACGTCCAGCGCCGCATCCAGCTCCTGGAAGTACTCGTCCAGATCGGTGATGAAGCCCGCCAACTGCCCGTCGTCCAGACTGCGGCCATAGCGGCGCAGCTCCAGGGCATGGAAGTCAAGGCCCATGGCGTCCACGACGTCGGCCAGGTGGGTCTGGAAGAAGTAGTCATTCCAGCCGTGCAGGTAGAGCATTGCGCGAGCTCGCCGCGGGGCTTGCCCCGCCGCGCGTCGTCGTACCAGCGTACCGACGAGCGCAGCACCATCCGCTGGCTCACCCGGAGCGGGCACAGCCAGCGGAAGTGGAATGGTCAGGCACTCATACCCGGCCAGCAGACGGTCGCCGTCCCACTGCCGGGTCACGAGAGGTCAACCGACTCGGCGAGGATCCTCATCATCGTCGCCGTACTCGTCGACATCGACGCCGTAGGCGGCAGCAAGCTCCGCATACTGGTCGTCCAGCTCGTCCTCGTGGTTGTTCGAAGACGGGCTCTTGATCCCGAGCTCTCGCTCAAGAGATGCCACATCCATGTTGACCGGGCGATACTTCAGATCCCTTGCCACCTTGGTCTGCTTCGCCTTTGCACGGCCGCGCCCCATATCGGGTCGACCCCCTCGCTTTGTCCCTCGCGGCTTTACCGCGGCATGTGTGTTCAAACTTTCGTGAAACACAGGCTACCGAACTTGTCGGGAGCTTCCAAAAGACACAGCCGTCGAAGACCCAGCGATCTGGGCCCTCGACGGCTGCCGTTGTCTCGGGAGTGCTGGTCAGCCAGCGATCGGGTGCTCACCCACCATGCTGACCCGCGGCTGGTCAGGCGTTCCATCCGCGACCCGGCCCACAACCCAGTTGCTCACTCCGCGGGCATCCAGGGCGGCCTGGGCGGTGTTCAACGAGGCCTCCGGCAGGACGGCCACCATGCCGACGCCCATGTTCAGCGTCGCCTCGATGTCCGCCTGGCTGACCTTGCCCACCTGCTGCACCAGCTGGAAGATGGCGGGCGGCGTCCAGGAGGAGCGCTCCAGGGTGACGGTGAGGTGATCGGGGATCACCCGGGCCAGGTTGTTGGCCAGGCCACCGCCGGTGATGTGGCTCATGGCGTGCACCTCGGTGGCCTTGATCAGCTCCAGCACGTCCAGCGCGTAGACCTTCGTCGGGGTCAGCAGGGTCTCGCCGAGCGTGCCGCCCAGCTCGGGGACGTCGCGGTCCAGCGCCCAGCCGGCGTCGTTCAGCAGCACCTGGCGCACCAGCGAATAGCCGTTGGAGTGCAGGCCGGAGCTGGCCATGGCCAGCACCACATCACCGACGACGATCCGCTCGGCGCCAAGGATCTTGGACTTCTCGACCACGCCCGTGGTGGCGCCGGCGATGTCATACTCGTCGGGGCCGAGCAGGCCGGGGTGTTCGGCGGTCTCGCCGCCCAACAGCGAGCAACCCGCCACCTCGGCGGCCGCGGCGATGCCCTTGACGATGTCCGCGATCCGCTCGGGAACCACCTTTCCGCAGGCGATGTAGTCGGTGACGAAGAGCGGCTCCGCGCCGCAGACCACCAGGTCGTCGACCAGCATGCCCATCAGGTCGAAGCCGATGGTGTCGTGGGTGTCCATGGCCTGGGCGATGGCCACCTTGGTGCCGACGCCGTCGGTGGAGGTGGCCAGCACCGGGTGCTCGTAGTTCTTGAAGGCGCTCGCGTCGAAGAAACCGGCGAAGCCACCCAGGCCACCGAGCACCTCGGGGCGCTTGGTGCGGGCGACGTGCGCCTTCATCAGCTCGACCGCGCGGTCACCGGCCTCGATGTCGACGCCGGCGCGGGCGTAGGCGGACTGACTCATCAGCATTCCTTCTTCTTGAGGGGAGCATTCTTGAGGTCTTCCAGGGGCAGGTCCTGCGGGCCCACCGGGTACTCGCCGTCGAAGCAGGCGCGGCAGAGGTTGTCCTTCGTGACGTGGGTGGCCCTGATCAGCCCATCCAGGGAGATGTGGCCCAGGGAGTCGGCGCCGATCGACTCGGCGATCTCGTCGATGGTCATCCCGGGGGCGATCAGCTCGTCGCGGGTGGCGAAGTCGATGCCGTAGAAGCACGGCCACTCCACCGGCGGCGCGGAGATCCGCACGTGCACCTCCTTGGCGCCGGCATGGCGCAACATCGCCACCACCTGGCGCTGGGTGTTGCCGCGCACGATGGTGTCGTCAACCACCACGATCCGCTTGCCCGCCACGACGTCGGGCAGCGGGTTGAGCTTCATCCGGATGCCCATCTGGCGCATCGTGTTCGACGGCTGGATGAAGGTGCGGCCGACGTAGGCATTGCGCACCAGGCCCAGGCCGTAGGGAATCCCGGACCCGGCGGCGAAACCAATGGCGGCGGGGATCCCGGACTCCGGGGTGGGGATCACCAGGTCCGCCTCGACGGGGCATTCCTTGGCCAGCAGCTTGCCGATCTTGACCCGCACATTGTGGATCCGTCGGCCCTGCAGCAGGGTGTCGGGGCGGGAGAGGTAGACGTACTCGAACAGGCAGTGCTTCGGCTTGGCCTCGGCGAAACGCTGCGAGCTGATGGTGCCGTCGGCGGTGATGGTGACCAGCTCACCCGGCTCGACGTCGCGCAGGAAGGTGGCGCCGACGATGTCCAGCGCGGCGGTCTCCGAGGCCACCACGACGCCCGCGCCGTCGGGCAGCTGCCCCAGCGCCAACGGCCGGATGCCCTGAGGATCGCGCGCGGCGTAGAGGGTCTGCTCGTCCATGAAGGTCAGGCAGAAGGCGCCGCGCAGCTTGGGCAGCACCTCCAGCGCCGCCTCCTCCAGGTTGCAGTCGTCGTAGCTGGCCAACAACGCGGACAGGATCATGGTGTCCGACGAGGAGTCCATCCGCTTCTTGTGCGGCACCTTGTCGTCGCCGATCCGCTCGCCCAACAGGGCCTCCAGCTCGTCGGTGTTGGTCAGGTTGCCGTTGTGGCACAGCGCCAGCGAACCGTCGCGAGTGGCGGCCAGAGTGGGCTGCGCATTGCCCCAGATGCTGGCGCCGGTGGTGGAGTACCGGGTGTGCCCGACGGCCAGACCGCCCTGCAGGGTGTTCAGCGTCGGCTCGTCGAAGACCTGGCTGACCAGGCCCATGTCCTTGAAGACCATGATCCGATTGCCATTGCTGACGGCGATTCCGGCCGACTCCTGGCCCCGGTGCTGCAGCGCGAACAGGCCGAAGTAGGTGAGCTTCGCCACCTCCTGCCCGGGAGCGTGGACGCCGAAGACGCCGCAGGCATCCTGCGGCCCTCGGTCGTGCGGGTCGAGCTCATGGGTGAGGAGTCCATCGGGGCGAAGTGGCACGACAGTCAGCCTATCGCGGGTAGACACGGACCGTCCCCCTGCGGCACTGCCAGCAACCGCACGAGCAGTGACCGCCCTGATGGCGGCGCTGGTGGCGCTCAAGCTGGTTAGTGGCCGCGACCAGAGCACCACTGCTCCAACACCTGCTCCACGTCCAGCAGACCGGTGATGATGGTGCGCCCGGCGATGGGTGTCAGGTTCGTCTGTTTGATCCGGGCATTGAGGTCCTCGACGATGGCGCGGGCGGTGGCCTCGTCGCGCACGTCGGCCAAGGTCTCCAGGATGTCCTGCTTCTCCCGACGCACCGCCAACGGCCCGGGCATGGCGCCGGCCAGGTCTTCCTTGGCCAGCTTGCGTCGGGCCCACCAGTCCGGGTCCTCGCCGGGGCGCCCCAAGTCCGTCAGCGGCTTGCCCTGGCCGGGCAGGTTGTTGAACTCGCCCCGCTCGGTGGCCTCCCGGATCTGCCGGTCAATCCAGCTCTCGAAGACAAGCGGTTCGTCGGGCATGTGCCCATGATAGGGACGCGCTGATCAGTCATGTCCCGGCCGTGGCGGTCCGGACCACCCCAGGCCTTGTAGCACACCGCGCTACGCTGGTGGCATGACCGAGAGCATCAGCCAGCGCGAGCTACGCAATGAGAGTGGCCGGATCATGCGGGCCGTGGCCGAGGGGAAGAATTTCGAGGTGACCAGCAATGGCCAGCCCGTGGCGGAGCTGCGACCGCTGCATCGACGTCGATTCGTGGATGCTCGCACCGCGGTGGCCCTGATGAAGGGTGCCCCGCCGGTCGACTGGGCACAGCTGCGCGCCGACCTGGATGAGGCGGTGGATCAGGGTGTCCCCGATCGTTCCTGACAAGCCCTCGCGCGGTCTGCTCGACACCTCGGCATTGATCGATCTCGACCGCTTGGAACCAGACACGCTCCCCGCCGAGGTGACCATCGCCGCCGTCACCCTGGCCGAACTGTGCGCCGGGCCGGCCGCCACACAGGATGAGGACGAGCGAATACGACGTCAGCTCCGACTGCAACATGTCGAGGCCACCTTCGACCCGATCCCCTTCGGCGTGCTGGAAGCGCGTGCCTACGCCCGGGTCCATGTCGCCGTCACGGCCATCGGACGACGCCCACGCGGCCGGTTCGCAGATCTGCTCATCGCCGCCACGGCACTCGCCAATGACCTGGTTCTGGTCACGCGCAACCCGGATGACTTCGTCGGTCTGGAAGAACTGATCCACATCGTCGAGGTGTGACCCGTCGGTCCATCGTCACCAAAAGGCGACGTGGACCCGGCACCAGTCGGGGGCCAGATCCACGTCGGGAAAATTGGAGTCAGCGGGCCAGACGGGCCAGCAGCAGCGCCTCGGCCAGGCAGGCCTTCTCCAGGTCGTTGATGTCCTGTGACTCGTCGATGCCGTGCGGACGGCCGTCGGGGTCGGCGACGGCGGTGACCAGCACCTGCGAGGTGGGGAAGGCCTGCTGGAAGTCGGCGATCATCGGGATGGAGCCGCCACAACCCACCTGCACCGGCTCGACACCCTCCCAGGCGTCGCGGAAGGCGCCCTGGGCCAGCTCCGCCAGCGGACCTTCGAAGGGCACGACGCCGGGATCGCCGGTCTCTCCCTTGGTGACGGTGACCCGTGCGCCCCACGGGGCGTGGCTCTCCAGATGCTTGGCCAGGGCGTCCAGGGCGGAGGCGGAGCTGTCACCGGGGGCCACCCGCACGCTCACCTTGGCGCGGGCCACCGGGGCCAGGGTATTGGAGGCGTCGGCCACCCGGGTGCAGTCGATCGCCAACACGGTGCAGGACGGCTTGGTCCACAACCGGCTGACGGCGGAGCCGTCGCCGATCCACTGCACACCGTCCAGCACGCCGGTCTCCTTGCGCAGCCGGTCCTCCGGGTAGTCCAGTGCGGGCGCGTCGGCGCTCTTCAGCCCCTCGATGGCGACATTGCCCTGCTCGTCGTGCAGGGTGGCCAGCAGCCGGCACATCGCGGTCAGCGCGTCGGGCACGACGCCGCCGAAGCCGCCGGAGTGCAGCGCGTGGTCCAAAGTGCGAAGCTCCACCACGCAGTCGCAGACGCCGCGCAGGGTGGTGGTGAAGGACGGCTGGCCGGCCTCCCAGTTGGTGGCGTCACAAATCACGAAGACATCGCTGACCAGCTCGTCGTGGTACTTCTCGATCAGGCGGGCCAGGCTCGGGGAGCCGATCTCCTCCTCGCCCTCGATGAACAGGGTCACGCCCACCGGGGGCTTGCCGTCGAAGGCACGCAGCGCAGCCAGGTGCACCGCGACACCCGCCTTGTCATCATTGGCGCCGCGGGCGTAGAGACGCCCGTCGCGCTCGGTGGGCTCGAAGGGTTCAGTGCTCCACAGGGACACATCACCCGTGGGCTGCACGTCATGGTGCGAGTAGAGGCAGATCGTCGGCTGACCCTCCGGAGCCGGGAAGTGGGCAATGACGGCGGGCTGACCGCCCTCCTGCACCACCTTCACGTCGGGGCAACCCAGTTCGCGCAGCATGTCGGCGACGGTGTCGGCGCTGCGGCGCACCTCGTCGGCCTTCTCCGGCAGGGAGCTGATCGACTCGATCTGGATCAGCTTGTCCAGGTCTTCCCTCATCCGGGGAAGGACGGCGTCGACGGCGGAACGGAGTGCGGCTTCATCAAGGCTCATGAGCCGATGTTATCCACCCTGACCGGCCGGCGGAATGGGGGTGCGGGGCCAGGGATCGGCGGCTTCCAGTTGGGCTGCCAGACGAAGCAATATCTCGTCGCCACCCATCGTCCCGGTCAACATCACACCGATCGGCAGCTCCACGCCGTCGATCCTCTCGCGATGCAGCGGCAGGCTGATCGAGGCGCGGCCGGTCAGGTTGGCGGTGCTGCTCCACGGGGTGAAGGCGGTCTGGTGCCAGAAGTCACGCTCCGGATCATCGTCGTGCCGCAGCTCTCCGACCAGGGCGGGCGGCTGGGCCAGCGTCGGGGTCAGGACCACGTCGAAATCCGCCCAGGTGGTGGCCACCTCGCGAGTCAGCCGTTGGGTCTCCATCAACGCCCGGGCGTGCTCGACTCCGGCCACCTCGCGCCCCTTTCCCCGCAGCCAGCGGGTCAGCGGGCGCAGCTGCCCCTCCCGCCCATCGGGAACGGGCGCGGAGAGCGCCATCACCGACCAGAGATCAATGAACGCGGCCCAACGCTCCGGCGCATAGGGCGACGGGGCCTGCTCGACGTGGTGCCCCAACTCCTCCAGCAGCCGGGCGGCGCGTTCGGCGGCACGCAGACAGGCTGGATGCACCGTGGTGTCCACATTGCTGGGCGTGGTCAGCAGGCCGATCCGCAGGCTGGGCGGCGGGGTGTCCAGTGCCTGCAGGAAACCGCCGGGTGTCTCGGGCAGCAGGTACTGGTCGCCCGGCCAGCGGCCACTCAGCACGTCCAGACCGGCGGCGGTGTCGCGGACGGTGCGGGTGAGCACGCCGTGGCTGGCCAGCGCCACCCCGTCGACGCCGTGCGGCCCCGGGGAAACCCTTCCCCGGCTGGGTTTCAGCCCCACCAGCCCGCAGCACGACGCGGGAATCCGGATGGAGCCGCCGCCGTCGGAACCGTGGGCGATCGGCACGATCCCGGCGCTGACCGCGGCCGCCGCGCCACCGGATGAGCCCCCGGCGCCCCGGCTCAGGTCCCACGGGGTGCGGGCGGCGGGCTGGCCCTCCGGTTCGGTGTAGCAGGGCAGCCCGAATTCCGGGGTGCTGGTCTTGCCGGTCATCACCGTGCCGGCGCCGGCCAGCAGGGTCACAATGCCGTCGTCCACCGGCGCCGGGTCACCGTCCAGCGCAGCCGATCCGGCGCGGAGGGGCAGCCCGCGCACCATGCTCAGGTCCTTGATCGGGCAGGGCACTCCGCGAAGCCGCGATCCCTTTGCCAGGCTGGGGTTGGCGTCCAGGCTGGCGGCGGTGGTCAGGGCCCGCTGGTGGGCCAGATGGGTGAAGGCGCCCACCGTCGCGCCCAGCTTCTCGGCCCGCTCCAGACTGTCGACGGTGACCTCCAGCGCCGTCACTTCCCCGGCCCGGATCGCGTCGGCCACCTCCAGCGCGGAGAGTTCGTGCAGCTGGGTTCCCGACGGCGATGTCATGCCGGGAACTCTGCCACAACCCGGGCCGGCCGCGATGCATCGTCCCGCGCGGACCCCTGCCCATCGGGGCGTCTTGCATGGAAGGATGGTGCCAATCGTCCGTGACCCGAAAGGCCAAGACCATGAGTGTCTTCTCTGCCGTCGAAATGGCGCCCCGCGACCCGATCCTGGGCCTCACCGAGGCCTACCTGGCCGATCCGAACCCCAAGAAGGTGAACCTGGGCGTGGGCGTCTACCAGGACGCCAACGGCAAGCTGCCGGTGCTGGACTGTGTGCGCACCGTCGAGCAGCAGATGGGCACCGACCCCAAGCCCCGCGGCTACCTGCCGATCGACGGCCTGAAGGCCTTCACCACGGAGGTCGCCAAGCTGGTGCACGGTGCCGATGCTGCCGAGATCGCCGAGAACCGCCTGGTCACCGTGCAGACCCTGTCCGGCACCGGCGCGCTGCGGGTTGGCGGCGACTTCCTGCGTCCGCTGTCCAACGGCACCCTGCTGCTGAGCGACCCGTCGTGGGAGAACCACCAGGCCGTCTTCACCCGCTGCGGCTACCAGGTGGACACCTACCGTTACAAGGCCACCGACCGGGACGGAATCGACTTCGACGGCATGCTGGAAGACCTCCGCGCCGCCGCCAAGGGCACCGTCGTGGTGCTGCACGCCTGTTGCCACAACCCCACCGGTTACGACCTGACCGACGAGCAGTGGGACCAGGTGGTGCAGGTGGTCACCGACGCGGAACTGATCCCGCTCGTGGACATGGCCTACCAGGGCTTCGCCGACGGCCCCGAGGAGGACGTCCGGGCGATCCAGAAGTTCGTCGCCACCGGGAAGCCCGTCGTCAACACGGTCAGCTTCGCCAAGAACATGAGCCTCTACGGGGAGCGGGTGGGCGCCCTGCAGGTCACCTGCACCGACGCCGACGAGGCCGCCCGGGTGCTCAGCCAGCTCAAGATCCTGATCCGCACCATGGTTTCCTCCTCCCCCACCCACGGCGCCACCGTGGTGGCCACCGTGCTGGCCGACGAGGCGCTGCGTGCCCAGTGGATCGAGGAGCTGGGCGCGATGCGCAACCGGATCAAGGAGATGCGCCGCAAGCTGGTCGACGGTCTGGCCGCCGCCGGTGTCACCGCCGCCAGTGGGAAGAAGGACATGGGCTTCATCGCCGAGCAGGTGGGCATGTTCAGCTACTCCGGGCTCTCCAAGGAGCAGATGGTGCAGCTGCGCGAGAAGTGGGGCGTCTACGGCACCGACAAGGGGCGGATCTGCGTCGCCGCCCTCAACGACTCCAACATCGACTACGTGTGTGAAGCCATCGCCGACGTGATCTGACCCACTCGGGTCCGGTTTGAGCGTTCACCTTTAGGTCTGACCACAAAAGTGCGGATGGTTACCACCGTCGACGGTGGTAACCATCCGCACTTTCTTTCCGGGCACCCCTACGTGGGTTTTCCACAGGCCACGCAGCACCCAAGAGTTGTCCACAGTTTCTACTGGGCGATCGCCCAAGAGCGAACCACGGGTAACAGTGGCTACATGCATCGCCGCATCGACATCCCCGACCCACTCACCGGACTGTTGCGCGCTCAGGAAGGAGTCATCAGCCGCGGACAGGCGATGATCTTCCTGCCAGATCGGTGTGTCCAGCGGCTGGTGGACTCGGGCCGGTGGCGGCGGCTGAGCAGCGGGATCTACACCGACAATCCCGACGCCCTGGGCTTCACCGGGCGCGCCTGGGCCGGGGTCCTGGCCGCCGGCGATGGAGCGATGCTCGGCGAACACGCTGCTGGGCATCGGCATGGCATCTGCCCCGAGCCCACCGACGACCTCGTCGTACTGGTGCCCTTCGACCGGCGCCGAATCCCGGCACCGGGATGTCGTCACGTTCGTCGGCGGCATCTCCCCACGTCGCGAGCACTGCTTCCGGTCTCCCCCGTCGACTGGACAGTGCTGGATCTCTGCGCCGCCGAGCCAGAGAGGGCAGTGGAATGGGTCACCGAGGCGCTGCGAAAACGGCTCACCACCGCCGGGCGGCTCCAGAAGGAACTCGACAGACGTCCCTGGCTGGCGGGAGGCGCTCGAACGCGCCAGCTGCTCACGAATCTGCTGCACGATGCGGAGGGTCTGGAATCCACCTTGGAACACCGCTACGCCGTTGCGGTTGAGCAACCGCACGGGTTGCCACGGGGTCGGCGGCAGTATCGGCGCAAGTACAAGCGCCACGACCTGCTCTATGACAGCGCCATCGTGGAGTTGGACGGGCGGCTGGGGCATGCGGATTCCCGCTCCACCTTCCGGGACATGGAGCGAGACAACGAATCCATGCTGGAGGGGCTCCCCACCCTGCGCTATGGCCACGACGACTGCTGGCGTCGCCCGTGCGAGGTGGCCTCACAGGTCAATCAGATGCTACAGATGACCGGGCAACCCACACAGGCCCATCCTTGTCCCCACTGTCTGGGGTCGGACCTCTGGCCCACATGAAAATGTGGATGGTTACCACCGTCGACGGTGGTAACCATCCACACTCTTACTTTCGGTGGGATCAGGCGTTCATCACCGACGGGATCGTGGCCGCCCAGGCCGCCCGCAGCTCGTCCAGGCCGACGGTGAACTGGCCCTGAACCTCCAGCTCGGGAACGCCGGTGACCTCGCCCAGCCGGAACCAGGGCAGGTTGTGCTCGGTGCACAGCGCCTGGAAACGGGGCAGGGAATCGGCGGGGAGGCTGACGATCGCCCGGGCGGCGGACTCGCTGAACAGCTGCACGCACGGATCGCCCTCGGGCAGGGTCAGCGCGACGCCCAGGTTCATGCGCAGGCTGGATTCCACCAGGGCCTGGGCCAGACCGCCGTCGGCCAGGTCATGCGCGCTGGTCAGCAGGCCTTCCTTGCTGGCGGCGATCATCACCGCGGCCAGGGCCTTCTCGGCGGCGAAGTCGACGGCCGGAGGCTGGCCGCCCAGGTGGTCGTCGTGCATCACCTGGGCCCAGACCGAGCCACCCATCTCCTCCTTGGTGGTCCCGAGCAGGAACACGCCGTCGCCCTCATGGGCGAAGCCCATCGGGATGCGCTTGGTCACGTCGTCGATCACACCCAACATGCCGACCACCGGGGTGGGCAGGATGTTGGTGCCGTCGGTCTGGTTGTAGAAGCTGACATTGCCGCCGGTGACCGGGGTGCCGAGCTCCTGGCAACCGTCCACCAGGCCCTTGATGGCCTCCTGGAACTGCCACATCACCTCGGGATCCTCCGGGGAGCCGAAGTTCAGGCAGTCGGTGATGGCGACGGGTTCGGCGCCGCCGACGGCCACATTGCGGTAGCTCTCGCACAACGCCAGCTGCGCGCCCTGGTAGGGGTTGAGGTAGGCGAAGCGGCCATTGCAGTCGGTGGCCAGGCTGATGCCCAGGTTGGTCTTCTCGTCGATCCGCAGCATGCCGGAATCCTCGGGCTGGGCCAGCACGGAGTTGCCGCGCACGTAGCGGTCGTACTGGCTGGTCACCCAGGACTTGTCGCACAGGTTCGGGCTGGCAACCATCTTCTTCAGCGTCGCGGCCAGTTCCTCGCCGGTGGTGGCCCGCTCCAGTGCATTCGCGTCATCGGCGTTGACCGCGTCGATCCAGTCCGGACGGGCGATGGGCCGGTTGTAGGTGGGGCCGTCGTGGGCGACGGTCTTCGGGTCGACGTCGACGATGGTCTCGCCGTGCCAGGTGATGATCAGCCGGTCCCCGTCGGTGACCTCGCCTACGACAGTCGCCAGCACATCCCACTTGGCGCAGATCTCCATGAACTTCTCGACCTTGCCGGGTTCCACCACGGCCATCATGCGTTCCTGGGATTCGCTCATCAGGATCTCTTCGGGGCTGAGCGACGGGTCGCGCAGCGGCACCACGTCGAGCTCCACATTCATGCCGCCGGAGCCGGCGCTGGCCAGCTCGCTGGTGGCGCACGAGATGCCCGCGGCGCCGAAATCCTGCAGGCCGTTGATCACGTCGGCCTGGAAGAGCTCCAGGGTGCACTCGATCAGCAGCTTCTCCATGAAGGGGTCGCCCACCTGCACGCTGGGGCGCTTGACCGGGCCGTCGGCCTCGAAGGTCTCCGACGCCAGGATCGAGGCGCCGCCGATGCCGTCGCCGCCGGTGGCCGCGCCGTACATGATCACCTTGTTGCCCGCACCCGTGGCCTGGGCGCGCTTGAGGTCCTCGTGCTTCATCAGGCCGACACACAGGGCATTGACCAGCGGGTTTCCGTAGTAGGTCTTGTCGAAGACCACCTCGCCGCCGATGTTCGGCAGGCCCAGGCAGTTGCCGTAGCCGCCGACGCCGGCGACGATGCCGGGCAGCACGCGCTTGGTGTCGGGGGCATCCAGCGGGCCGAAGCGCAGCGGATCCATCACACCGATCGGGCGGGCGCCCATGGCCAGGATGTCGCGGACGATGCCACCGACGCCGGTCGCGGCGCCCTGGTAGGGCTCCACATAGGACGGGTGGTTGTGGCTCTCCGCCTTGAAGGTGACGGCGTAGCCCTGGCCGATGTCCACCGCGCCGGCATTGTCACCGATACCGGCCAGCAGCGGCCCACGCGGGGTGGTCTGCTCCAGCACGCTGAAACGCTTCAGGTGCACCTTGGAGGACTTGTACGAGCAGTGCTCGCTCCACATCACCGAGTACATCGCCAGCTCGGCGCCGGTGGGGCGCCTGCCGAGGATCTGGCGGATCGAGTCGTACTCGTCCTGCTTCAGCCCCAGCTCAGCCCACGGCTGCTGGACGTCGGGAGTGTTGACGGCATTTTCTACGGTGTCGGCCACGCAGACAATCTATCTGGTGCGACGCTCCGGGGCGACGCGAAACCAGAGGACGCGGTGACCTGGGCTGCCCGGTTGTGCTCCTGGCTGTGGGTACTCGACGGGCTCGGGGACCGCGGTGGAGTTCGCGCCTCGGGGACCATGGTGAAACCCGGACCCGAAGCCAGCCACGATGGCCGCACTTGTCGAGGCCCAGAAACCCAGGCACCCACAGATCAAGGCCGGGCGTTGAATTCCTGCGCTCGCTGGGCCCGACGGGCATTGTCCGCACCCTCGATCACCAGGCGACGCAGGGCCCCCGGGGCGTCGAGATGGGCGGCCAGCCACGCCTCGGCGTGCTCGGCGGCGTCGGGACCACAGGGGAAGAGCCCGCCGACCAGCCGCTGCGCGATCTCGATGGCGTGCCCACCCCAGACGTCGGTCAGCGCGTCGAAGTAACCCGCCGACGCCGACGCCCCCAGCTCCTCCTGGCCAGGGGTCGCGAAGCCCGCCACCAGCGCGTCGACGTGGTCATTGCTGAGCGCCAGCGGGGTGTGCAGCTCCCGCCAGACGTCGGCCTTCACGGCGGGATCGGGCCGGGAGGCCAGCGCCTCGCGCTGGGCGGTGATGCCGTCGGCACTGGCGTCGCGCTCCAGTTCGGCGTCCAGTTCCGCCGCGCCCCAGAGTCCGTGGACGGCCAGCGCGCGGGCCAGCGCCCAGCGCAGTTCGGGGCCCAGCTCGAGTCCCGGCACGACGACCGAGGCGTCCAGCAGACCGGCGATCCGGTCACCCAGCCCCGCCACCCGCAGCCCGAAGCGGGCCACCGCGCGAGCCAGCACGATCTGCGCGTCGCTGCCGGGATCGCTTGACTGCAACAGTTCCCACAGCTTCTCGGCGGACTGGCCGGCCACCTCGTCGCGGGCCGCCGACGGCAGGTAGCGGTTGATCGCCAGTTCCAGATTGGCCAGCAGACTGCTCAGGGTGGCGATGTCGGTCTCGGCGGCACCGTGCCGCAGCACCGCGTCGGCGTAGTCGCGCACCGGCAGCGCGGCGTCGCGGGTCATGTTCCACAGCGCCGACCAGACCAGGGCTCGGGCCAGCGGATCAGCCAGCAGGGACAGGTGTTCCCGAACGGTGGCCAGCGAGGCCTCGTCCAGCTCGACCTTGGCGTAGGTCAGGTCTTCGTCGTTGACCAGCACCAGATCGGGCGCCTCCAGCCCGACGGCCTGCTCCAGCCAGGTCTCGGCGCTGCCGTCCAGCTCACAAGCGAAGGTCTCGGTGCGGCTCAGTTCCCCATCGACCAGCCGGTAGAGCCCCAGCTTGAGGGTGTGCGGGCGCCCGACGGGTGCACCATCCCGGGCATCGACGGAGACGTGGCGCACCCCGAGCCGGTTGATCCGACCGTCCGCCAACTCCACCAGCGGGGTCAAGGTGTCTGGACCGGCGGTCTGCAACCAGGCAGCGGACCATGCGGCCAGATCCCGCCCGGAGGTCTCCTCCAACGCGGCCAGCAGGTCGGCCAACCGGGCCGAGCCGAAGGCGTGCGCCCGGAAATAGGCCCGGGAGCCGGCGAAGAAGTCGTCGACGCCCACATGGGCCACCAACTGCTTGAGCACCGCGGCGCCCTTGGCATAGGTGATGCCGTCAAAGTTCTGCTTGGCGGCCTCGACGTCACCGATGTCGGCGACGATCGGATGGGTGGTCGGCAGCTGGTCCTGGGCATAGGCCCAGGCCTTGCGGCGGCCGGCGAAGGCCACCCAGGCGTCGGTGAACTCGGTGGCTTGCTCACTGACGTGGGCGCCCATGAATTCCGCGAAGGATTCCTTCAGCCACAGGTCGTCCCACCAGGCCGGGGTGACCAGGTCACCGAACCACATGTGCGCCATCTCGTGCAGGATCGTGTTGGCACGGGCCTGGTACTGGGCACGGGTGGCGGCGGAGCGATGAATGTAGCTCTCGGTGAAGGTGACCAGGCCGGGATTCTCCATTGCGCCCAGGTTGTATTCGGGGACGAAGACCTGGTCGTACTTGCCCCAGGGGTAGGGGAATCCGAAGCCGCGATGGTAGAAGTCCAGCCCCTGCCGGGTCAGCTCGAAGACCTTGTCGGCGTCGAAATGCTCCACCAGGCTGTGTCGGCACAGGGCGCCCAGCTCGATCTCCAGCCCGTCGCCGGAGCTCCACCGGGAGCGCTCTTCATGCCACGGCCCGGCGATGATGCAGGTCAGATAGGTGGACAGGGGCGGAGTGGGCCCGAAGGCGTGCCGGACACCGTCCAGCTGGCCGTCGTCGTTCTTGATCGCGCCGCCGGCCACGCGCGGCTGGTTGGATCGCACCTGCCAGCCGTCGGGCGCCAGCACGGTGATGTGGTGCGCGGCCTTCAGGTCGGGTTGCTCGAAGTTGGGGAAGACCCGGCGGGCGTCGGCGGGCTCGAACTGGGTGTAGAGGTAGGTCTGCTGGTCCACCGGGTCCAGGAAGCGGTGCAGGCCCTGGCCGGAGCGTGAATAGCTGGCCTCGGCGAAGACCTCCACCACGGCGCGGCCGAGGGGCAGGGTGAGCGGGAAACGCGCACCGTCGTAGCTGACAGGCTGCAATTCGCCGTTGACCAGGATCCGGTGGACCTCGCCGTCCAGGAAGTCCATGAAGGTCTCGGTGATGGTGGCATCCAGCACGACGACCGTGTGCACCGGGTAGCGCGGCTGCGTCTGGTCGGGCGCGCGGCGAAGGTCGACGGTGGTGTGGTAACTCTCCAGGCGCAGGCCGGCGCTGCGGGCGTTGGCCTCGTCCCGAGTGATGTTTGCGGTGCTCACGGGACCAAAGCCTCACACTCACCGTCATTTCTGGCAAGCACCGCATGATTTCGCTTAGGGAAGCGCTGATCAATCATGTCCCGGCTGCGGCCCGGATCGGGCGATCTGCTGACCCCAGATCTCTACCAGTACGCCTAGCAGGGCGGCCCGCAGCTGGTCCGCCCCGAGGCTCGCCAGGTTTGCGCCACAAACTGCATTCTGAATGGCACCCAGTGCCTCTATGGCATTGGGTCCGAATCAGGATGTGGTTTGTGGCACAGACCAGCAGTGCCTAGAGCCAGGTCGGACCCAGGCCACTCCAGCCAGAAGCTTCCAGGTCGGGCCGGTAGGTTGACCGCGAGGCCCGCCTGGTGCTCAGCACAACTGACCGACCCGTCCCCCGGTGGGTCAGGCCACCCTCTTCTCCCCTAGTCTGGGGCGTATGACGACGATGTCCACTACGACCGAAATGCTCGCCGTGCTGGCCATGGACGCCGGCCAGACCGGGGTCCGCACGCAGCTGCTGCACGGCGGCCAGGTGCTGGCCAGCAAGGACTTCGACGGGGTGCTGACCGATCGGCCGGTGCTGCCGCAGCTGGCCCGGATCGCGCTGGAGGCCGTCGCCGACGCGCCGCGACCGGCGGACATCCTGGCCGTGGGCTCCTCGGGCCTGACCGACGACATGCAGGCCGACGCCTTGCTGGAGCTGGTCCGTGACGGCGGATTCGGTCAGGTGCGGCTGGCGCACGATTCGATCACCAGCTATCTGGGCGCGCTGGGCAATGTGCCCGGCGTGGTGGTGGCGGCCGGCACTGGCGTCGTGACGCTGGCCGTCGGTGAGCACGACGTGGCCCGGGTGGACGGCTGGGGAAACCTGATCGGTGACGCCGGTTCGGGCTACTGGATTGGCCGGGCGGCGCTGGATGCGGTGATGCGCGCGCACGACGGCCGCGGCCCCGCCACCGCGCTCACTCCCCTTGCCCAGCAGGAGTTCGGAGATCTGGAGGGCGCCTACATGATCTTGCAGGGCGACGAGCACCGGGTGAGCCGGATCGCCGCCTGGTCTCGCACCACCGCGGAGCTGGCCGCGCAGGGCGACGAGGTCTGCCGCGCCATCCTCACTGGGGCCGGGCAGGAGCTGGCGCTGAGTGCCTGCGCCGGACTGCAGCGGGTGGGCCAGGCGGAGCGGTCCGATCCGCTGGTGAGCACCGTCGGCAAGGTCTTCACCTGCCCGGAGGTGATGGCCAGCTTCCGCGACGCCGTGCTGGGCCAGCACCCGGGCGCCCGACTGGTGGAGCCCCAAGGTACCGGTTTGGATGGCGCCGGCCTGCTGCCCGAGGTGGGCCCCGACGCTGCCCTGGCCAGCCGGATCCGCCGCGCCTGAGGAGGCGATTCCCTTCGGGATCCGGGAATCTGCACCCGCCACCGGGAAACGGAATCCTGAGCGTACCTGAGAACACGTTCATGAATCGTTCAACTATGAGCCCATGAATGTCCATCCGAGCCTGCTTTGCTCACACTTGCGTCCCCACTGAACCCGGCCCCCCTCGCGGGCCGACCCGAAAGGTACAGACCATGGATTCCAAGCGGCTCCTGCCCATGATCGGCCATGTGCGCGGCAAGCGCTCCGCCGTGACCTGCCAGCTCAAGTGTGACAACCAGTGCCTCGGCGAGGTGTGCAACACCACCTCCAACGACTACTTCCGTGACATCGCGTCGGCCGCCGTCTCCCGCCGCGCCGTCCTGGGCGGCACCGCCGGTGCGGTCGCCCTGTTCGGCGCCTCGCAGTTCGACGCCGCCGCCGCCCCCCTGGGCGAGAACGCCCTGGCCGCTCGCCGCGGCGGTGGCAAGGCCCCCAAGCGCACCCCGCTGACCTTCGACGCGATCAGCCCGGTCGACTTCAAGGTGGACGAGTTCAACGTCCCCGAGGGCTACACCTGGAAGCCGATCATCCGCTGGGGCGACCCGCTGTTCGCCGACTCGCCTGCCTTCGACCCGAAGAAGCAGACCGCCAAGGCCGCCCGCAAGCAGTTCGGCTACAACAACGACTACACCGAGATCATCGAGATCCCCGGCAGCGAGGGCCGTCGCGCGGTGATGTTCGTGAACCACGAGTACACCAACGAGAACATCATGTTCCCGCCGAGCATGTCGATCGAGCAGCAGCGCGAGGTGGGCATGATCAACCACGGCCTGACCGTGGTGGAGCTGGAGCGCAAGAACTCCAACTCGCCCTACAAGTACGTGCAGGGTGGCAAGCTGAACCGCCGCATCGTGATCGACACCCCCTACCGGGTCACCGGCCCCGCCGCGGGTTCCGACCTGCTGAAGACCAAGGCCGATCCGTCGGGCACCAAGGTGCTGGGCACCCTGGGCAACTGCTCCGGCGGCCTGACGCCGTGGGGCACCCTGCTCTCCGGCGAGGAGAACTACCACTCCTACTTCGTCGGCACTGGCGAGACCCCCACGGACAAGCGCTACGGCATCACCAACAAGGAGACCGTGCGTGGCTGGGAGCACTCCGACCCGCGCTTCGACACCCGCAACGAGGGCTTCGAGAACGAGAGCAACCGCTTCGGCTGGATCGTGGAGGTGGACCCCTTCGACCCGAAGGCCGCCCCCCGCAAGCACACCTCGATGGGTCGCTTCAAGCACGAGGGCGCCAATGTCATCATCGGCGAGGACGGTCACGTGGTGGCCTACTCCGGTGACGACGAGAAGTTCGACTACCTGTACAAGTTCGTCTCCAAGCGCAAGTACCGCAAGAACGATCGTCGCCACAACATGACCCTGCTGGAGGAGGGCGATCTTTACGTCGCCAAGTTCACCGGCAACTCCCCCGTCGAGGAGATCGACGGCAAGGCCACCCCGCTGTCCGACGGTGAGTTCGACGGCACCGGCCGTTGGCTGCCGCTGGTGGAGAATGGCCGCTCCATGGTCGAGGGCATGAGCGTCGAGGAGGTGTTGGTCTTCACCCGCATCGCCGCCGACAAGCTGGGCGCCACCAAGATGGACCGCTGCGAGGACGTCGAGCCCTCGCTGAAGACCGGCCGCGTCTACGTCGCCTGCACCAACAACTCCGATCGCGGCAAGGAAGGCAAGGAGGGCGCCAACGAGGCCAATCCGCGCACCCAGAACCGCGACGGCCATGTGATCGAGATCGACGAGCTGGGCAGCCAGTCCTCCACCCGCTTCGCCTGGAGCCTGCTGCTCGTCTGCGGCGATCCGGCCACCGACGAGAACACCTACTTCGCGGGCTACCCGCGCGAGCACGTCTCGCCGATCTCCTGCCCGGACAACCTGGCCTTCGACTCGGTGGGCAACCTGTGGATCTCCACCGACGGCGCCCCGGACGGCATCGGCTACAACGACGGCCTGTTCAAGGTGACCCTGAGCGGCAATGACCGCGGCCGGGTGCAGCAGTTCCTCTCCGTCCCGCGCGACGCAGAGACCTGCGGCCCGATCATCCGTGACCAGGACCGCTCGGTCTTCGTCTCCGTCCAGCACCCGGGCGAGGACGGCACGTGGGAGAAGCCGAACAGCTACTTCCCGGACTACAACAACACCCTGCCCCGGCCCGCCGTGGTGCAGGTGTACAAGAACCCCCGTCGCGGGCGCGGCCGTCGGTGACACCGCGCTGACAAACTGAGAGGCGCCCGGACCAATCGGTCCGGGCGCCCTTCTCATCGTCCAACGGCTCCTCGACAAGCTCGGGGACCGTGGTGAGAACCTTGCCCAGCAAACGCACGCACGATGGCCGAGCCTGTCGAGGCCCGAGATCTGGGATCAGGCTCGAGACTCCAGGAAGCGCAACACCGAGCTGAAGAACTTGCGGCCATCCAGACTGGGGCCGGTGAGCTCCTCCATGTTGTGCTCGGGGTGCGGCATCAGGCCGACGACATTGCCGCGCTCATTGGTGATGCCGGCGATGTCATGGTTGGAGCCATTGGGATTGCCGTCGATGTAGCGGAAGACCACCTGGTTGTTGTCCTCCAGCATCTTCAGCGTCTCAGGGCTGGCCTGGTAGTTGCCCTCGCCATTCTTCAGGACGATGGTGATCTCCTCACCCGGGGCGAAGTCGCAGGTCCAGGTGGTGTCATTGGTCTCCACCCGCAGGCGCTGATCCTTGCAGACGAAGTGCCGCTGCTCGTTGCGGATCATCGCGCCGGGCAGCAGGTGGCTCTCGCACAACACCTGGAAGCCATTGCAGATGCCCAGCGTCGGCATGCCCTTGTTGGCGGCCTCGACCACGGAATCCATCACCGGGCTGAACCGGGCGATCGCGCCGCAGCGCAGGTAGTCGCCGTAGCTGAAGCCACCGGGCAGCACCACGGCGTCGACCCCCTGCAGGGAATCCGACGCGTGCCACAGCGGCACGGGCGTGGCCCCGGCGATCTCCAGGGCGCGGATCGCGTCGTGGTCATCCAGCGACCCGGGGAAGGTCACCACACCGATCTTGGCCATCAGTGCTGGCCCTCGACGTGCACGTCGAACTGCTCGATCACGGTATTGGCCAGCAGCTTCTCTGCAGCATCACGGATCTGGTCGAGCCGGGCGTCGGTGAGTTCACCGTCCACCTCGATCTCGAAGCGCTTGCCCTGGCGCACCGTGAATCCGGTGTATCCAAGGCGGTTCAGCGCACCGGTCACGGCCTTGCCCTGCGGGTCAAGGATCTCGGGCTTGGGCATCACATCGACGACTACACGGGCCATGCCGCGATCCTATCGTGCGTCGCGGCCCAGTCGTCGCCGCACCAGTGGCCAGAAGACCACCACCCGCCCTGTCCGTCGACGGGGTGAGATCGTCGACGGGCAGTGTTGGCAGGGGCTTCAGTGCTCATCGGGGTCGTCCTTTGTTCAGACGGGCAGGGCGACGTACTTGGTCTCCAGGTATTCGGCGATTCCCTCCGCGCCGCCTTCGCGGCCGAAGCCCGAGGCCTTCACGCCGCCGAAGGGTGCGGCCGGGTTGGAGATCACCCCGGCGTTGACGCCGACCATGCCGTACTCCAGCCGCTCGGCCACCCGCAGGCAGCGGGCCTGCCCGGCCGAGTAGAAGTAGGAGGCCAGGCCGAATTCGGTGTCATTGGCGCGGGCAATCACGTCGTCCTCGTCGGTGAAGGTCTGGATGGCCACCACCGGGCCGAAGATCTCCTGCCGGGCAATGTCCGCCTCGGCCGGGACGTCGGTCAGCACCGTCGGGGCCATGAAGGAGCCCTCCTCGGGTACCGGTTGGTCCCCGCAGAGCTTGCGGGCGCCACGCTCCACGGCGTCGTCCACCAGGGCCTGCACCTCGGAGACGGCCTTGTCGGTGATAAGCGGGCCGACGTCGGTGCCCGGTTCCAGGCCATTGCCCAGCTTCAGCGCGGTCATCCGGTCGGTGAGCTTCTGCACGAACTGTTCGGCGACGGCCTCGTGTACGAAGAAGCGGTTGGCTGCGGTGCAGGCCTCCCCGATGTTGCGCATCTTGGCGGCCATCGCACCCTCGACGGCGGCATCGACGTCCGCGTCGTCGAACACGATGAAGGGGGCATTGCCGCCCAGCTCCATCGAGACCCGCAGCAGTTGCTCGGCGGACTGTTCCACCAGCGTGCGCCCCACCCCGGTGGAGCCGGTGAAGGTGAGCTTGCGGGCCCGCGGATCGCGGACCAGCGGCTCCATCACCTTGCCGGAGGTGGAGGTGGTCAGCAGGTTCACCACCCCGGCGGGCAGGCCCACCTCCTCCAGCAGGGCCACCAGGGCGATCATGGTCAGCGGGGTCTCGGCGGCGGGCTTGATCACCATGGTGCACCCGGCGGCGATCGCCGGCCCGATCTTGCGGGTGCCCATGGCCAGTGGGAAGTTCCACGGGGTGATCATCAGCACCGGGCCGACCGGCTGCCGCATGGTCAGCAGGCGGGAACCGCCGCCCGGGGCCTGGCTGTAGCCGCCGCTGATCCGCGCCGCCTCCTCGCTGAACCAGCGGAAGTACTCGGCGCCATAGGCCACCTCACCCTTGGCCTCGGCCAGGGTCTTGCCCATCTCCAGGGTCATCAGGGTGGCGAACAGCTCGGTCCGCTCGATGATCAGTTCATAGGCGCGACGCAGGATCTCCGACCGTTCCCGCGGGGTGGTGCGGGCCCACTCGGCCTGGGCCCGGTGCGCGGCGGTCAGGGCCTCCAGGCCGTCCTGCGGGGTGGCGTCGGCCACCTGGGTGAGCACCTGTCGAGTGGCCGGGTTGCGCACGTCAAAGCTGGCGCCGCCGCTGGCCGGGCGCCACTTTCCGTCGATGAACAGCCCGTGCGGCAGGGATTCCAGGGTCTGGTTGATGTCGCTCATCTTGATTCCTTCCGGGTTGCCGACGGTCACAGGCTGGCCTCGATGGCCCGCTCCAGGACGTCGAGGCCCTCCTCCAGCAGATCATCGCCGATCACCAGCGGCGGCAGGAAGCGCAGCACATTGCCGTAGGTGCCGGCGGTCAGCGTGACCACGCCCTCAGCATGGCAGGCGGCGTTGATCCTCTTGGTGAGGTCCGCGGCGGGGCGGGTGCTTCCCGGCTCCACCAGTTCCACGGCCATCATGGCACCGCGGCCGCGGATCTCGCCGATCACGTCGAAACGCTGCGCCATGGCCTCCAGTCGACGGGTGAAGATCTCACCAATGTGCCGGGCCCGGCCAGCCAAGTCCTGCTCCTCCATGGTCTGGATGGCGCCCAGCGCGGCGGCACAGGCCACCGGATTGCCGCCATAGGTGCCGCCCAGGCCGCCGGCGTGCACGGCGTCCATCATCTCCGCCCGGCCGGTGACACCGGACAGCGGCAGGCCACCGGCGATCCCCTTGGCCGTGGTGACCAGATCCGGGACGACGCCCTCCGCCTCGCAGGCGAACCAGTCGCCCGTGCGGCAGAAGCCGGTCTGTACCTCGTCGGCAATGAAGACGATGCCGTGTTCAGTGCACCAGTCGGCCACCCGCTTCAGCCAGCCGCTGGGCGGAACGATGAAGCCGCCCTCACCCTGGATGGGCTCGATCAGCACGGCGGCCACATTCTGCTCACCCACCTGGGCGTGCACCGCCTGGGTGAAGGCCTCGAAGGCGTCGTCGGCGATGCTCTCGGCCGGGCCCATCCAGCGGTAGGGATAGGCCATCGGCGCCCGGTAGATCTCCCCGGCGAAGGGGCCGAAACCCTGCTTGTAGGGCATGTTCTTGGCGGTCAGCGCCATGGTGAGGTTGGTCCGGCCGTGATAGGCGTGGTCGAAGACGACGACGGCATCGCGGCCGGTGTGCACCCGGGCGATCTTGATCGCATTCTCGATGGCCTCCGCACCGGAGTTGAACAGGGCGGTGCGCTTGTCGTGGTCGCCGGGGGTGAGCCGGTTCAGCTGCTCGCAGACCGCCACATAGGACTCGTAGGGGGTGACCATGAAGCAGGTGTGGGTGAAGGCCTCCAGCTGGGCGCTGGCCCGCTGCACCACGGCCGGGTCCGCATTGCCGACGCTGGTGACGGCAATGCCGGCCCCCAAGTCGATCAGCTGGTTGCCGTCGATGTCCACCAGGATGCCGCCCGAGGCCTGCTGGATGTAGACCGGCAGGCCGACGCCGACGCCGTCCGAGACGGCGGCGCGGGTGCGCTGGTGCATCTGCTGGCTCTTCGGGCCGGGGATGGCGGTGACGAGCTTGCGCTGCTGAGGAACGGACATGATGCCTCCGATGGGTCGTGTGGGTCTGCGGTGTGATCCGACGGGCCGACGCTGGAGTCCGTCGCGAGTGCTTTCGGCAAGCCTGCCCATCAACGACCTATGCTGTCCAATACCAATTGTTGATCCTTTCCATTCCAGAACGGCATAATCCATGGACCTGCACGCCCTGCGTTGTTTCCTTGCCGTGGTTGACCAGGGCACCGTCACGGCCGGCGCCGAGCAGCTGGGCATCGGCCAACCCGCTGTCTCCCGGCAGATCCGCCAGCTGGAGCGCAGCCTGCGAGTGGAACTCTTCCGCCGGGAGGAGGGACGGCTGCACCTGACCGCCGCCGGGCGGGAAATGGTCGGCTCCGCCCGCGCGGCGCTGCGCGCCGCCGACGAGGTCCGACGGGTGGCCACCGCGGTGGTTGCCGGCCACCTGCAGAAGGTGACCATCGCCTCCACCGGCACCACCCGGGATGATGTGATCGCCCCCTGGCTGGCCACTTGGGATACCGACGCCCCGCTGCCGTCAGTGGTGGAGACGACGGCCCGCGCGGCCTACCAGCGGCTGGGCCAGGGCGTCGACCTGGCGATCGGGCCGAGCACGCCGCCGCCCCATCTGGCCCGACGACGGATCGCCGACCTGCCGGTGATGGCCCATGTCTGCCCCGATCACCCCTGGGCCGGGCGCGGATCGGTGCCGCTGTACGAGCTGGCCGAGGCCGACCTGCTGCTGCTGGAGCCGTCCTTCCACGCCCGCCAGCGGCTGGAGCAGGCGATGGACGCCGCCGGTCTGGGGCTGGCGGCCAGGGCCGAGTTCTCCTCACCGATCGTGGCGCAGGCCGTCGCGGCCTCCGGGCGCGGCGTCTGCGTGCTGTCCGACGACACCCGCTTCGGTCTGATGCCCCTGCTCGTGTTGGACGAGCAGGGGCACCCGGTGACGATTCGACTGCATGCGGCCTGGGAGCGTGACCACCACGCCGCCACCCGGCTCTGGGAGCTGGCCAGCGACCTGTACTGCTTTGCCCGCGAGCGCTACCCCGCGATCAGCTGATCAGGCGCGATGACCGGGCGCCGGCACCACGATCATCGGCACCGGCAGCGCCGCCAGCATCCGGGCGGCCATGCTGCCCAGGAAGGTCTGCCGGCCGGTGGCCAGCCGGGAGGATCCCACCAGGACGACGCTGTTCGGCGTCCACTCCACCGAGTGGATCGCCGCGGTGGCATTGCGCCCCTCGGCCACCACCAGTTCCACCGGGGCCCGCTCGGCCACCTTGACCTGGGCGGCCTCGATCGCCGTCGACGCGGCGGCGCGGGCGTCCTGACTGGCCCGGGCGTCGCTGCCGAGCTCCACCAGGGAGATCAGCTTCAGCCGGGTGCCGCTGCGCAGGGCCACCTTCACCGCCTCGTCGACGACGTCCTGCGCCCCAGGGCGGGTGCCCACGGCGCAGGCAATCTCGTCCAACCGGTCGTGCTGGGCATGGGCATAGCCGCGCGGGGCCAGCGCCACCGGAACAGGCGAGGCGTGCAGGATGGCGCTGGCCACCGACGACATCACGGGCATGCCGCTGCCGTGACCGGCCCCCATCACCACCAGTTCCACCTGCAATTCCTTGGCGGCCTGCAGGATCCCGGCGGCCACCGAGGGGGAGCGCAGCACGTGCAGCTTCACGTCCAGCCCGGCGGGGATGTCGGCGACGGCCTTCTGCATCCGGGCCTTGGCCTCGGCGAGCAGCGCCCGTTCGAAGGCGCGCTCCCCCGCCTGGGCGGCGGCCATGCCACCACCGGACCGGGCAACGTAGACGACGTCCAGCGTCGCGCCGAAGGTGTTGGCGAGCACCGCCCCCAGCCGGAGGGCATCCCCGCAGTGCCGGTCACCGGCCCAGGCGACGAGGTATCGAGTGGTCACGGTCAATCTCCTGGTCAGTATGGGTTGCTACGTGTGGGATACAGCATGTTGGCCACGCAGTGTGGCCTACCCGGCGTCGAGGATCTGGTCGGCCACCCGCTGCCCCATTCGGACCGCGCCGTCGACGTGCTGGAAACCGGCACCGGCGATGTCGGAGCAGGCGAAGCGGATCGGGCCCACCGGGTCGTGGTGGAAGGGCCCCCAGCGGTGGAGACCACCCAGATCGTAGCTGGCCCCGTAGGCGCCGCGCGTCCATTCCTCGCTGACGAAGTCGCTCTCGTAGTAGACCTCGGGGGTCAGCGCCCGCTCGCCCAGGTAGTTGGCCAGGGAGCGCAGGATCAGCTCGCGACGTTCCTCGGCGGGCAGCCCGAACAGTTCGTCAGCCTTCTCGTCGGAGACGAAGCCCACCAGGGTTCCCTTCTGGTCACCGTGGTTGGTGTTGTCGTAGACCTCCTGGGAGACCTCGTGGGCCCCGAAGCCAGTCCCGGAGAGCCCCTGCTCCCGCCAGAAGGGCGTCGAGTAGACGGCGTGCACCTTGATCACGATCCCCAGCGAGGTGTGCTGGTGCATCTGGTGCTGGCGCCAGGGCATCGGCGGGTCGTAGCTGATCCGGTGGTACAGGTTCGGCGGAACGGCCAGGACCACGTGCTTGGCCTGCACCTGCATCCCGTCGCTGACCACGGTGGCCCCGTCCTGGCCCCAGCGGATGGTGCGCACGGGCTGGTTGAGCCGCACGACCTCGTCGCCGAGCTCGCGGGCCATGGTCAGCGAGACGGACTGCATGCCGCCCACCACCCGTCGGTCCAGGATGAAGCAGTCGTCGACGAGGTTGGAGAAGGATCCGGCCGAGGCCGCCATCAACACGGCCTGCAGGGTGCTGAAGGCGTGCGCCGGCTTGGTCAGCATGCCGCCGGCGATGAAGATGCCGATGTTGTTGCAGGCCTCCTCATTGCTGGACTGCTGGCGCAGCCAGTGGTGGAAGGAGATGGTGTCCAGCTCCCGGGCCTGAGGATGCTCCCACGGCTTGTCCGGATCCATCTCGGCAGCCAAGCGGTCCAGCTCCTCGGTGATCCGCTCCATCTCGGCCTCCACCTCGGGCCCGGCCGGGAACATGTCCCCGCGGTAGAGGTGCCGACTGCCGTCGGGGGCCAGGTAGACATTGTCGCCCTCGCGGTAGCGCTCGAAGGTCTCCAGCCCCAGCTCGTCGACCAGGTCGATCAGGGCGGTCTGGTCGGGCGAGATCCACTGCCCGCCGAGTTCCAGGAAGGCACCATCCACCTCGTTGGACCAGGTGCGGCCGCCCACCCGATCCCGCGCCTCCAGGACGATCACCCGCTGGCCGGCGGCCACCAGACGACGGGCGGCGGTCAGGCCGGCCGGCCCGGCGCCGACGACCACCACATCCGTCTCGACGGGGGTGGGCAAGGGCTCGGTGTGCTGTGTGACTGCATTCATCGTGTGCTTCCTCCTGTGGTGTGCTGGATTGTTCGTAGGATCATGGAGTGGAAGAAAATTCGGCGCGCCGCCCCGGGCGCCCCAGCGCCCCGGTGCTCAGTCGGGAGCGGATCACCACCGTCGCCCTGGGGCTGGTGGCAGACCAGGGCAGCCAGAGCTTCAGCCTGAATGCCCTGGCCAGGGCGCTGGGCGTGCGGCCGTCCGCCCTGTACAACCACGCCGGTTCCAAGGCGGTGGTGATGATGTGGATGCAGGAGCAGATCAATGCCTCCATCGACGTGGACTGCTTCGCGCGGCAGGAATGGCGTGCGGCGCTGCGCAGCTGGGCCCGCTCCTACCGCGAGGCCTATGCCCCCTTCCCGATGCTGGCCCCGGTGATGGCCGTCCAGCCGGTGGCAGATGCCCCGGTGACGCTGGCCATGTACGAGGCCGTCGTGCTGGGTCTGGAGCGTGGCGGCTGGGCGCCGGAGCAGGCGGTGGACGCCATCGTCGCCGTGGAGGCCCTCATCTTCGGGGCGGCGCTTGACCTGGATGCACCCCCGGACATCTTCGAGCCGGGCTCCGCGGAAGCCCACGCCCCCCGCTTCACAGCGGCAGCGCGGGCCCGCCTGGCCCGGGCCGGCAGCGCGCGTCGAGCCTCCGACCAGGCCTTCGAGCTGGGCCTGGCCGCGCTGGTGGACAATCTGCACCCCGCGACGGGTGGAGCCTGACGGGCTGGTCATCCCAGCAGCTCCTCTCCGACGTCGATCCCCTTCCAGACCAGTCCGTCGCGGAAGAAGGTCGGATCCATGAAGCGGGTCACCAGCAGCAGCACCAGCCCCAGCAACAGGATCCCGATACCGATGATGAAGACCAGGCCGACGCCACCGATCTGCGAGCCGGAACCGAAGGCCGGATCCATCGCGTCGTAGGAGACCTTGAGGAAGACCACCGCCAGGCAGAGCCCGCCGGTGGCCGGCATCACCAGCCGCAGCATCACCTGGGCGAGGCCGCGGGCCTTGTTGCGGAAGTACCAGACACAGGCGAAGGCCGTCAGCGCGTAGTAGAAGCAGACCATCATGCCCAGCGTCGCGATTGTGTCGTTCAGCATGCTGGTGGAGGCCAGGCGCATCACGATGTAGAAGCTGCCGGAGACCACTGCGGAGGTGATGATGCCGGCGGTGGGCGTGCCCCGCGACAGGTTCACCTTCTGCAGGAAGGGTGGCATGGCGCCGTAGTGGGACATGGCAAACAGGGCCCGTGAGGGACCGCTCATGGTGGCCTGCAGCGACGAGGTGCTGGCGGAGAAGATGGCCAGCACCAGCAGGAAGGACCACGGGCCCATCACCGGTTCCGCCAGGTGCAGGAAGGCATTGTCGGCATTGTCCGGATTGGACAGGCCGGTGGCGCCGTCGTCGACGCCGGCGAACATGATGGTGCTGAAGGCCAGCACCAGGTAGAGCACCAGGCCCAGGACGGCCGACGCGGTGCCGCCGAGCCCCGCGGTGCGGGTGCCGCCCCGGGTTTCCTCGCTCAGGGTCAGGCAGACGTCCCAGCCCCAGAACAGGAAGATGGTCAGGCTGACCCCCGCCGCGATCGCGGAGGCGCTCGGCACGCTCATCGGGTTGAGCCAGGCCAGGCTGGGGCCGCCGTGCGGCAGCCCCGCCTGCCAGGCCCGGTAGGCGGCCATCGCGGCGTAGACCAGGAGCACGCCGATCTGGAAGGTCATCAGGACGTACTGCACCCAGGCCGTGGTCTCGATGCCGCGCAGGCACGGATAGGTGCACAGGGTGATGATCACCAGGCAGGTGGCGATGTTCACCCAGGTCACATTGGTCAGGGCGGCGATCTGCTCCGACCCAGTGATGGTGCCCAGGAAGGCGTAGAGGAAGTCGACGGCGACCCCGGCCAGGCTGGACAACACGATCACATTGGCGGCGATGAATCCCCAACCGCCCATCCAACCCACCCAGGGCCCGAAGGCGGTGGAACACCAGGTGAAATTGGATCCGCTGTCCGGCATCGCGTCGTTGAGCTCCTTGTAGGCCATGGCCACGAGGAACATCGGCACGAATCCCAACAGCAGCATGGCCGGCACCTGGGTGCCCACTTCCAGGGCGGTGGGCCCCAGGCTGGAGGTCATGGAATAGGCCGGGGCGACGGTGGCCAGACCGATGGCGATCACCGCCAGCAGGCCAAGGCTCTCGGCCTTGAGGCCCTTCTCCTCCACGACCGGTGGTGGTGGCTGCGACATTGCAGGCTCCTGTCCTTCGGTTGATGGGTGAGGGCTCTCAGGCCTCCAGGGAGTGCATCACGTGCTTCACCCGGCTGTACTCCTCCACGGAGTAGAGCGAGAGATCCTTGCCGTGACCCGACTGCTTGAACCCGCCGTGCGGCATCTCGGCGGTCAGCAGGATGTGGGTGTTGACCCAGACGCAGCCGAAGTCCAGCTCCCGGCTGACCCGCATGGCGGTGCCATGGTCGGTGGTCCAGACGCTGGCGGCCAGGGCGAAGTCGACGTCATTGGCCAGCTCGACGGCTTCCTCCTCGGTGCTGAAGCTCTGCACGGTGAGCACCGGGGCGAAGGTCTCCTGCTGCACCAGCTCGTCGTCCTGGTGGACGCCGTCGATGATGGTGGCGGGGAAGAAGTAGCCGTCGCGCTCCAGCGGCTTGCCGCCGGTCAGCACCGTGGCGTGCGCGGGCAGCCGCTCCAGCTTGGCCTGCACGTCGGCAAAGTGCCGGGCATTGTTCAGCGGGCCGAAGTCGTCGTCTGCGGAGTCACCGGCGGAGGTGGCCTCGGCGGCCGCCACCAGGTGCTGCACCAACTCGTCGTGCGCCGAATCCTGCACCAGCACCCGGGTGACCGCGGTGCAGTCCTGACCGGAGTTGAAGGTGCCGAAGGTGACCAGCTCCTGGGCGGTCTTCGCCAGGTCGGCGTCGGCGAAGACGACAGCCGGAGCCTTGCCGCCCAGCTCCAGGTGGGTCTGCTTCAGCTGGCCCCCGGCGCTCTCGGCAACGGCGCGACCGGCCCGGACGGAGCCCGTGATCGAGACCATCGCCGGCGTCGGGTGCTCGCACATCAGGCTGCCGGTGGAGGCGTCGCCCAGGATCACGTTGACCACACCGGGCGGGAAGATCTCGCCGGCCAGCCGGGCCAGCACCAGGGTGGATTCGGGCGTGGTGTCCGACGGCTTGAGCACGACGGTGTTGCCTGCGGCCAGGGCTGGGCCCAGCTTCCACAGGGCCATCATGATCGGGTAGTTCCACGGGGTCACCTGGGCGACCACGCCGAGCGGTTCGCGACGCACATAGGAGGTGTTCTCACCGAAGTACTCCCCGGCGGCCTTGCCCTCCAGGGTGCGAGCGGCACCGGCGAAGAAGCGCAGGTGGTCGGCCCCGGTGGCCACCTCCTCGTCGGCGATCTGCTGGCGCAGCTGCCCGGTATTGCGGGCCTGGGCGTCCACCAGCTCGTCCTGGTGCTGCTCGATGGCGTCGGCGAAGCGGAGCAGCAGTGCCTGGCGCTCGCTGGGGGTCGACCGGCGCCACTGCCGGGCGGCCTGTTTGGCCGCGGCGAAGGCGGCATCCACGTCCTGCTGGTCACTGATCGGTGCCTGGGCCACGATCTGGCCATTGGTGGGATCAACGATCTGGACATCCTCGGCGCCATGGGCGTCGACGAACCGGCCGTCGATGAAGTTCTGCAGTCTGGTCATCGGGCTTCCTCCGCTGCTTCTCGTGCTGGGTGCTGCCTTCCGGACTAAATGAATGGCATTCATATTTACAGACGACAGGGGCTCCCGGGAAGGGGTTGGCGCAAGAAAATGTGATCCAGCTCACATCTGCACCGGTGCTGGGCAGCCCCAGCGCGCGGAGATCTGGCCACTAGGGTGGCCCGCGTGACGCGTCGACCAGACCAGCCGGGGGCACCCCACGGGGCGGTGCTCGCGCTGGCCGGCGCCTGCCTGTGGGGAACCACCGGCACCTCCCAGGCACTGCTGGCGGGCAGCCCCTCCCCGGTGGCGGTGGGCGCCCTGCGGGCGGGCATCGCCGCCATCGCCCTGCTGCTGGTGGCGGTGACCACCAACCGCTCCGGCTGGGTGCGCACGCCCACCCGCCACAGCACCGGGTGGCTGGTCCTGGCCGGGCTGGGGGTGGCGCTCTACCAGCTGGCCTTCTTCGCGGCCGTGCAGCAGACAGGCGTGGGCGTCGGCACCCTGGTCACGCTGGCCTGCGCTCCCGTCTCGGCGGGTCTGCTGGGTTGGGGGCTGGGCGGGCCCCGCCCGACGCGTCGATGGGCACTGGCCACACTGGTGGCGCTGGCGGGCGCCGCCGTACTGGTGACCAGCGCCGGCACCGCCCACCCGATCAACCCGCTGGGGATCGGTCTGGCGATCGCCGCAGGCTGTTCCTTCGGCGGCTACACCGTCGCCGGCCACCGAGTGGCCCAGGCCGGTGCCACCGGGCTGAATGCCACCGCCTGGATCTTCGCCATCGCCGGCCTGACGCTGCTGCACCCCCTGCTGGGGCAGGACCTCGGCTTCGTCGCCCAGCCCCGCAACCTGCTGGTGCTGGGCTGGCTGGGGCTGGTGGCCACCGCCCTTGCCTACCTGCTCTACCAGCGCGGCATGGGCAGCATCGACGCGGCGACCGCCGCCACCCTTGCCCTGGCCGAGCCGCTGGTGGCCAATCTGCTGGCGGTCTTCGCGCTGGGCGAGCCGTTCAGCTGGTTGATGGGCGTGGGCGTGGCCCTGGTGATCGCCGGGCTGGGCCTGCTCTCCCGCGCCTGAAGCAGCCGCGGCCGGCCCCGGCCCGCGCGATCACCCCTCGGTGTGGGTCAGGCCAGGTTCAGCGGGGTGCCGGTGAGCTTCTGGTAAGCCTCCAGATACCGCTCCCGGGTGGCCTGGACGACGTCGTCGGGCAGCGACGGCGGCGGATTGTCGGCGTTTCGGTCCCAGTCGGATTCGCGGGTCAGCCAGTTGCGCACGTACTGCTTGTCAAAGCTGTCCAGCGCCCCACCCGGGGCCCAGCTGGCCGCATCCCAGAAGCGTGACGAGTCGGGGGTGAGCACCTCGTCGGCCAGCACGATGGTGCCATCGGCGCGACGGCCGAACTCGAACTTGGTGTCGGCCAGGATGATGCCGCGCTCGCGGGCGATCTCCTCTGCCCGGGAGTAGATCGCCAGGGTCAGGTCACGGATTTGCTCGCCAAGCTCCTGCCCGGTGGTCTGGCACATGGTCTGGAAGTCGACATTCTCGTCGTGCTCCCCCAGCTCGGCCTTGGTGGCGGGGGTGAAGATCGGCTCGGGCAAGCGGGAACCGTCCTGCAGACCGTCGGGCAGCGGGATGCCGCAGACCGTGCCGGAGGCCTGGTACTCGGCCCAGCCGGAGCCGGTCAGGTAGCCGCGGGCCACGCACTCGACGGGGATCATCTCCAACTTCTCGCAGACCAGCGCCCGGCCCCGCACCAGCGCCGCTCGCTCCTGGTCCAGCTCGGTGGCCGGATCGGCACTGATCACGTGATTGTCCACCAGTTCCCGCAGCTGCTCGAACCACCACAGCGAGAGCTGGGTGAGCACGACGCCCTTGCCCGGGATCGCGGGGCTGAGCACGAAGTCGTAGGCCGAGATGTTGTCGGTGGCCACCATCAGCATCCGGTCGACGGCATCCAGCGCGTAGAGTTCACGCACCTTGCCGGCATGGATCAGGGGCAGTTGCAGGCTGTTGTACTGGCTCACGAAGACACCCTACGGCCTGGGACCACCGAGCGGCTCACCACTCCCAACGGACCAGGTGGACGCCGGGCGTGACATCCACCCGCACGAGCTGCGCCAACCCACCCGCCAGGGGAAGGTCCACCGCACCGGGGATGGCCAGGCTCTCGTCCTCGCTCAGCACAGTGGGCGAGTCCGTGCTGAAGCCCACCACCCGGGAAGGCAGGTCGCGCTCGGGGAACTGCACCTCCAGCACCAGCTCACTCATCCGCTGGGAAGCCAGGCCCAAGGTCCTGGAGGAGTTCTGGCCGGCGGAGCCGGGTTTCAGGGCGGTCATGTACTCCAGCATCACCAATTCGCCCATCCGCAGCGGCCGCGGCAGCAACATCTCGGTCAACACCAGGCTGTCCCCCCGGACGTGGAAGCGTCGCCCGACGGTGCAGTTGGACAGGCCCTGCACCTCCTGGCCGGCGGCGCCGCTGGCCAGACCGCTGTCATCCACCACTACCGGGAAGGACCTCGTGCCATCGGCCACGCACTGCACCACCTTGCGCACCACCTCGGAGGAGAAGGCCCGGTCAGCCGTGAGCGTGAGAGTGACGTGGGTGCTGATGGTGCGCAGGGCCGTGGCGCTGAGGTCGGCGTGCTCCAGGGCATCCTCCACGGAGTGCGGCAGCACCAGGAGTTCCGACGCCCTGGCAGACCGGCGTCGGGTGTAGGCCACCGGCGCCATCGAGGTGAGGGTTCCGGGCGCAAGCTCCAGGACGCCCTCCAGCGCGGTCAGGGTGCGCTGGGACTGGGCGCGCGCGGGCAGCGAGCGCCCGTTCTGCCAGTAACTCAGGGTGGCGACACTGACCTTGACCTCGGCCTGCTCCAGCCGGTGCCGGATTCTCTCCAGGCTCAGGCCACGTGCCTTGATCGCCTCGCTGAGAACCGACGCGAAGTCGGCTCCCGAATCCGCAGGCATGGCATTCCTCCGATGAGGTTGTCGGGCGAGCAGTCTGGCGTCCACGTGGATGCGCAGCGGCCCGAGTGGACTCGGGGGCTCCACTCGGGCCGCAGCACCGTCCAACCAGGTGGACATTGCCAGACTTCCACGCGGCAAGGCCAGACCGCACCCCCATTCGGGTGGGGCCAGTGATTAAGAGTTAACAAGTCGATGCCGAGCGGTGACGTCTGGGCAATGCAAACATGCCTCTGAACGATCTACGGCTAGTCTGGCAGAGGCCTGCAAGCATGCAGGAGAGACCACGGAAGGTGATCACGGTATGACTCAGGAACCTCGACTGGACGGAATGGGCGCGCTCCCCTACGACGGCGGCGTCGCCTTCCGGGTGTGGGCGCCCCACGCTAGCCAGGTGTCGGTCTTCGGCAGCTTCAACGACTGGAAGAACGACGCCAACCCGCTCCAGCCCGAGCAGGGCGGCTACTGGTACGGCGTGGTCGAGGGCGCCGCGGTGGGCGATGAGTACAAGTTCCACCTGGTCAACAGCCAGGACCCGAAGAATGTCTTCGAGCTGGACAAGGTGGATCCCTACGCCAGCAAGGTGACCAATTCCGTCGGCAACTCGATCGTCTACGACCACGACGACTTCGACTGGCAGGGCGACTCCTTCGCCTGCCCCCCGCACAATGAGCTGGTGATCTACGAGCTGCACGTCGGCTCCTTCAACACCCCGGCCGACCGGGTGGGCAACTTCGATTCCGTGCTGGCCAAGATGGACCACTTCAAGAAGCTGGGGGTCAATGCGGTGCAGCTGATGCCGGTGATGGAATTCGCCGGCGACCGTTCCTGGGGCTACAACCCGGCCCACATCTTCGCCGTCGAGAGCGCCTACGGTGGCCCCGACGGGCTGAAGACCCTGGTCCGCGAATTCCACAAGAACGGCATCGCCGTGATCATCGACGTGGTCTACAACCACTTCGGCCCCAGCGACCTTGACCTGTGGCAGTTCGACGGCTGGAGCGAGAACGGCAAGGGCGGCATCTACTTCTACAACGACTGGCGCTCGCAGACCCCGTGGGGCGATGCCCGGCCCGACTACGGCCGCGCCGAGGTGCGTCGCTTCATTCGCGACAACGCCTTCATGTGGCTGGAGAAGTACCACGCCGACGGCCTGCGCTGGGACATGACGGCCTACATCCGCTCCAAGGATGCCTTCAGCAATGACCTGCCCGAAGGCTTCGAGCTGATGGGCGCGGTGAACCGCGAGGTGCGTGACAAGTTCCCCGGCAAGATCATGATCGCCGAGGACATGCATGGCCACGACAACATGGTGGGCGAGGGCTTTGAGCAGGCCGCCTTCCACGCCCAGTGGGATGCCGAGTTCGTGCACCCGCTGCGCCGCTTCATCGGCGCCTACAACGACTCCGACCGCAACCTGGGCGAGGTTTCTGGGGCGATTGCGCACAACTATGACGGCGAGGCCTTCCGCCGGGTGATCTTCACCGAGAGCCACGACGAGGTTGCCAATGGCAAGCAGCGCGCGGTCAGTGACGTGAACCCGATTGACCAGCAGGGTTGGCATGCAACCAAGCGCGCCACCCTGGGCACCATGGTGGCGCTCACCGCTCCCGGCATCCCGATGATCTTCCAGGGTCAGGAATTCCTGCAGGGCGGCTACTTCACCGACGAGGTCCCGCTGGACTGGAACCTGAACGAGGACCACCAGGGGATCGTGCAGCTGCACGCCGACCTGATGCAGCTGCGCCGCAACTGGGCCGACGACACCGAGGGTCTGCGCGGCCCGGGCCTGAACATCTTCCACACCAACAACGACTTCAAGGTGATGGCCTGGCACCGGTGGCGCGAGCACGGCACCAATGATGACGTGGTGGTGGTCATCAACGGTTCGGACCAGGTGCGCGGCAACTACCGGATCGGACTGCCGGCCGGCGGCCGATGGGAGCTGAAGTTCAACTCCGATTCCACCGTCTACTCGCCGCACTTCGGCAGCGCCGAGGCCTACGACATCACGGCGGAAGAGCAGGACCAGGATGGCTTCGAGTACTCGGGCAATGTGACCCTGGCCCCGTACTCCATGCTGGTCTACAGCTGGAAGGGCTGATCCTTCCCCTCCGACGAGAATTCGGGCGCCGCGGCCATTGGCCGCGGCGCCCGAATTCTGTCAACAGGGGTTTGCGCCTGAGACCCCAGCGGGGGGGGGGTTCGAA
>NZ_JBCDMV010000002.1:0-443427 GCF_038433135.1 Luteococcus sp. H91 | reverse complement strand
CCCCCCCCCCCTCCCCCCCCCCCCCCCCCCCCCCCCCCCCCCCCCCCCCCCCCCCCCCCCCCCCCCCCCCCCCCCGACTTCTGTCAACGGGTGTCTGCGCCTGAGACCACGGCGGTTGAGGATTCCGAAGCCACCAATCGTCAACCGAGGCCTGAGCCCAGCGCCTTCACGGCCACTTCCGACCTCGACCTGCAACCGGTGTGTGCCAAGACCTTGGAAACATAGACGCGAGTGGTGGATTCAGTGAGGCCCAGCCGACGGGCAATGACGCGGTTGGGTAGCCCCTGGGCCAACAGATCGAAGACTTCCCGAAGTCGTACAGGAAGGGTCTCCGCTGCCCGCGCAAATTCCTGCCGCGCCTCAGAGTCCACTGCCCGGGCCCCATAGGCCGTGACCAACATCTGGAGAGGTTTGGGACCCATGACCACTTGCCCGGCCACCGCGTCCCGCAAGAGTTCTGCGATCCGTTCTGCCGACAGGTCCTTGGTGAGGAAGCCCCGTGCCCCGGCCGCCAGAGCACGCCCCAGGAATTCATCATGGGCGAAGGCGGTCAACATCACGACCACCACGGAAGGCGTGCGCTGCAGTATCTGCTTGGCTGCTTCAACACCATCCACAATCGGCATGTCGACGTCCAGCAATGCCACGTCGACCGCGTGCGCGGCACAGAACTCGACGGCTTGCTCACCATCCTTGACCGCGCCGACCACCTCTATCCCTGACTGCTGACACAGGAGTTCAGCAAGACCTATCAAGACCACCGGATCATCATCTGCCAGAAGTAGTCTCACCCTCAGTTCTCCTGCTCATTGATGCCACGGACCGCCGCCTTCATGGGTGGCACTTCAGCCACGAGAACCCACTCGCCGCCATGACGCCCCCACGTGACCAGGCCACCTTGGGCCTGCATCTGCTCAGAGAGGATTCCCAACCCAAGACCATTGCTGAGTTCAGCCGGAGTAGGCTTCGCCGACACCCGGTTGGCGATGGTCAAAGCGGCGGAGCGGTCCGCTTGGACTTCCAGCGTGACATAGGCCGTGGAACCTTCCTGCCCGTGCTTCAAGACGTTCAACAACCCCTCCCGAGCAACCAGCCCCAAGGCCCCGGCTTGATGCTGGTCCAATTCCGCGGTGCCCTGCTCCCCGTCAAACTCCAGCCTCATGCGACGGCTGGACAGCAGGGATTCCGAGGACGACAGGACCGCCCCCAGAGCGCCATCTGTGGCATCCCTCTGCCCAGCCATCAAGGATCGGAGACTGACCATGGCGGACTGCACATCCAGCTGAATGTCTTGGGCTTCTTCGCGGGCTTCCGAATCCACACGCCCAGCGAGACGTTGGGTGTTGATGCTGATCCGCGCCAAATCCCGCGCCAAGGTCGAATGCAGTTGTGTCACCAGATCCCGACGGGCAAGCTCAGCAGCATCATCAGCGACCTCTCTCCAGTTCATAGCTGCTTCCTGCAGGTGAGAATAGCGCTCTCGATACTGCCGTAACACCCAACCAGCCATCGTTGCGGGTGCCGCCAGAAAGACGATGCTGAACAGATCGGCCGGGATATTCTTGGACGTGACCAGAACCACAGCAGACGTCGCCAGAAAGGAAGTAGACCAGGCAATATACCGCGAGTTCGCCACCCATCCCGCGCCGATGGCGTAGATGGCGAGCACAGGCGCGGAAAGTTCACTAAACTGCTGGCTGAACAACATGGCGGTACAAAACATGGGGGTGAACGCCCAATCCCACCGCCGCAACCAGCCGGCCAAGCCCGTCAGCAGGCAGACGACCGTCGGCAAGATCAAGAAGTTGTGTGGTGTCCTCTCGTCAACCAACCCACCTGAGATCTCGAGCAAGAATGAAGCTGCAGCGAGCAGCGAGAAGCCCGCCGCCCGCTGCATATCCCGCGACCCCTGAAAACTCATAGTGCTATTCAAAGAAACGACACACTGCGACACTGCTTCAGCTCTGGAAATAACTGGCAATAGAAGGGAGCGAAGGCTTCCACGAGGACGCTGAATCCTCCCAGAAAGATCACAGCCAAGGCGACCAGCAGTATCGCCCCAAGAATTTCCAGTGCTCTAGCCATTGGACATCCTCCATTCTAGCTGATTCGGCCGCTGCGACGCTGCATGTAGCGGTTCCACCACAGCAGTGCAACGAGGCCGAGATAGGTGCCGACGGCCACCGCCAAGGTCAGCAGAATCTTGAACGTGGCCGACCCTACGGACTGGATCGCGTCCCAGGAGCCCCAGACTGCAAGGGGGATACCGATGGGCATGAGCAGCGCGGCGAAAAGCCACGGGCTCTGAGTGATTCCACCAGACTTGTTCAACGTTCCTCTCCTCACGCGCGGCAGTTGCTGGCGCTGACCTTACCGGGATACACGAAGAGCCACGGCCGTTCCTTAGGGCACCCGGCTACTTCTTCGGTCGAGACTTCACGTGCCGTCGAGGGCAGGGCAGGGCCTTGGGTTGCAATTGACGACGCAGTTGGCGTGGGCGCGCCATTAGCAGCTGCGGGGGTAGGGACTCCCACGACCGCCCCGCACGCGAGGCTGAGGCCGAGGACTCCGGTGGTCAGGCTTCGAGTGATTTTCATGCTATCTCCTTTGTGAGTCTTCCCACCTAAAGAGAACCAGTCGAAAATGCCTCAAGGAAGATTCACAAATGTTAATGGTCACGTGGTGCCGGGCAGGTGGTTCAGCCAACCCCGGGCGCCGGCGTGCTGCACCCGCAGGCTCGCCACCCGGCTGGCCGCGGCCACCGCCGCACCAAGATCACCGTCGGAGAGCAGCAGGTGGGCCACCAGGGCACCGTGGAAGGCGTCGCCGGCGCCCAGCGTGTCCACGGCGGACACCGACGGGGGCTGCACCATCCCCTGCTCCGATGGGTTCCGCCAGAGGATCTTTCCTCCACCGTCGGTCATCACCGCGGCGGTGGCGCCCTGCTCCAGCACGTGGCGCACCGCGCCTGCAAGATCAACTCCCAGCCCCTGGGCGTAATCGGCTGACCCGGCCACCACGTCCAGCCAGCTGAGCCAGCTCTCCGCCGCGGGTTTCACGCTGCCGGCATCCAGCACCGTGAGACAGGGCGAATCGGCCAGCAGCCCCAGCGCCATCCCGGCGGCCACCGGGTGGTGCCCGTCCACCAGCAGGGCATCGGCCGTGGCCAGGGCACGATGGGCGGCGTCATTGAGCTGGAACCGGGTGCGCAGCGCGCTGGTGGAGAAGACCGTGCGGGTTCCGTCCGGCTCCACCACGCAGGTGCTGACCGGCAGCGTGAAACCAGGATCTGCAAGATCAACGATGGTGACCCCGTGGGCCTCAAGATCGGCCCGGGCGGTATGGGCGGCGGGCGAATCTCCCAGCCCGGTGATCAGCGTCGCACGTCCCAAGAGGGCCGCGGCGGTGACAGCGGCATTGGCCGCGGGTCCACCGGCGGTGAGCTCGGTGGATTCCACCACGGACTTCACGCCCCAGGGCGGCCGCTCCCCCACCCGCTGCACCACATCCAGCGTGGTCAGGCCCAGGAAGACGCTCTTCATGGATTGAACCTAGCGGGTCTGGTGCACCGTTGGAGTGGTTTCGGAGAGGCAAGAAAGTCGCCAGGACACTGTGACAAGCTCAAGGACCGTACTGGAGACCAGGTTCTTCCCTCGTCAGAGGACGGAGCCGGGGCGGTAGGCGGCGGCCTCGGGATTGGCCGCCACCAGCTCCTGCACCCGGGCCGCCACCCGGGTGACCTGGTTCCCGGCGTCTCCGGTGAGCTCCAGGGGCTGGCTGACCAGCGCCTCCAGCTCTTCCCGGGTCAGGCCCAGCGACGACTCCCGGGCCAGCCGGTCGAACAGGTCATTGGTGCGCAGCCCCTGCTCACGCATCTCCAGCGCGACGTTGACTGCATTCGTCTTGATCGCCTCGTGCGCGTCCTCGCGGCCGACGCCCTTGCGGACCGCGGCCATCAGCACCTTCGTCGTGGTGAGGAAGGGCAGGTAGCGCTCCAGCTCGGCCTCGATCACGGCCGGGAAGGCACCGAAGTCGGCCAGGATGGTGAGGAAGGTCTCGAACATGCCGTCGAGCGCGAAGAAGGCGTCGGGCAGCGCGATCCGGCGCACCACCGAGCAGCTGACGTCGCCCTCATTCCACTGCACACCGGACAGGCCCTCGGTCATGGCGACGTAGCCGCGCAGGATCACGTTGAAACCGTTGACCCGCTCGCAGGAGCGGGCATTCATCTTGTGCGGCATGGCGGAGCTGCCCACCTGACCGGGCTTGAAGCCCTCGGTGACCAGCTCATTGCCGGCCATCAGGCGCAGGGTGGTGCACAGGCTGCTGGGCCCGGCGGAGGTCTGGTAGAGCGCGCTGACCGCATCGAAGTCCAGGCTGCGCGGGTAGACCTGACCCACCGAATCCAACACCGACGCGAAACCGAGGCTCTGGGTGACGCGGGATTCCAGCTCGGCCAGCTTGGCAGTGTCGCCGTCCAGCAGGTCCAGCATGTCCTGCGCGGTGCCCATCGGGCCCTTGATCCCGCGGCCCGGGTAGCGCTTGATCAGCTCGTCGACGCGGGCATGGGCAACCAGCATCTCGTCGACGGCCGATGCGAAGCGCTTGCCCAGGGTGGTGACCTGCGCGGCCACATTGTGCGAACGGCCGGTGATGGCCTGGTCCGTGTACTGCACGGCCAGGTCCGCGGTCATCGCCAAGGCCGTGATGATCCGCTCCCGCACCAGCTGCAGGCTGGCCAGCACCTGGTGCTGTTCCACATTCTCGGTCAGGTCCCGGCTCGTCATCCCCTTGTGGATGTGCTCGTAACCGGCCAGATCGTTGAACTCCTCGATCCGGGCCTTCACGTCATGCTTGGTGATCCGCTCCCGGGCGTCGATGGAGCCCCGATCCACCTCGTCGATCTTGGCCTGGTAGGCGTCGATCACGGCCTGCGAGTTGTCGTCGCCGAAGGAAACCCCAAGATCACGCTGGGCCTCCAGCACGGCGATCCACAACCGTCGCTCCAACCTGATCTTGTTCTCGGGCGACCAGATCTCCCGCATGGCCTGCGAGGCGTAGCGGTTGGCCAACACATTGGGGACGGCGCTCATTCAGTTCTCCGTGGTGGGTGCGGTGTGGTTGATCTTGTTCTGGGATGCCTTGAGGGCAATGTCGGTGCGGTTGAAGCCCGACGCGAAGTCCGTGGCCGCCACCTGGGCGTAGGCGGCCTGGCGGGCGGCGGTCAGGTCATCGCCGGTGCCGACGATGCCCAGTACCCGGCCGCCATTGGCCACCAGGGTGCCGTCGTCCAGCTCGGCGGTGCCGGCCTGGATGGTGTGCGCGGCCTGGGTGTCGGTGGCCAGGATGATCTGCCCACCCACCTCGGCGCTCGCCGGGTAACCATTGGCGGCCATCACCACGACGACGGCGGCGCCACTGCCCCATTCCAGCGCGGGGGTCTGCGCCAGTACGCCGGTGGCGGCGGCGTACAGCAGCTGCCCCAGCGGGGTCTTGAGCCGGGCCAGCAGGGCCTGGGTCTCCGGGTCACCGAAGCGGACGTTGAACTCCACCACCCGGATTCCCTTGCTGGTCAGCGCCAGCCCGGCATAGAGCAGGCCGGTGAAGGGGGCGCCACGGCGATCCATCTCCGCCAGGGTGGGCTGGATCACCAGCCGGTCCACCTGCTCGACGATGTCGGCCGGCGCCCAGGGCAGCGGGGTGTAGGCACCCATGCCGCCGGTGTTCGGGCCCTGGTCGTCGTCACCCACGCGCTTGAAGTCCTGCGCGGGCTGCATCGGCCGGCTGGTGGTGCCGTCGCAGATGGCGAACAGGCTGACCTCCGGGCCGTCCAGGAATTCCTCGATCACGACGCGGTCACAGGCCAGCGCATGTTGCAGGGCCTCCTCGCGGTCGTCGGTGACCACCACGCCCTTGCCGGCGGCCAGCCCGTCGTCCTTGACCACGAAGGGAAGCTGCGCTCCAGAGTCGCTCCGACCGGTGGCGCCGAACTCGTCCAACGCGGCCTCGATCTCCTCCTGGGTGGTGCACACGCGCGCGGCGGCGGTGGGCACGCCCGCGGCGGCCATCACCTCCTTGGCGAAGGCCTTGGAGCCCTCCAGCTGGGCGGCCACCCGGCCGGGGCCGAAACAGGCGATGCCCACCTCGCGCACCGCGTCGGCCACACCGGCAACCAGCGGGGCCTCGGGCCCGACGACCACCAGGTTGGCACCCAGCTCGGTGGCCAGTGCGGCGACGGCCGCGCCATCGTTCTGGTCCACAGGGTGGTTGGTGGCGAAGGCCGCGGTGCCGGGATTGCCGGGGGCAACGTGCACGGCGCTGACTGAGGGATCCTTGCTGATGGCCAGGGCGAGCGCATGCTCGCGGCCGCCTGATCCGACGACGAGGACGGTGAGTGGTTCGGTCACAGGGGCGAGCCTACCGGTGCGGGGACGCGCGAGGGCCCCGCACCGACGAGCTGTACGCCAGGCGTGTCAGGCGTCGGCCAACTCCCGCTCCCGCTCGGTGGCGCGGGGCTGCCCGACTGCACGTTGTGCGCGTCGTGCACGGACCCGACGGACCACGAACCACGCCGCCGCGGCCAGCAGCAGCACCATCACCACGTCCTGGACGCCGGCCACCCAGCCCTCGACCCGACCCCAGTGCGCGCCAAGCTGGTGCCCGGCCAGGATCAGCAGGGCATTCCAGGCCAGGCTGCCCAGCACCGAGTAGAGCGTGAAGGCCACCGGCTGCATCCGGTGCAGACCGGCCGGGATCGAGATCAGCGAGCGCACCCCGGGGATCATCCGCCCGAAGAAGACGGCCTTGCCGCCGTGTCGCTCGAACCAGCCCATCGCGACGTCGATGTCATGCGGATCGGTCAGCGGCAGGCGCCCGGCGATCGCCTTCAACCGCGCCACGCCCAGCGTCTGGCCCACCCCGTAGAGCAGCCAGGCTCCCGCGACGGACCCGGCAGTGGTCCACAGGATCGCCTCCACCAAGCCGAAGTGCCCGTTCGCCGCGGCGAAGCCGGCCAGGGGAAGGATCACCTCGCTGGGGATCGGGGGAAAGACATTCTCCAGGAAGACCGCCAACGCCGCGCCGGGGGCGCCGATGGTGATCATCAGGCCCTCCAGCCAGCTCATCAGCTGACCGAAGATGTTGGTCTGCAGGGGAATCGGCCCGGTGGTTCCGGTGAGGCTCAGCGTGGTCAAGGCAATCCGTTCGTTGATGAATTGTCGGCCACAGGACACGCTAGCCAAGCCACCCAAGCGTCCCCTGAGAAGGCAGCGTGGGGAATTACCCCTCGGTTCTCTCCTCCTGAGCCAGCAGCAGCCCGCGCAGCGCGTCGGCCAGGCGCTCGCGTCGCTCGGGGTCCAGGTGGGAGAGCAGTGCCTCCTCAGCCTCCAGCAGGGCCTCCAGGGCGGCGTCGACCGCTTCCTTGCCGTCGTCGGTGAGCACGACGCGCACCACCCGGCCGTCATTCGGATCGGCCTGGCGCCGGACGAAGCCACGGGTCACCAACCGATCCACCCGATTGGTCATGGTGCCGGAGGTGACGTGGGTCTGCTTCAGCAACTGCCCCGGGCTCATCGTGTAGGGGGCGCCCTCCTTGCGCAGCGCCGCCAGCACGTCGAATTCCCAGCCCTCCAGCCCGTGCTGGGCGTGCGCCACCCGTCGCGCCCCGTCCAGGTGCACCGCCAGCCGCAGGATTCGTGACCAGATGTGCATCGGATCCACCGGCAGGTCGGAGCGTTCCCGTCGCCAGGCCGCCACCAGCTCGTCCACCTCGTCGTGGTTGGCGGTGTCCGTTGGCTCGGGGAGGCTCTGGCTGGTCATAGGCACATGAAAGCAGACCGGCGGGCCCGTCCGCTTGCCCGGGGCGACGCCGTGCTGTTGCCCCGCCAATCCCGGGGGGCTTCAGCCCATGATGGTGGCGCCGGGCACAGGGCCGGTGGCGCGACGGGTGGTCCGCACGCTGGGCAGCTTGGCCAGCGCCGAGCTGAGGTCCATCGCCGCGGACTCGTCGGCGGCCAGGAAGGCGCAGGTGGGGCCGGAGCCGGAGACCATCGCGCCGAGCGCACCGGCGTCGAGGCCGGCCTGCAGAGTCTGGGCCAGTTCCGGGCGCAGGTCGATGGCGGCGGCCTGCAGGTCATTGCGCAGCGCCTGGCCCAGCCGCACGGCATTGCCGGTGGCCAGGGCGGCGGAGACCTCACTGGGGATGGTGGTGCTCGGGGTGGGGGCTCCGGGCCGGGTGGCCAACTCGTCGAAGCGCCGGAAGACCGCGGGGGTGGAGAGTCCGTCGTGGGCGAAGGCAAGGACCCAGTGGTAGCTGCCGCGGCTGATCATCGGCACCAGCTGGTCGCCGCGGCCGGTGCCGATCGCATTGCCGCCCATCAGCGGGAAGGGGGCATCCGAGCCGAGCTCGGCGGCCAGATCATGCAGGTCGTCGGGGGTGGTGTCCAGATCCCACAGCATGGAGCAGGCCAGCAGCGCCCCGGCGCAGTCGGCCGAACCGCCGGCCATGCCACCCGCCACCGGAATCTGCTTCTTCAGGTGCAGCCGGACCCCCAGCTGGGGGCTGCCGTGGCGTTCGGCCAGCAGCCGGGCCGCGCGACAGGCCAGGTTGCTGTCGTCGACGGGAACATCTGCCAGCCCCTCACCGGAGGCGGTGAGCAGCACCTGACCGGGCTCCCCCGGCTTGGCCAGCACCTCGTCGAACAGGCTGACAGCGTGGAAGACGGTGCCCAGCGGGTGGTAGCCGTCGGCGCCGACCGGACCGACGCACAGGGCGAGATTCACCTTGGCGGGCACCCGGACCCGCACGCTCTGGGTCTGGTCCGTCACAGACGTTCGACGTGTTGCTTCCACGGCTGCGAACCTAGCCCAGATCCGCCCGGCTCGCACCCCCACCCCGGGCAAACATCATCCCCCGCAACCGGGCGCGACAAGGCCGTCAACCGTTCAACCGAAAGCTGATCAGGCGTTCAGCTGTTCCGCGATCCGGGCGAAGTCCTCGATCGTCAGCACCTCGCCACGCGCCTGCGGATCGACGTCGGCGGCCACCAGCACCTCGCTGGCCGCGGCCGAGGAACCGCAGATCCCGGCCAGGGCGGCGCGCAGCATCTTGCGTCGCTGGGCGAAGGCCGCATCCACCACGGCAAAGACCTGTTCCCGGGTGGCGGTGGTCACCGGCGGGTCGCGACGGATGATCCGCACCAGCCCGGAATCCACATTCGGCACCGGCCAGAAGACCTTCGGCGGCACGGTCCCCACCCGGGTGGCCTCGGCATACCAGGCCATCTTCACGCTGGGAACGCCGTAGATCTTGCTGCCGGGGGTGGCCACCAGCCGGTCGCACACCTCCAGCTGCACCATCACCAGGCCGGTGCGCCAGCTCTCGAAGCGCTCCAGCAGGTGCAGCAGCACTGGCACGCTGACGTTGTAGGGCAGGTTGGCCACCAGGGCGGTCACCCGATCACCGTCGAGCTCGTTGACCTGCAGCGCGTCGGAATGCACGACGGCCATCCGGCCGCTTGCTTCCGGCATCCGCTCGGCAACCGTCTGCGCGAGCCGGGGCGCCAGCTTCTCGTCGATCTCGATGGCGGTGACGGCGGCGCCGGTCTCCAGCAGCCCCAGGGTCAGCGAGCCCAGCCCGGGACCCACCTCCAGCACCACGTCGTCGGCGCCGACCGCGGAGAAGGAGACGATCCGACGCACGGTGTTGGGGTCGATCACGAAGTTCTGGCCGCGCTGCTTGGTGGGCTTGAGGTCCAGCTCCGCGGCCAGGGCGCGCACCGAGCGCGGGTCGAGCAGTCCGGTTTCAGGCATCCTGATCCTCTCCCCAGCTGCCGCCGAAGGCCTCGAAGGTGTTGGTGCGCAGCCGTCGGCACAACGCGGCGACGTCGACGTCGAGCACCTCGGCCATGAAGCGCACGGTGTGCGGCACCAGATAGGGGGCATTGGCCTTGCCCCGGGCCGGCACCGGCGTCAGGTAGGGGGCGTCGGTCTCGGTCAGCACGCGCTCCAGCGGGGTGACCTTCAGCGCCTCGGAGAGGTAGGGCGCGTTCTTGTAGGTGATCACGCCGGGAAAGCTCAGCCACATGCCGTGCTCGGCATCGTCGTGGGCCAGGCAGGCGCGGGCAAGATCCGCGTCGCCGCTGAAGCAGTGCATCACGGTGCGCTCCGGCAGCTCCTGTTCGTCCAGGACGCGCAGCAGGTCGGAGTGGGCGTCGCGGTGGTGGATCACCAGCGTCTTGCCGTGCCGGCGGGCGATGTCGATGTGCGCGACGAAGCTCTGCTCCTGCACCGCGTGCAGCGCTTCGTCGGTGGTGCGGTAGTGGTCCAGGCCCGTCTCGCCGATGGCGCGGACGTGGTCGCCGGCGCCGGCCAGCTGGTCGATCGCGGCGATGTCCGCCTCCAGCGTCGTGCTGCGCGCGGCGTCATTGGGATGCATCGCGACGGCCGCCACCACCTGCGGGTACTTGGCGGCCAGCTCCACCGCGATCCGCGACGAGTCGACGTCGCAGCCTACCTCCACCACCCGGTCGATCCCGACGGCGGCAGCGGCGGCCAGGTTCAGCTCCACCGGCAGCCCCGAGTACTCCCGGGTGGAGTCCAGATGGGTGTGCGAATCGACGGTGGGGTGCGGCAACGGCTCCGGCAAGGGAGGGAGTTTGAGCTCGGCGAGCCGGGCGGGGATGTCCATGGGGTCCATTCTCTCCCACTCAGCGGGCGTCCAGCGCCGCCTGGTAGAGCTGCTTCTTGTTGGCGCCGGTCAGCTTGGCCACCTCGGCGACGGCGGCGGACAGCTTCTCCCCGTCGGCGATCCGGCGCTGCACCAGCGCCAGCGCGTCCTGTGCACCGTCGCGTTCCGGGGCGCCCTGCACCACGACGCAGATCTCCCCGCGGGCGTGCTCCACCGCCCATGCGGCCAACTCGGCCAACCCACCCCGCTTGACCTCCTCATAGGGCTTGGTGAGCTCCCGGCAGACCGCCGCGGGGCGATCATCGCCCAGGGCGGCGGCGCAGTCGGCGAGGAAGTCGGCCAGCCGGTGCGGGGCCTCGAAGAAGACCATGGTGCGGGCTTCAGCGGCCAACTCGCCCAGCCGTCGACGTCGCGGCCCACCCGAACGCGGCAGGAAACCCTCGAAGCAGAAGCGGTCCACCGGCAGGCCGGAGACCGCCAGGGCGGTCAGCACGGCGCTGGGGCCGGGCACGCAGGTGACCTCCAGCCCGGCGGCGACGGCGGCGCTCACCAGGCGATAGCCCGGATCGCTGACCGACGGCATGCCCGCGTCGGTGGCCACCACCACATTGCGCCCGGCCAGCAGCTCGGCCAGCAATTCCTGGGTGCGGGCCGCCTCATTGCCCTCGAAATAGCTCACTACCCGGGCCTGGGTGGTGATCCCCAAGCGACGCAGCAGGGTCTGCAGCCGCCGGGTGTCCTCCGCGGCGATCACCTCGGCGCCGGTCAGCACCGCGCGCAGGTTCTCGGACGCATCGACGCTGGAACCGATCGGCGTGGCGGCCAGCACCACCCTCCCCCTGCCCTGCGCGTCGGGTTCCAACTGGCGGGCCGTCGGGGCGTCAACCGGTTGGTCGAACGCGTCGGGCCCGTCCACCTGGGTCGGCTCGTCGGGCTGGGGCGATGCGGTGTCCATTGCCCCATTGTCGCGCGCCGCCACCAACCGGAGCCACTGCATAGGATGTGGTGCGTGACTCCAGCCACCACCGTCCGCGACGACTCGCCGCACAGCACCCTTGCGAGGCTGCGCGACGCCCCGCCCCCGGACCGGCTGGTCAGCTGGCTGGTGACCCTGGGAATCACCGCCTTCGCCTTCGTGATCCGGCTGATCCACCTGGACCGGCCCAAGAACCTGGTCTTCGACGAGACCTACTACCCCAAGGACGCCTGGACCATGCTGCACCTGGGCTATGAGGGCAGCTGGCCGAAGTTCCAGCCCGGGTCACCGAAGCTCAAGATCAACGACGCCATCGCGCAGGGCATGACCGACTCCTGGTCGCCCGACCCGTCCTTCATCGTGCACCCCCCGCTGGGCAAGTGGCTGATCGCCGTCGGCGAGCACTTGTTCGGAATGAACTCCTTCGGCTGGCGGTTCAGCTCGCTGGTGGCGGGCACCCTACTGGTGCTGGTCACCATCCGACTGGCCCGACGGCTGTCACGTTCGACGCTGGTGGGCGCCATCGCCGGCGTGCTGCTCAGTCTGGACGGGCTGGCCTTCACCATGAGCCGGATCGGTCTGCTGGACATCTTCCAGGCGCTCTTCCTGGTCAGCGCGGTGGCCTGCGTCGCGGCCGATCGGGACTGGTTCCGCAACAAGCTCGCGGCTCATCTGGAGCGGAAGGGTCTGCGGGATCTGGATGGCGCCTTCGGCCCCGCGTTGTGGTTCCGGCCATGGCGGCTGCTGGCGGGCATCATGTTCGGCCTGGCCTGCGGGGTGAAGTGGAATTCGATCTTCGTGCTGGCCAGCATGGGAATCCTGTCGGTGGTCTGGGATCTGGGAGCCCGGCGGCTGGCCGGCGCCGGGGGTCGCTCCTGGGCGTCGCTGCTGCGCGACGGAATCCCCGCCTTCATCCATCTGGTCGTGGTGGCCGTGCCCACCTACCTGGCCTGCTGGACGGGCTGGCTGACCAGCCACGGCGGCTGGAGCCGGGGCTGGGGCGCGAGCCACCAAGATGTCTGGACGGTGAAGGTCTTCGGCGCCCCGCTGGCCTCGCTCTTCCACTACCACAAGGAAATGTACGACTTCCACACCGGCACCGGGATGATGCAGGACACCACCCACGTCTACGAGGCGAACCCATGGGGCTGGCTGGTGATGTACCGGCCGATCGGGATCGACGCGGTCAACGGCATCAAGCCGGGCACCGACGGCTGCCAGGCGGTGAACGACACCTGCCTGCGGGTGATCTCCGGCGCCGGCACCCCGGTGCTGTGGTGGCTGGCCCTGGCGGCCCTGCTGGCCGGCATCGTCGCCTGGATCGCCGGGCGTGACTGGCGCTTCGGGCTGCCGATCATCGCCGCGATGAGCACCTACCTGCCGTGGTTCAAGTACGCCGACCGGCCGCTGTTCTTCTTCTACGCCATCTGCATCATCCCGTTCACCGTGATCATCCTGGCGCTCTGGCTGGGCAGGATCATCGGCCCGGCCGACAGCCCGCGTCGCAAACGCGGGGCGTGGATCGCGGGCGGCGCGGTGGCCCTGGTGGCCGCCAACTTCGCCTTCATCTACCCGATCCTCACCGACGGCCTGCTGACCCGCAAGGCGTGGCTGCTGCGGATGTGGTTCCGCTCATGGATCTGAGCGGGAACCGCTCGCAGCCGACGGCTCAGGGAATCCGACGTCCGAGCCGGTGACGGTGTTCCTTCCGCTCGTGCATGGCCCTGCGTCGCTCTGAATGCTGCATAGCCAGATGGGCCCCGCCAATCAAGAGCCAGCCAACCCCTGCCCCCAGCATGGCCGTGACCAGCAGGACATTGGCCAGATAAGCACCAGCAGCGGCCATCGCCAGGATGGCCACCGTGTGCCACCACTTCGGCAAGTCATAGTTGTGCAGCAGATCCCCGACCACTGCGGACAACAGCACCGCGACCGCAAAGACTGCCGTCTGGAACAAGGACATGCGCCCCACCTTAGCTACTGGCAGTTGCGCCATCTTGTGGCACCAGAACGTGGCAACGGGTGGATTTCATTTCAATGTGGTCTCGCTACGATGGATCCTTGCGTCCTCACTGTACTGTGTTGGCACGCAAGAGTCGGGACTGTTCAGTGGCCCGGCGTGATGACAACGGAGTTCAGTGTGAGGTTCCCATCGGGAAGGAAATCCGCACCGCTCATGGCGCCGTGCACGAGCAAGGAGCACCACCGTGGCTAAGTTCCTCTCCTTACGATTCATCAACTATCTGCTGTTGAGTTTTCTGGCAACGTCGTTCGCATTCCTCCTGTCAGCCAAGCTGATGCACCCAGAGGAGGTGCTGTACCCCCCGATCGCCACCAAGCCAGTCCCGCCGGAAACCGCACAGATCTATCTGAATGTCCGCAACATCAACCCGGCCGACTCGCTGATGACTCGCTACACGCGCTGGCTCAACGACCTCGTGCATGGCAGCCTCGGGGTCACCACCGGAACGAACAAGGCCATGACGCCAGTTCTCGAGGTCCTCCAGACCCGGGTCCCGATGAGCCTGCGACTGGTGGTGATTGGTACCGCGATCGGAATCGTGCTCGGCATCCTGGTGGGCATGATCTCGGCAGTGCGCCGAGACTCCCTGGGAGACCGGGCAACCACGCTGTTCTCCTTCTTGGTTCTGTCGCTCCCCACCGTCGTGGCCATTCTGGTCGTCCAGCAGATCAACCAGGCGATCATGGACTCTACTGGGCATGGCCTACCGGCAATCAATCCGATCAATCCCCTGCTGGAGCCCGGGTCATGGGCAGACATCAAGTACCAGGCACAGGCACTCGTCATGCCAACCATCGTCCTGGCCATGTTCGGCATGGCCTCATACTCGCGTTACATGAAGGTCACCACGCTCGACGTGCTTGGTTCTGACTACCTGCGCACCGCCCGGGCCAAGGGCCTGACCAAGTCCAAGGCCATGACCAAGCACGGGCTGCGGATGGCCCTGATCCCCATGGGCCAGTACCTGGCCTTCGCCGTGGGCGCTGCCTTCGCGGGTTCGCTGTTCATCGAGATGATGTTCAACTGGAATGGCATCGGCTCCTTCGGTGTGGCCGCGCTCCAGATGGGCGATGTGAACGGCACTGCCGGGGTCGTCCTCTATTCCGCAATCCTCACCCTGCTGTCCGCCACCCTGGCCGACTTCCTGCAGGGGCTCCTCGACCCCCGGATCCGGTGACGTCATGAGTGACCACAAGAACCTTCCCGAAGCCGCTCAGGGAGATCAACTTTCGGAGGCGATCCGGACGCCGATGCCCACCGCTCCCCTGCCGCGTGGGCTGGACTCCTTGGAGCACGTCACCGCGGGCGAGACGGTGGAGACCGTCGCCACCCCGGTTGCCGAGCTGACCGAGCTGCCCCATTCCGTGCAGGCCCGAGCGATGTCTCGCAGCGAGTTGTTGCGCCGACGTTTCCTGCGCAATCCCACCGCGTGGGTGGGCATGAGCATCTTCGGTTTCCTGGTGCTCGCGGCCATCTTCGCACCAATGTTCTACTCCTATGGCCCTTTTGAACGAGATCTACGCAACTCCCTCACCGGCCCGTCTCAATACCACTGGTTTGGCGTGAATGAGAATGGTCTGGACATCTTTGCCCGCGTGATGGTGGGGCTTCGGATCTCCCTGGTGGTCGGTATCGGCACTGCTCTCCTGACCACCCTGATCGCTCTCGTCTTCGGCACCTTGGCCGGCTATGTCAGTGCCAAGAACAAGTGGGGCCGGTGGGTGGACACTGGCGTGATGAACTTGATCAACCTGTTCCTGGTGGTGCCGAGCCTGCTGATCATGATGCTGTTCAGCCCAGCCCTGCAGAAGGCCTCCTGGTTGTGGATGATTCCCCTACTGGCCAGCTTCTCGTGGATGCTGACCGCTCGCGTGCTGCGCGCCATGACCCAGCAGTTGGTGAACACCGACTACGTCAATGCCGCCAAGTTCATGGGGGTCTCACCCCTGACCAACATCCGACGGCACATCATTCCCAATGTCGCCAGCTGGATCATCATCGACACGACGCTCGGCGTCGGCGGCGCGATCCTTGGCGAGACCGGCCTCAGCTTCATCGGCTTCGGAATCCAGTACCCCCAGGTCTCATTGGGCACGGTTTTGCAGGACTACAACATTTCCGCGCCGTACACGTGGATTCCCGCCGCCTTGGTGCTCGCCCTGGTGGTCATCTCCATCAACCTGATGGGTGAGGCCCTGCGCGACGCCCTCGACCCGACCAGCGGCTCCAGCCGGATCTAGGACAACTGACAATGACCCAGAGCACTGACCTTGACTCCCCGCTGCTGCGGGTGCGCGACCTGACGGTGAACTTCAACTCCGAAGCGGGCACGGTCCACGCCGTACGTGGCCTCAACTACGAACTGCACAAGGGCGAGGCGCTCGCCATCGTGGGCGAATCCGGTTCCGGCAAGTCCGTGAGTTCGCTTGCGGTGATGGGGCTGCTACCGGGCAGCGCCCAGGTTTCGGGAACCGTGGAGTTCAAGGGCCATTCCATGCTGGGCCGCGGTGACGCCGAAATGTCCAAGCTCCGCGGCAACGAGATCAGCATGATCTTCCAGGACCCGCTGAGCGCGCTGACACCGGTCTACACCGTCGGAGACCAGATTGCCGAGGTGGTGCGCATCCACCACCCCGACATCAGCAAGGCCAAGGCCGCAGAACGAGCAGTGGAGCTGCTGGGTGAGGTGGGAATCCCCAACCCCAAGCGTCGCGCCGGGGCCTATCCGCATGAGTACTCCGGCGGCATGCGGCAGCGGGCCATGATCGCGATGGCCATCGCCAATGACCCATCCCTGATCATCGCCGACGAACCCACCACCGCGCTGGACGTGACCATCCAGGCCCAGGTGATGGACCTGCTCAAGCGCGCCCGGGAGATCACCGGGGCGGCTACCATCCTGATCACCCATGATTTGGGAGTTGTCTCCGGGTTCGCCGACCGAGTGATGGTGATGTACGCCGGCAAGGGTGTCGAAGAAGGCCCCATCAACGACGTCTTCTACTCCCCCCGAATGCCCTACACCGTCGGCCTGCTGGCGTCCGTTCCCCGAGTGGATTCCGACCACAAGGAGCCGCTCGTCTCGATCAAGGGCAATCCCCCATCGCTCGTGGCCATCCCCGATGGCTGTCCTTTCGCGGTGCGCTGCCCCATTGCCCAGGACGTCTGCCACACTCAGGAGCCACGGCTGCACGATGTGGACGACGACCACCGCGCGGCCTGCCACCTGTCAGACCTGCTGGCCACCAATACCGACATCTTCCCGCGGGACCATGTCGCCGAGCCCAGCATCACGACGCGCCGCGAAGACCGTGACCCGGTGCTGGAGGTCAAGGGCCTGCAGCGCATCTTCCCCCTCACCAAGGGCGCCCTGGTCAAGCGGCGGATCGGTGAGGTCAAAGCCGTGGACGAGATTGACCTCGACATCCGCGAGGGCGAGGCTCTTGCGCTGGTGGGCGAGTCCGGCTGCGGCAAGACCACCGCGATCATGGAGATCATGCAGCTGGTCAAGCCCCAGAAGGGCACCATTCGAGTGGCAGGCAAGGACACCTCGACGCTGGGCCGCAAGGACAAGGCGCAGATGCGTTCGGACATCTCCATCGTCTTCCAGGATCCGATGGCATCGCTGGACCCTCGTCTGCCAATCGGAGACATCCTGCGGGAGCCCATGCAGGTGCAGAAATACACGGACAAGCAAATGGACGAGCGGATCAGTTGGCTGCTGGAGACCGTCGGACTGATCCCCGAGCAGGCCTCCCGTTACCCCACCGAATTCTCCGGCGGCCAGCGACAGCGGGTGGGCATTGCACGCGCCCTTGCCTGTGAACCCAAGCTGATCGTGCTCGACGAACCTGTCAGCGCCCTGGATGTCTCGATCCAGGCTGGTGTGTTGAACCTGCTGGACGACCTGAAGAACCGTCTCGGCGTGAGCTACCTGTTCGTCTCCCATGACTTGTCCGTCGTGAGTCACATCTCGGACCGGGTGGCGGTGATGTACTTGGGCAAGATCGTGGAGGTGGGCAGCACCGCAGAGGTCTTCAGCGACCCGAAGCATCCTTACACCAAAGCGCTTCTGTCCGCGGTGCCGGTTCCCGACCCCGACCGGGAGCGCGCCCGCAAGCGCCTGATGCTGACCGGTGACCTGCCGTCTCCCGACCAGATTCCCGGGGGTTGCCGATTCGCCGGACGCTGTCCGGTCTACAAGAACCTGCTCTCGGAGTCGGAACGTAACAATTGCACACACAATTCGCCCGAACTTGTAGACCAGACCCCCGATCATGGGGCAGCATGCCACTATGTCGCGCAAGCCGAGACGCTAGTCATCGGTTAGTTGCGGACCCTTTCGAGAAAGAGGAAGCATGAGCACTCATACGACGGCCAAGCGTTGGCTGGCCACGGCGGCCATCGTCACGCTGGCCTTCTCCGGTTGCGGCAAGGCGGAACCCGGCAAGTCCGATGGCGGCTCGTCGGAAGGAGCCCTGGCGGCCAACGTGAACGATGTCAATGCCAAGGACGCCAAGGATGTCGGTCAGGGTGGCACGCTGCGGTTGGCGAACAACGCCTTCCCGGCCAACTGGAATGTGTGGCACACCGATGGTAATGAGAAGAACACCAAGGAGATCGGGTACGCAATCTTCCCGACGCTGTACCTCTACACCCCCGACGGCAAGATTGAGCCCAACCCCCTGTACACGAAGCGAATCGAGAAGACCTCGGACAGCCCGCTCACCATGGAGATCGAGCTGAAGCCGGACATGAAGTGGTCTGACGGCACCGCGATTGACTTCAAGTCGATCGACAACGCTTTCCGGGTGATGAGCGGCAAGGACAAGGCCTACCAGATCGCCTCCAGCAGCGGCTATGACCAAGTTGAGAAGGTTGAGAAGGGCGCCAATGAATACACCGCCAAGATCACCTTCAAGACCGCCTATGCCGACTGGATGGCACTGGCCGATGTGATGCCGGACGCACTCGCCAAGGATGCCAACACCTTCAACACCGGCTGGGTCAAGAAGCCGCTGGTCACCGCCGGCCCCTTCAAGATCGAAAAGGCCGACGAGGCCAACAAGACGGTGTCGATCGTGCCCGACCCGGACTGGAAGGGCGACAAGCCGAAGCTCGACAAGGTGCTGTGGACCACCATCGAGTCACCGCCCGCCACCGCCACCTCCTACAAGAATGGCCAGCTGGACCAGGCCGAAACGTCGGTCCCTGCCACCTACACGGTGTTGAAGGATCTGGTGGGCAAGGGTTCCGTGCTGCGCAAGGCGGCCGGCCCCGACTGGACGCACATCACCCTGAATGGTGCCCCCGGGCGCCCGTTGGCGGACGTCAAGGTGCGTCAGGCCGTGCAGCGGGCCATGAACCGCGACGACATCTTCCAGTCGGTCAATGCAGTGATGCCCTACCCCAAGGACATGCCTCAGCAGAACAACCACCTGCTGGTGACCAACCAGGACGGTTACAAGGACAATTCGGGTGACTTCGGCAAGTATGACGTCGAAGCAGCCAAGAAGCTGCTGACCGAGGCCGGTTACACCATGACCGACGGCAAGGCGATGAAGAATGGCAAGCAGCTCACCGTCACCTACGTGTACAACGATGGTTCCAAGACCAACGAGGCCGTGGTACCCGTGGTGCAGGAGGAGTTGAAGGCGATCGGCATCAACATGCAGGTCAGCAAGGTGCCGCCGACCGATCTGTTCAGCAAGTACGTCATTCCCGGCAACTTCGACCTCACCCTGTTCGGCTGGAATGGCAATCCGGTGCTCTCCAGCGGTGACGCCATCTGGAAGGCGAAGGGCGAGCAGAACTTCGGCAAGGTGGGCAGCCCCGAGGTGGACAAACTGCTGGAGCAAGCCGCCGTGGAGCTGGATGCCACCAAGCGCTACGACCTGATGAACCAGATCGACGCGAAGCTGTGGGAGCTCGCCGGCACCGTGCCGCTGTGGCAGTCCTACGACTTCTACGTTCAGCACCCCGATCTCGCGAACTACGGTGCTCCTGGCTTCGCGAACATCCCGGACTGGACCAAGGTTGGATACGTGACCGGCTCGAAGAAGCTGCAGTCCTGACCTTCCGCTGATACAGACAAGCGTGGCCCGGAGCTTTCGCTCCGGGCCACGCTTGTCTGCCGAACCGTTGGGAGCAGCATTCCTCGGTCCTTCCGCGGCCTTCGCGACGCCCGCTGGAAGTCGATGGGTGGCTCCGGGCATAGGATCGTGCCCCGGAAGGGAACCACATGCTCTGGAAACTGCACGGCAACGGCCAGCTCGCACCGGGGGCCGTCGTCGCACCCGATGAACGTCTCAGTTGGGGAAAGACCATCGGGTTGGGGGCCCAGCACGTCGTGGCCATGTTCGGCGCCACCTTCGTCTTCCCGCTGCTGATGGGGCTCAACCCGCAGCTGGCGGTGATGATGAGCGGCATCGCGACGCTGATCTTCCTGGCGCTGACCAGGAACAAGGTGCCCAGCTACCTGGGCAGTTCGGCCTCCTTCGTGGGTGTGGCCACCGCCATCTACACCATGGGCGGCAACCCGGCCGACGTCTCCGGCGCCTTGTTCTTCGTCGGTCTGGCGCTCTTCCTGGTGGGTCTGGTGATCCATTTTGCCGGTGCCCGAGTGATCCACCGGGTGCTGCCGCCGGTGGTGACTGGCGCCGTGGTGATGCTGATCGGCTTCAACCTGGCACCCGTCGTCGCCGGGGTCTACTGGCCGCAGGACCAGTGGACCGCCTTCATCGTGATGCTGGTGGTGGTCTTCCTCTCGGTGGGCCTGCGCGGCTTCCTGGGCCGGATCGCGATCTTCCTGTCACTGATCATCGGCTACCTGCTCAGCGCCGTCTTCGACCGGGTTCTGGGCCCGATCACCCGGATCGTCAATGGGGAGAGCACCACCGCCTACCGGGTGAACTGGGCCAATGTGAAGACCGCGGACTGGTTCGGCCTGCCGCCGGTGACCGATCTGACCGGCTGGAAGTACGGCGCCACCAGCAATGTGCTCGGCTTCCACGCCCCGCACTTCAGCCTCGCCTTCGCGCTGGTGGCGCTGCCGGTCGTGATCGCCCTGATCGCGGAGAACACCGGACACGTCAAGGCCGTCGCGGAGATGACCGGCAAGAACCTGGACGAGTCGATGGGCAAGGCGATCATCGCCGACGGCCTCACCTCGATGATCGCGACGGGTGCCGGCGCCGGCCCCACCACCACGTATGCCGAGAACATCGGCGTGATGGCCGCCACCCGGGTCTACTCCACCGCCGCCTATGTGGTGGCTGCCGTCGTGGCGATCGGTTTTGGCTTCTCCCCCAAGTTCGGCGCGATCATCTCCGCCACCCCCGGCGGGGTGCTGGGCGGCATCTGCGTCGTGCTCTACGGCATGATCGGCCTGCTGGGCGCCAAGATCTGGAAGGAGAACAAGGTTGACTTCGGCAACCCGGTCAACCTGGTTCCCGTCGCCGCCGGCATCATCATCGGCATCGGCGACGTGTCGCTGAAGTTCAGCGAGAACTTCACCCTGGGCGGCATCGCGCTGGGCACCCTGGCGACGGTGATCCTGTGGCACGTCTCCAAGGCGATCGCACCCCGGTACCTCTCCGATGCGGCTGGCGGCTCCAACCTGATCCTCGACGAGCCCGGCATGTACACCGTCGACGGCGAGGAGGATCGCCCCTACGAGAAGTACGACCCCACCAAGCGCCACCAGGGCGGCAACCCGCCGCGCTGACGGTTCGGCAGGCTTGGGGCCGGAGCAGGGTCAGCCGCGCGGGCGCTGCAGGCGCTGGGTGAGCGCCTCGGCGCGGTCGGCTCGTTCCGTGCCGTAGACCAACAACAGCTCCGCGATCTCGGGATGCTCGCCCCGCAGCTTCTTGGCGGCGTCCAGGTAGTCGGCGGCGGAGGCGGCGCCGCGGAAGAGCTCCTGCACCTCGACGGCGACGGTGCGCTGCCGGGTCTGGGTCATGGTCAGGGGTGATGGTCCGGTGGCCTGCATCAGCCCGGCCACCTCGTCGGCGCGCAGCCGGCCGGCATCCACCTCCGCCACCAACTCGCTCAGCTGCCGCAAGCGCTGCGCCGCAGCTGGGTTGGCGATCTTGATCCGATGCCCATTGATCAGCTGGCTCACCATCGGGGCGGAGATCCCCAGCAGCCCCGCCAGCGCCGACTGGGTGACGCCCAGCGATGCGGCACAGTGCCCCAGCACCTCGTTCAGCGGCGCGCCATAGAGCGCGGCCTGTTGTGCCCGGTTCTGTGCCACCTCGTCCATGGCACCACCCTAGCGCGCTATTTGCTTATGCAAATCAGGAGAGTTGCAGTGCCAGCGCCAACAGCAGCAGCCCCAGCCCGATCAGGATGATCGAGAGGACGCCGAGGGACGCTCGGGGCTCGGCGGGCTCGGCCACCGGACCCAAGGGGGCCTCGACAGGCTCGGCCACCGAGGCTGGGTAGGCAGCTTCGGAACCACGGCCCCCGAGCCCGGCGAGGGGCATTCCTTGGGCAGGCTCGGGCTCCGCCGGGCTCGAGGCGGCCAGCACCTCGGTCTCCCCCACCGGCTCGACGATGGTGGGCACCGGCGTGGCGGGCGGCTCCGCGGACGAAGCGGCCACGGCCTCGGGACGGCGCCAGGTCTGCGGCCCGTGCGCGCCCCAGCCGGGCGGCAGGTCTGGGATCTGGTCGAAGGCCTCAACCTCACCGTCCAACAACACGCCCGGGGCGTCGAGGTCGGCCAGGTTCAGCGTGCGCAACGCCTCCCGGGCCTGGGCCGCGGTGGGGATCCGCTGGTCGACGGGCGCCAGGAGCGCCTCGACCCATTGTCCCAGCGGATTCCCGCGCCAGGCTGCGGGCACCTCGACGACCGCGCCCGGCCGCTGGCCGGTGAGCAACTGCACCATCAGGGAGCCGACGGCCCACAGGTCCTGCCGCGGGTCTGGATCCGCCCCGGCAAGGGCTTCCGGGGAGAGGTAGCCGGGGGTGCCGATCACCTCGGTGCTTCGGGTGAGCCGCGGCTCGCCGACGGGCGCGGCTATCCCGAAGTCCCCCAGCTTCACGTCGGGGCGATGCCCGGGCTCCAGCAGGATGTTGCCGGGCTTGATGTCGCGGTGCACCAGGCCCTGGGCGTGCACAGCGGCCAGGGCGTCGAGCAGTTGGTCGGCCAGCTCCAGCACCCAGCTCACCGGCAGCTGGCCATGGTCGGCCAGCACGGTGGCCAGTGACCCGCCGTGCACCAGCGGCATGGTGAAGATGATGCGATCGTCCTCACCGGCCCAGCCCAGCGGCATCACGATGTGCGGGTGGTGGATTCGCCAGCCGGTCTCGCGGACGAAGCGCAGCAGCGCGGTGGAGTCCGACTGCTGCAGCACCTTGCCGGCGCGATAGGCCTGCTCGCGTCGATCCCACACCCGCCAGACGGCTCCCACGCCGCCGGTCTCGAGGAGGTCGACCAGCTCATAGCGGCCCGCGTAGATCTGTCCCATGTCAGGCAACAGCATGCCACCCAGCGCGCCCCCAGGTTGTGATCACCAAGTGCTTGACAGCACGCCACCCATGTGCAAAATTTGCATTCGTAAACACCGCAAAGGAGTGAGCCTCTCACTCGGTTAGATGTACCCGTATCCCCCGGCGAGCCCGGGCCGTTCAGGAGGACCAAGTCATGACACATCGATCACGAAGCAGCCTTGCGGTGCTGGCACTCGGAATCGGCTTGACCGGCAGTCTGCTGGTCACCAGCCCCGACGCCCGCGCCGATGATGCCGACGACGGCCGGATGATCCTGCTGCTGGACTCCTCGGGGTCCATGAAGGATCCGGCACAGGGCGGCATGACCAAGATCGACGCCGCCAAGAAGTCCCTCACGTCGGTGATCTCCGAACTGCCGGTCGACGCACAGGTCGGCCTGCGAGTCTTCGGCGCCACCGTCGAGAACAAGAATGACAAGGGCGCCTGCCAGGATTCGCAGCTGGTGGTGCCCATGGGCACCAACAACAAGGCGGCCCTGCAGGCTGCGGTCAGCACCCACAAGCCCTACGGCGAGACGCCGATCGGTTATGCCCTGGAGGAGGCCGCCAAGGATCTGGGCGACAAGGGCAAGCGTTCCATCGTGTTGGTCAGCGACGGCGAGGCCACCTGTGAGCCGGACCCGTGCGCGGCTGCCGAGAAGATCGCCGCCAAGGGCGTCGACATCTCCATCAACGTGGTGGGCCTGGGTGTCGACGACAAGACCCGCAAGCAGCTGCAGTGCATCGCGGGCAAGGGCAAGGGCAAGTACTACGACGCCAAGAACGCCGACCAGCTCTCCGATGCCCTGGAGAAGTCCCAGGCCCAGAGCATCCGCCCCACCGGCTACATGGGCAAGAAGGTGGCCGGCACCCCGACCGCCGTCGGCGCCCCCAGCATCCAGGTGGGTGACTATGTGGACAGCCTGGGCGCGCCCGGCACCGATGCCGGCACCCGCTACTACCAACTGCACCGCACCATCCCCCACTCGACGATTGCCGCCTCCGCGCTGCTGGAACCCGTGATGGGTCACAACGACTCACTCAAGATCGAGCTCATCGCCGGCAGCACCACCTGCTCATCCCAGACCGGCTCCGGCTCGTCGGACGGCAGCTCGACGACGCTCACCGCCGCCGCCCAGGTGCCGCAGTACTCGGGGGACGACGCCTGTGACACGTCCACCGACCTGTTGATGCGGGTCAGCCGGGATGGCACCGACGCCGACACGGCGGTGCGCCCGCTGCAGCTTCGGGTCACCGAGGTGCCCCCGGTGACGAACCTCGCCGACCTGCCCGAGCCTCCCAACAACTACGACATCGCGGTGCCCACACTGGCCGCCGGAAAAACCCTCGTCGGCGGCAACCAGCTGGCCAATGCCGCCGCGGTGGAGAGTGGCGTCACCTACGAGACCAATGTCAAGACCGGCGAGATCCAGACCTACAAGATGCCGGTGGGCTGGGGACAGACGATGGGCGTCAAGGTCCAGATCCCCAAGCCGTCGGCCTCCCTGGCCAAGACCTACAAGAACAACAAGATGTGGCTGACCACCAAGCTGCTGGACCCCACGGGCAACATGATCACCAAGGACACCACGACCTTGGCGGACTGGGACTCCTCGCCTTCGCTGACGATGGTCAATGTGAATTTCAAGCGGGTGCACCGTTACACGAGCAACAGTGCCTGGCTCGCGGGGAACTACACCCTCGTCGTCACCGTGCGGGGCGCCACCAACGGCCCCAAGGTCTCCGTCCCCTACCGCTTCGTGGCCAGCGTCGACGAGCCCGTGCAGGGCGTGCCGGTCTACGCGAAGAAGGGCGAGGTTGCGCCATCGTCGCAGAGCGCCGCTCCCGAGGCGACGGCCAGCGAGTCCGCCAGCGCGGAGACGAGCACCGAGCCCACCGAGGAGCCGACCGAGTCGGCCACCGCCGAGGCAACCTCCACCGAGAGCACCGAGGCCACCTCGGCCAGTGAAGAGAAGAAGGACGGCAATGTGATGCCCGCCCTGCTGGGCCTGGCCGGGCTCGCGCTGGTGGCCGGTGGGGTGACGGTCGCGCTGCGTCGGCGACGTGCTGCGTCGGCCGCTCCGACGACCGGTGGCCACCCGAATGCCACCAACGGATCAGGCCAGTACCCGACGACGTGGCCGCCGGCCTCCGGCAGCCAGGGCGCGACTTCCACCGGTCCTGCGGCTCCTGGCGATCCGAACCAGGGCGGTCAGCCCGGCGCCAAGGCGCAGCCCGGCAACCAGCAGACGCCGCCGCCCAACCCGTGGTCCGCCAAGGACGACGCCTGAACATGCTGACCAACACCATCTGATGCCGACCCGGCGGGCCCGTGCCCGCCGGGTCGGCTCATGTCTGCGTGGGGGTTGCCGGTGGAAGCGGCCGTGGCGCCAGCGCACCCCGGGCACCGGGCGTGGGTCAATCCCGGCGCAGCAGCACGCGCCCCAGCACGCCGATCGCCAGCACCACCAGCCCGGCCAGAACCGACGCCGTGGGCAGGGTGACCACCAGCACCAGGCAGAGCAGCATGCCCAGACCCTGTAGGGCCCGGGGGTAGAGCCGCCCCTCGCGCTGGTGCCAGGCCGAGGCATTGGCGACGAAGTAGTAGAGCAGCACCCCAAAGCTGGAGAAGCCGATCGCGCCGCGCAGGTCTGTGACCAGCAGCAGGACGGTGAGCACCACCGCCAGCGTGGCCTCGGCCCGACGGGGCACCTGATGGGTCGGGTCCACCGCCGCCAGGGCGCGGGGAAGGTCGCCTTCGCGGGCCATCGCCAGGCTGGTGCGGCCGACGCCGGTGACCAGGCTGAGCAGCGCCCCCAGGGCCGCGGCCGCGGCACCGAATCGGACAACGGGTTGCGCCCAGGTTGCGCCCACGGCCCTCACGGCGTCGGCGATGGGGGCCGGGCTGGCGGCCAGGGCGTCGGCGCCCAGCACCCGCAGCAGGGTCAGGGCGACGGCGACGTAGACCAGCAGGGCAATGCCCAGCGCCAGGATGATGGCGCGCGGAATGGTCCGACGGGGTTCGGTGACCTCCTCACCCATCGTCGCGATCCGGGCGTAGCCGGCGAAGGCGAAGAAGAGCAGACCGGCACCCTGCAGGATTCCGAGCGGACTGCCGCCGACGGCCGCCTGCCGGATGGGAGCTGCTGGTTCCCCGAGCCAGCCGAGCAGCACGACGCCGGTCAGCACCACCAGCACCACCACCGCCAGGATCCGGGCCAGCCGGGCGGTGCGGGTGACGCCGAACATGTTGACCGCGGCCAGCGCCCAGACCGCGGCGATCGCCAGCGGGCGTTGCCATTGCGACGGCGCCAAGTAGGAGGCGACGGTCAGCGCCATCGCCGCACAGGAGGCAGTCTTGCCGATCACGAAGCACCAGCCGGCCAGGAAACCCGGCCACTGCCCCAGCTCTTCACGGCCGTAGAAGTAGGTGCCACCGCTGGTTGGGTAGCGGGCGGCGAGCTGGGCGGACGACGTCGCATTCGCGAAGGCGACGACGGCCGCGATCGCCAGACTGAGCAGCAACCACTGCCCCGCGGCCGCGGCGGCCGGGGCGAAGGCGGAGAAGACGCCGGCGCCGAACATGGAGCCCAGCCCGATCATCACGGCGTCGGTCAGGCCCAGTCGTCGGGCCAGCGTTGCTTGCGGTTCTGGTGTCGGCACGGAGGAAGGCTAGGGATGCCAGACGACGCGCAGGTGAACGGATCCGTGGGTGAGAACCCCCCGACAGGCCCGGGGATCGTGATTGCGAGGCCGGCGGACCATGGTTGCGTCGGTGCCGCTGCGATCTCAAGAAATGTCAGAGCCGGGTGTCAGCATGGAGCCATGAGTGATCTGGTGATCGGGGAGGACGGCAAGGCCCGTCCGGTGTGGGCGTCACAGGACGATCTGCTTCGTCGCTACTACGACGAGGAATGGGGCATGCCCGTGCGTGACGAGCGCGGGTTGTTCGAGCGACTGAGTCTGGAGGCCTTCCAGGCGGGATTGAGCTGGGCCACCATCCTGCGCAAGCGGGAGAACTTCCGCGCGGCCTTCGCCAATTTCGAGCCGGACAGCGTGGCCGCCTTCAGAGAGGATGACGTCGAACGGCTGATGGCCGACGCCAGGATCGTCCGCAACCGCCGCAAGATCGACGCGACGATTGCGAATGCCCGCGCCACGGTGGCACTGCGGGAACACGGCGGCCTGGCGGACTTCATCTGGGGCTTCCAACCAGACCAGACCCCTCACCCCCACACGGCTGCGGACGTCCCCAGCCAGTCGCCGGAATCGGTCGCGCTGTCCACGGCGCTGAAGAAGGCCGGCTTCCGCTTCGTCGGCCCCACGACGATGTTCGCGTTGATGGAGGCGGTGGGGATCGTCGACACCCACCTGGTGGGTTCCTGGCGGCGCGGCAGTTCTGGCATCTGGGGTTGAGGGCGCCCGGTCAGACGCCAACCACCTCCACCAGACCCTCGAGCCCGGCAAAGTCCTTGGGATTCCGGGTGATCACGGCCGCCCCGTGTGCAGCAGCCGTCGCTGCGATCATCAGATCGATGGCACGCCCGCGGACATCACGGCCCGACTCCAGCACCAGCCCGCACACGACGCCGTAGGCCTCCGCTGCGGCATCGTCGAAGGGAAGCCCCTCACCCAGGACCGCCCGCAGCCGCGCCAGGCGTCGCTCGCGACGCGCCCGTTCCAACGGGTCGGTCGCCTTGCGGACCCCGTAGCCAAGCTCGGCCCAGGTCAGCGACGAGACGGTCACCTCGAAGCCCGGCTGCAACAGGTCGCCGGAGATCAGCAGGTTGGTGTCCAGCAGTGCCCTGCTCATCCGCAGGACTCCCACGGGTCGCGGGGGGATTCGGCTGCCCGTGCCCCCTGCACCGTCGCCAGCCACTCGGCGTCGGGGCCAAGTTCTTGCAGCAGCTCGTTGAGATCCACGCTGGGAATCCAGCGTTGCCGTTGCACACCGGTGATCCGCGCGACGGCCTCACCCCGGTCGGTGACGGCGTACACCGCACCGCTGCGCACCTCACGAAGCATCCCGGTGGGGTTCTGTCGCAGTTCACCAATGCTGATCGTCTTCATGGCCTCCCCTTTTAGACAATTGTCTACTACCCACAGAGGCGTGTCCACCCGACGCGAGCAGCTGACGACACGCCGCGTCTGGAGCTGGGCTGAAGCTCGTCCGGGTCGGGCCGGAGACCGACCCCTTCGAGGCGTAGCACGGAGTTGGGCAGCTGCCCAGCCATAACGTCTCAGGGGAGAGCAGACATGTCGGGAAGCAAGCGGGTCGCACGGTCGATTGCCATTGGAGGGACCAGCCTGCTGCTGTTGAGCGCCGGGCTGCCAACACAGGCCCAGGGCACACCGATCCCAGAGCGCCCAGCCACTCCGATCGTCGCCAAGGGCACGAGCTCGGCGTACAACCAGTTCCGGGGGCCGAACACCACCCGTCGCGTGGTGCTGAGCTACGACGACTGCCCGCGCTCGGTGCGTGACTTCCGACGCACCGTGCTGGCCGCGAAGCAGCTCAGGGTGAGCCTGGTGCTCTTCCCCACCGGCCAGTGTGTCCGCAGCGGCAAGATCGACGTGACCTTCGCCCGCAAGCACGGCATGTACGTCTTCAACCACAGCAACAACCACCCCAAGCTGACCAGGCTCAGCTACCGCGGTATCACGAGGGAACTCGGGACACCCGGCGTGCAGGCCAACTACCTGCGGCCACCCTACGGCGCGCAGAACAAGACCGTGCGCCGCGCCGCGGCCGACAAGGGGATGCGGATCTGGCTGTGGACCGTGGACACCAATGACTGGCGCGGGAAGAGCCGCACCACGGTGGTCCGCTACGTGGTGCGCACCGCCAGGCCCGGCGACACCGTGCTGATGCACATGCAGCACAAGGCCTTCAACCCCACCGCCGTGGAGCAGATGGTCACCGGCCTGCGGAAGCGGGGCCTCGAGGTGTGCCGCAACACCGGCCCCACCGCCCAGAAGCCGAAGGTTCGCTGCTGAGGCGAGACCGAGCCGCTCAAGCCCGCGGCCCACGGCACCCCTAGACTCCGGTGGATGGTACTCGCGCTGCTGATCTCACTCCTGGCCGGCCTCGCAACCTGCGTGGGCGGCGCCATGGCGGTGCGCAACCGCAGCCCGCAACGCGAGTACCTGGCCGTCGCCCTGGCCTTCGCGGCCGGCGCCATGCTGCTGATCTCGTTGGTGCAGATCGTCCCACTGGGCGTCGACTACCTGCGCCAGACCGGCACTTCCGAGCGAGGCGCCATGATGGTGGTGTGGGCGGCCTTCTTCGTCGGGATAGCCGCGGTGCTCGGCATCGACCGGCTGCTGCCGTCGGCGCTGAACCCCAATGAGCAGGAGGGCGCCGAGCTCAGCTCCAGCAGCATCACCGCCACCCAGCAGGTGATGCGCTCCGCGCTCCTGGCCGCGCTGGTGCTGGCGCTGCACAACTTCCCGGAGGGCATGGCCACCTTCTTCACTTCCTATCAGGACCAGCAGGTGGGCCTCACCCTGGCCACGGCGATCGCCATCCACAACATCCCGGAAGGCATCGCCGTGGCCGCCCCGGTCTATGCCGCGACGAAGTCCCGCAGCAAGGCCTTCTGGTGGGCGACGGTTTCCGGCCTGACCGAACCGCTCGGCGGGTTGATCGGCGCAGCCCTGGTCAGCTGGGTGGTGCCACCGGCCTTCTTCGGCATCTTCTACGGCATCGTCGGCGGAATGATGGTCTTCCTGGCGGTCGACGAGTTGCTGCCCGGCTCCTGGCGCTATGCGACGGACAAGCACCAGACGATCTACGGAATGATCGCCGGCATGGCCGTGATGGTGGCCAGCTTCATCCTGTTCGCCGGCTCCTGAGCCACCTAGCCGGGACTGGACCGGGTTGGGTCTTGTTGCATTGATATCATTGCTGCATGACGGCGATCACGGTTCGCAAGCTCCCCGAGGAGGCAAAGCAGCGGTTACGGCTGCGCGCGGCCGCACACGGCCGTTCCATGGAAGCGGAGGCGCGCGACATTCTGCTCTCCGCGCTGCAGCCATCCCGCACGGATCTGTCGTGGATTGAGCAATTGGCCGAGATCGGCGATCGATACGACGGCGTCGAGCTGGAGATTCCCAGCCGGGAACTCACCCGCGGCTCGGAGCAGTGGTGATCGTCCTGGACACCAATGTGGTGTCGGAAATCCTCAAGGGGCAGCACGCCGCGCCGCCCGTGCGGACATGGTTCCGGTCGCTGCGCGAAACACCGGTGACGACGCTGATCACCCGAGCCGAGCTGCTGTCCGGCGTCGCGAGTCTCCCCGAAGGGCGACGAAGGGACGAGCTGGGCGCCGACATCCAGCGAGCCCTGATGACGCTGGGAGCCTGCCTCCCGCTGACCGAGGAGATGGCCGACCGCTACGCGGAATGCGTCGCCCGCCGTCGGCTCTCGGGCCGCCCACTGGCCGGCTTCGACGGCCTGATCGCCGCCACCTGCCTCACCGTCGATGCCAGTCTGGCCACCCGCAATGTCCGCGACTTCGAGGGACTGGGACTCACCCTGATCAATCCGTGGGAATTCCAGTGACGGCCCCGAGTCACAAACATGACGGGAGCAGAACTCACCGCCCGGTGAATGGGGTGGCCAAACCACTCGCGTCAACGCTCGGTGGCCCGTAACCTGTTGCTCGAGCCAGGTCCCTTCCCCGCGGCCCCGCCAACCCCGGCACCGGGAACCACCCCAAGGAGAAGCCCCATGAAGCTCAGCATCAACCTGTTCCGCACCTTCGACGGCGTCTCGCAGGGCCCCGGTTCGGCCCAGGAGGACCCGCGGGACGGCTTCAGCAACGGCGGCTGGCTGATGCCGGTCTTCGACGAGGGCGTCGGCGAGGCCGTCACCGGCTGGTTCGACAAGTGCGGCGCGCTGCTGCTCGGCCGCCGCACCTACGACACGTTCGCATCGCACTGGCCGCAGGTTACAGACCCGGCAGACCCGGTGGCCGCCACCATCAATGGCGCCCACAAGTACGTCGTCACCTCCAGCGAGTTGGCTACCGACGTCTGGGCCGACAGCACGACTGTTCTGGGAGCCGACTTCCTGGACCGGATCCGGGAGATCAAGGCATCCGATACGCCAGGTGAGCTGCAGGTACACGGTTCGGTGAAACTCGCCCGCACCCTGCACGAGACGGGCCTGGTGGACATCTACCGCTTCGTCGTCGCCCCGGTGGTGGTGGGCGGCGGCTCGGGCGTCTTCACCGACACCAGCCCGGCCCACACGATGCAGGTGACCAGCAGCGCTGTCACCCCGAACGGCTGCCTGGCCCTCGAGATGACCCCAACCGAGTTCGTCAATGACCTCACCGCAGCCGTCGAGGACGGCCAGGACGTGATCCGCGAGGTCAGCTAACCGACCGACGCGAGGCCGGCCAGCACCACGTCCAGCAGGGCCTCCAGGTCAGACTCGTCGGGGGTCTCGTGCAAGATGACGAGCCGATAGACCGCAGCGCCGACGAGGGCATCGGCGGTGACGTAGGGATCCATCTCGGCGCGAAAGCGTCCCGCCTGTTGTCCTTCCCGGATGGCACGGACGATCGCCTCGCGGACGGGGTCGATCAGGGCGGCGCGGTAGGCGCGTCGCAGCTCGTCGTCGCTCTGCCGGTGGACCTCCATTGCGAGCGCCGCAACCCCGGGACCCGCTTGGCGCAGCGAGACCAGCCCGACGCGGCAGGCGGCGCGAAGATCTTGTTCAGGGTCGCCGACGAAGGTCAGGTCGCGCTCCCCCACCAGGTCCACCACGGCGGCCACCACCAGATGGGCGAGGCTCGGCCACCGGCGGTAGATGGTGGTCTTGGCCACACCGCTGCGCGCGGCCACCTCATCGATCCGCAGACCTGCGTACCCGCGCACGGCCAACAGGGCGCGCACGGCATCCAGCACCTTGTGTTCCACCGACGCATCCCGCGGTCTCCCCATTGCCATGCGACCACCCTTCCAGATCGCTACCCTTTGCGCTACCGTTGGTATCGCTACTGATTGTTTCGGAAGTGGAGGAATGATGGACGGCATGCTCGTCGGCCCGGACCGCTGGCTGATCCCGCTGTCCCTGTGGGTCTCCTTCCTGGCCAATGACGGCGAGGAATTGCTGACCATGGCACCCACAACCGGCGTCTCGCAAACCCATGTGCGGGTAGGCGTGGCGACAATGGGCGTGCTGTACGGCGCGGCCGTCGTCGACGGGATTCGCACCCGTGGGCGCGGCTGGCTCTACCAGGACGTGCAGTTGGTCTTCGGCGCGCACGGTTTCGGGCACCTGGCGGCCTCGGCGCTCACCGGCCGGTACACGACGGGCGTTGCCACCTCACCCACCGTCGTCCTGCCGCAGTGGTGGTGGGCGACGCGACGACTGCGCCAAGCGGGCGCGCCTGGCGTCGCCCGGCCACTGCGCGCCGTGGCACTGACCGGTGGCTGGTTGGCCGTCGCCCACGCCGTGGGAGCCCTCGCTGCCCGGAACCACGAGACCAAGGAGAAGCAATGAACCGCAATGACCGCCTTTGGGTGATGACGCTTGCGCTGATCGCCGTGCACCAGACCGAGGAGGTTCTGGTCAGCGTCGAGGACTGGTATCGCAGGGTCGGCACCACGACGATGCCGTGGCTGGACCGGCACCTGCAGGGCAACTGGATGGCCGCCCACGACCCTCGTCGACGCGTGACTGCACAGGCATCCCAGTGCGTGGGGCTGGCGACCGCCTGGGCCCTGACCCGTCGGCACCCGCGGGCCACCCAAGTAGCGACGAGCGTGCTGTGCGCCGGCTGGTCCGCGGCCTTCGGCATGCACCTGGCCGCATCCTGGCGGACGCGCACGATCATGCCGGGCACGACGACGTCGGTCGCGCCGGGATGGGTGGGCGCCGGCGTTGTCCTGCGCGAGATCTGGCACCAAGACCACAGTGGTGAGTGAGATGTGGGCGGTCCAGTACCACCGGCATGGCAGTCCTGATGTCCTGACGATTGACGAGATTCCCATCCCCGAGCTGCGATCCGGTCAGGTTCTGGTGCGTACCGTAGCGAGCGGCGTGAGCCGGATCGACGCAGAGTTTCGCCGTGGCCGGTTCCCCCACGGCCTGGGCTTCCCCAAGCAGACGGGCTTTGATGCCGTGGGCGTGGTGGCCGATGCGGGTGACACCGCACTACCGATGGGGACCCCCGTGGCCGTGGTCCTTGGCCTGGAACCGCTGTGTGCCCGCGGCACGACGGTCGAACTCCTCGCGGTGGAGACGGAGCGGTGCGGCCTGTTCCCGCGGGATCATCACCTGGTCGCTGCAGACGTCGCACCCGCGCTTGGCGGCCTGACGGCCTTGCGCGCCATCCGCGACGTGGTCAGGCCCCGCCCAGGTGACCACATCCTGGTGGTTGGGGGCGGTGGTCCAGTGGGGCTGGCGGCCATTCGATTGGCCGGGCTGTTCGGCGCCCGGGTGGACGCCGTGGTGGGGCGGGCGGCCCAGACCGCCGCCCATGAGATGGGCGCCGATCTCGTCGTGGACCATCGCAGTCAGGACTGCGCTGCCCTGCAGCAGGGGCTGCACTACGACGGGATCGTGCTCGCCGCCGGCGAGCCCAAGACGTGGTGTGGCGCTGGCGCGCCTGGGGCTCGCATGGCCTTGACCGACGGAAGTGCTTGGCCTCGATCACTCATGCCAGCTCGTCGCTCAGGGATCGTGTCCCGTCCGGTGGCGGCCGGCCACGACAGCCGCGACCTCACGTGGCTTGCCCACCGGATTGCCGACGGGGAACTCCCCGGCGTCGTGGGCGTCACCTTCGCGCCGCATCAGGCCGCCGATGCACACCGGCAGCTGGGCACCCCAGGAACGTGCGGAGCCCGGGTGATCGACCACCTGCCTCAGCCTTCGTCCTTCTCTGCCTGACCACGCCTCCGGTCCATCGGGACACCAGTCAGGTCAGGGCGCTCGACTGCGGAGACCACGGTCAGGTGTGACACCCAGAAGCAGAGTTACACTTGGGACATGCCGACCACGAAGCGCCGCCACCCGGTGACGGAGACCGCCGAGATCACCGCGGCACTGCATGCTGCTGCTCGCAGGTGGCCCGCCGACCGGGACAAGCCCGCTCGCCTCCTGCGCCATCTGATCGAGGAGGGTTTCAAGAGCATCGAGCCCGAGGCGGCCGCCCGGCACAATCGGCGCCTGTCCGCAGTGGATCGCGTCAGCGGCTCCTACACCGGCCTGTACGAGCCTGGCTACCTCGATGGCCTGCGGGCCGAGTGGCCCGAATGATCGCGCTCGACGCCGGGGTGCTGATCGCCCTGTTCGATGCCCACGACGTCCACCACGAAGCGGCCGAGAGGCTGTTCAGGGACAATCCGGATGAACCAATGACCATCGGCCCCATCAACCAGGCCGAGGTCCTCGTGCGAGCGGCCCGGGAACACCGTGACCAACAGATGTCGGCCGACATCCGCTCCCTGGGAATCGAGATCACTCCCCTCCCACATGACGCCGGAATTCGCTTGGCTCGCCTACGGGCCAACACCCGCGCGAAGATGCCCGACTGCTGTGTCCTGCTGACCGCCGAGCAGACCTCGGCCCGAGTCGCCACGTTCGACGACGCCCTCAAGGCAGCGGCGGGTGCGCGCGGACTGGAAGTGCTCTGACAAGCACGAACCACGTGTCAGGCCAGTTGGTCGCCGACGCCCAGCATGCCGGCGACGAGCGCGACCGCAGGTTCGCTGCGCACCGTCATCAGGGCTGCTGCGGTCAGGCAGACCGTGACGACGGCAAGGGGGAACTGCAGGCGGTGGACGGCGCCGGGCGTCGGAGCGATCCGGGCGGACACGGCCACCAGCCGGCCTCCGACCAGGCTGAGGATCATCGCGATGCCGGTCACCACGACGAGCGAGCTGGTCATGCGTCGGGCCCGGCGGCGTTCAGGGGCGAGGGGTTCGTCGACGTGAACACACCCGCAGGATAGGCGGGCGTCGACTCAGGGCCTTCGAAGAGCCACGAACTCGGAACCGAGTACACCAGCAAGTGTCACGATGGGATCATGCAGAACAGCCCCGCGCGGATCCTGTGTGCCCCCGAGACCTTCAACCTGGGCGAGACGTCTCGCGGTGTGGAGGTGGCCCGAGAGCTCGCCGCCCGAGGGCACGCGGTGCGCTTCATGGGCTATTCCCCCCGGTTTGCCGACTATGTGCGAGACGCCGGCTTTGATCTGGAGCTGTTGAAGCCCGAGCTGAGCGAGGCCGACGCGGATGCCCTGATCGCCGCCGACCAGGGCCGGAGCCTGCGCCATCCCTTCACGACGTCGGTGATCCGCCGCCGGGTGGCCAGCGAGCTGGAACTGATCCGACGCTGGCAACCGGACGCGATCGTGATTGGCAGCACGCTGTCGATCTTCCTGTCCGCTCGGATTGCCGGAGTGCCGCTGGCCTACGTGAAACCCTTCCCGCTGAGCCGTGGCCATCTGGCCGCCGCCCGCACGCTGCCCGTCCTGGCCGGTGATGGCCGGCTGCCCCAGTCGGGCAATCGCCTGGCGGGAGGGCTGGCGCGGATCGCCGCACCGCGGGTGACATGGCAGCCGTCGGCCTTCCGACGGGTCGCCCGCGAGCACGGGCTGGAGCTCCCCCGCACCACGCTGGACGCGATGGCCGCCGACGTCGACCTGATCGCTTCGCTTTTTCCGCTGCTCGACGGACGGCCGCTCGCCCCGGGCGAGGTGGCGGTGGGGCCGGTCTATGCCCGAAGCGACGAGGAACTGCCGTCAGAGGTGGCGGCGCTGGCTGACCGACAGCGCCCTGCGGTGTACGTCGGATTGGGCTCGTCCGGCAATGCCGGTTTGGCTCGACGAATCCTGACCGAGCTGGACCGGATGGGGCTGGACGTGGTGACCACGGCCGGTCGCTTCCTGGATGACCGAGACCGTGCAGCCTTGTCACCACGGATCCGGGTCTTCGACTTCCTGCCCGCCCATCGACTGGCGGGGCTGGTGGACGCGTCGATCATTCACGGCGGCGAGGGAACCGTGCAGACCGCCTGCGCCTCCGGGGCACCCTTCGCCGGGATCGGCCTGCAGCTGGAACAGCGCTGCAACCTGGACGAGTGTGTCCGGCACGGCAATGCGCTCCGGTTCACCGCGGGGGATCTGCTCCGTGGCCACTTCCCCGGAATCGTCGCCCGGCTGCTCGACGACGAGTCCCTGCGCACCAAGGCCCGCGAGCTGGCCGCTGTCGCAGGGCGACTCGACGGGCCAGCGGCCTGCGCCGACCACATCCTTGACCTGGCCGCGTGCGAGAGAACCGACAAGAAATGAAACTGCCCCTCTTGTGACGGGGCAGGAATCTCTTGCCTGGTGGACCTTGGGGGGAGAGGACGGCGTGGCCCGCACCGTCGATGCCCTGGAGCGCCTGGGCCTGCTCGGCTGACGCGCTGGCGCGGTCGACGCATCGGCTGTCAGGCGGGCGTCTCCTCGGAGGGAGAGGCGAGTTCGGCTCGGTACTGGCGGGCGAAAGCCCGGAACGTGCGTGCCACGGGGTAGTCCGGCTCCCGGGCGATGGCAGCCACCCGCGCATCCAGGGCAGCGACGGCCTCCGCGTCACGACCCAACAAGTGCAGGACGATGGGCCGCAGATATCCCGCCGACCACACGTCGGACTCGTTCTCGTCCAAGCCCTCCAGCACCGCGTGGAGCGACTGGCGCCGCGCGATCCAGGGCTCGCATGCTCGATCAATGTCGCGGAGCAGCCGCTGTCGCACGGCCTCGTCGTCACCTTGCCCAAGACGCCATGACTGATAGCCCTCCGCTGGCCACAACAGGCCCGACAGGGGTTGGAAGAGCGTGGTCCTTTGCGGATTGTTCGCCTCGTCAGCGGCGGGAGCATAGATCTCCTGCACAGCGTCGAAGCGCACGCCTACGGTCGTAAGGATGTTCCCGGCTCGATTGATGCTGAGGTGTAGCCAGGCGGTGACGCCTTCGTCGACCGGTCGGGAGAACGCGAAGACCGATCCCGAGCGGGCCTGCGGGGTGTAACCCCTGTCGCGAAGCCCCTCGGTCAGGCCTTCGACGAACGTTGGAACCGACATGCCACCAGTCTAAGGTCGCCGGGACCACGGCACCCTTGTCCCACATCTGGCATGTGCTGACAGACTGGCATTCCGGGGCCGGCACCGTGGTGGCGGTTCGGCGCTACATCATGGAGGACTCGCCCTGGACACGCATGGCCTGGCTCGTCGAGGTCGCCGGACCCGATGGCGAAACGCACCGCCACGAGTTCGCGGGTCTGGGGCCGGACGACACCGAAGTCCCCTTCTCCGGGCCGGTGCTCGTGAACCCGCGAGATGCTTCACAGTTCGCGCTCGTCCTCCCATGGGGTCGCACCGGAGCCATCGCGGCCCTCGCACTGCTGGTTTTCATCATGGGCGCCTCGCGTCCACCCATTTCGCGCGGTGAGGCTGAGTACTCGCTTATCGGCACTTCGGCCGAACCAAAGAAGCGGCCACGAACACAGCTCACCGCTACTGAAGGGGACGCTGTGCGAACAGTCGGGCCAGACGGATCAGGCTTGGCTCGGCGGCCTCCCGCGCTCAATCCCGCAGGAAATCCGGCCCACGAGGCATATCCACCTCGAACGCCTGTTTCCCGCGGGTCGGTGCGCACCACGACTCACTCGCAGACCAGCCCGATGATGCTACGCACTTGCTACGCCGGGGGCATGAGGACCATCAGCCAACGCGAGATGCGCAACGAAAGCGGTGAGATCCTGCGCGAGGTCGAGGCTGGCGCGGTTCTGGTTGAAAGTGTCGCTGTCCGCGATCGAACCGGCCCAGTTCACCCATGCGGGGCTGGTGCCGGTCGTGAACCTGCGCTCCCTCTACGCTCTCCTCCTCGCGGCCGCGATCGACCTGCAGGCCGAGGCCTTGGCCACCTACGACCTCCGTCTGGCGTAGTCGGCGCACGAGGCGGGACTGGTGACGATCAGCCCCTGACCACTCCCCCTCTCGCGTGGCGTCTGCAAGTACCCGTCTCGGTCGATCCAGCCACACCACCACTGACCAGCCCCCACCAGACCTAGGATGGAGCCATGAGCATTCTGGGCCAGAAGATCGCTGGGGAACTGCCGAGCGGAATGGAACTCCCACCGGAGCTGGGTCGCCTGCTGGACTGGTGCGAGGAACGCGGATGGTGCGACGACCTGGATGCCGTGACGCCCACGGTTGCCCCATACCCGCCCGAAGCGGGCGTCACGACCGCCATCTTCACCAACGAGGGCTCAATGGATCTTGCCCTCAATCTGGGAATGCTGCAGGACGATCGCGACGACGCCTTCGCGGATCGCCTCTACCAGTTCTGCCAGATCGGTAGTGACGGGACGCACGCCGCCTGGTGGCTCAACGACACGGGCGAGCAACAGGTTGTGATCATCGGCGACGACTTCGGCAGCGCCTTCGCCACCACCACCGACTTCCTCCGCGCGCTCGCGGTCGGGCACTTCGAACTGACCCTCGGGGAGATGGGGGCCGACGACGTCGAGGAGGAGTACGTCAACCACCACCTGAGGAGCTGGTTGGTCGACGAGCTGGGAGTGACGATCCCCCACTGTGCCGACGAGCTGACGGTGCAGCCTGAACCCGACCCCTTCCAGGAATGGGTCGCCTCGGTCGAGGAGTCACTCGAGGACGAGGAGAGCTGACCGCACGCTGAGTGACACGCGGCGGAGCCTGACCCGCTTTTCCGGACACCGATTCTGGGGTGTGATGGCCTCAGGGAAGGAGTCCGTGATGCCTGTTGCGAAGCCGCTGGAGTTCCGGCTTCGAGCTGCTGAGTTGGTCGCCCAAGGTGAACCGGTCGCCAGGGTCGCCCGTGATCTGGGGATCAGTGAGTCGTGTTTGCGTCGTTGGATGTGACGACCTCTACAACAAGTGCGAACCAGCCGAACGACGCATCCTCAACCGCGCCCTGTTCACCCGCATCACCATCGACGACGAAGAGAACGCCACCTACACACCCGACGAGCCCGCATCCAGCATCCTGGCCCACCTCGACGCCGACGCTCCGACCAACATCACCGGAGAAACAAAACTGCCCCGCCATCAGGCGGGGCAAGTTTCGATTTTCTCTACTTACGTGGAGCATAGGGGATTCGAACCCCTGACCTTCTCATTGCGAACGAGACGCGCTACCAACTGCGCCAATGCCCCAAGTTTTCAGTTGTCAGCTGACGAGCAGCAAGAAGAAGGGTAGCACCCCTTGTGAGTGCCCGTCCAAGTGAGGTCACTCACCGACGGCGCGGCGGCGTTCCTCGTCGGCGGTGAAGCCCTCGTCGGTGCGCTCGGGGGCCTCGGCCACCACCGGATCCTGCGATGTGAGCGGGCCGGGGGCGGACAGGTCGATGGTGCGCACGGTGCGGGGCACCATCGGCTTGCTGACGTAGGTGGGGACGGTCACCGGGATCGGCTCCCACAGGCTGCCGGTCATGCCGTTGATCGGAGCGCTGATCTCGATCGACAGCTCGGTGGAGTCCGTGGAGATGCCGCCGGTGCGCAGCGTGGCGGGCACCTCGAAGCTGATGGTGTCCTCGCGCCAGTCGGTCTCCAGCTCGGCCAGCCGCTCGTCGAGGACGGCGTTGAGACGTACGACGCTGAACCGGGCCACCATCAGGAGGGCCAGCAGCATGGTGAAGGGAACCAGCGGGGTCCACCAGACCACCGCGTCGAAGGCAACCCCGGCACCGGCAATCGCGGTCAGACCCAGCAGGCCCAGCACCACATTGCGTCGACGATGGGCGGCGCGACGAGCGGTGTCTCGGATGTCGGCGCGGGCGGCCCGACGGGTGAGCGGGGTCGACACGTCGGCCTCGTCACCCATCACGATCCCGGAGGGCGCGATCATCCGCGCCGACTCGCCAAAGCGATCCAGCACCTCAAGTTCATCCGCGTCCACACCATCGCGCCGGGCGACGAAGGACGGGACGAGGTAGGCAATCCACCCCAGAGCAATAACCACATAGAACAGTCCCGTCACGCGCCCAAGGCTAGGGGGAAGCGCCACCCTCATCCGTGACCCTCAACGGAGTGTCGAGGCATTGGTTGTGGCAATTCGCGACGAGGGCTATCTTTCCCGCCCAACACGCCGACAAATGCCGCTCAGCCGGCCCGCCAACCGGGTGTGTGGTTGGCCAGGTAGCGCACCAGCAGCCCCTCGGGAACATCCTCCGCACACACCGCGAAGGATCGGTGGTCTCGCCAGTCTCCGTCGATGTGCAGGTAGCGCTCGCGGAGCCCCTCGTCGCGTAACCCCAACTTCTGCACCACCCGCAGGCTCCTGGCATTCTCCGGGCGGATGTTGACCTCCATCCGGTGCAGGCCCATCACCTGGAAGCAGTAGTCGGTGGCCAGGGCCAGCGCGGTGGGCACGACGCCCTTGCCGGCCAGCGCCTGGTCAACCCAGTAGCCGCAGTGCGCAAAGTGGGCCGAACCCCAGGTGATGCTGCTCACCGTCAACTGCCCGGCCACGGGGAGCTTGCGCGGCTTGGTCTCGGCCGCGGGCCAGGCCGGGTCGAAGCAGATCGCAAAAGGCAGGCTGGCATCCTGTTTGGCCTGACGGTCGAAGACCCGCACCATCTCCGGGAAGCTGGCAACCCCCCGCTGCGTGCCCGAGGGCGGGGTGGCATCCCACGGGCCGTTCCAGGCCGCATTGCGCTCCCGCACCTGGGACCAGACCCGACGATCCGAGCGGCGCAGCGGCCGCAGCACCACCGGCCCGCAGCGCAGTTCCACCGGCCAGGAATGACTGGCCGGGAAGTCCACACCCTCCGGGAGGCGGCTGTCACCGCTCATGACAACAGACCCATCTCAGTGGTCGCCCCCGCGCACCTGGGCGACGGCATGTGGCAGCACCTGTTCCAGCACGGCCAGGGCGTCGCGCACTCCCCCGGCCGAGCCGGGCAGGTTCACCACCACCGTCCGCCCGGCCAAACCGGCGAGCCCGCGGGAGAGCACCGCGGTGGGCACCCCGGCCTCGACGCCGCGCTGTGCGATCAGCGCCGCCAGGTGCGGCAGTTCGCGGGTGAGCAGCGGTCGGGTGACCTCGGGGGTCAGGTCCCGCGGCGCCAGGCCGGTACCGCCGGTGGTCAGCACGACGCTGGCGCCCGCGGCAACGGCCTCTGCGACAGCGGCCCCGACGGGCTCTCCGTCGGGCACCAGCACCACCGGATCCACCGCGAAACCCATCGCGGCCAGGCCTTGCGCGGCCAGCGGACCGGAACGGTCGGTGTACTCACCGGCCGCGGCGCGGTCGGAGGCGGTGATCACCACCGCGCGTCCCAGATCCCCAGCAGTGGTCACGGCTCGGTCCAGTCACCGCTACGGCCGCCACTCTTGGCGGTGACCCTGACATCGGTCAGCCGGGCGTGCTTGTCGACGGCCTTGACCATGTCCACCAGCCCCAGCGCGGCGGTGCAGACGGCGGTCAGCGCCTCCATCTCCACCCCGGTGCGATGCGTGGTGCGGACGGTGGCGGTGATCTCCACCCCGGCATCGATGATCTCCAGGTGCACGTCGACGCCGGTCAGCGGCAGCGGGTGGCACAGCGGGATCAGGTCTGCGGTCTTCTTGGCGCCCATCACGCCGGCGATCCGGGCGACGGCCAGGGCGTCGCCCTTGGGCACGTCGCCGCCACGCAGGGCGGCCAGGCATGCGTCGCTGAGCAGCACGACGCCCTTGGCGGTGGCCGAGCGGGCGGTGACCTGCTTGTCGCTGACGTCGACCATCCGGGCCTCGCCGCTGCTGCTCAGGTGCGGGAAGGGCTGCGGTTCGGGGCCGTCGTGGCGGGTCATGCGGGCAACCTCCGGGATGAAGTCGTCGATGGAACTGGGACGAAAGACCGGGCGCTCAGTCATTGCCCAACCGCCACACCGTCACGGGTGAACCTGCCGCCACCAACTCGACATCCTCCGTCAGCAGTACCAGGGCATTGCTGGCGGCCAGGCTGCCCAGCAGGTGCGAGGAATGCCCACCCACCAGCTCGGCCACCAGCTGCCCGTCGCGCTCGCTGACCCGGCCGCGGGCGAACTGCAGCTTGCCCTTGACCGACTGCATGTCCGCCCCGGCAACCGCCTGCACCGGGCGGTGGTTGACCGGCTCCAGACCCATCAGGGTGCGGATCAACGGCCGGACGAAGGCGTGGAAGCTCACGTAGCAGCTGACCGGATTGCCGGGCAGCATCACCACCGGCACCTGGTCGTCGCCGATCAGTGCGACGCCCTGTGGCTTGCCCGGCTGCATCGCCACCTCGGCGAAGTCGCACGGCCCAAGACAGGGCATCACCTCCTTCACCACGTCGTGGTCGCCCTTGCTGACGCCGCCGGTGGTGATGATCAGGTCAGCGCGGATCAGCTGGTCGTTGATCACCTGACGCACGTCTTCGGGTTCGTCGGAGGGCACCTGCACCCGCCACACCTGGCAGCCCTCGGCCCTGGCTGCTGCGGCCAGCAGGTAGCTGTTGGCGTCATGGATCTGTCCCGGTGCGCTCAGTTCGCGGCCCGGTTCCACCAGTTCGGCTCCGGTGGAGACGACCACGACGCGGGGCCGGGGACGGGCCAACACCTTGTCGACGCCGGCCGCGGCCAGCAGGCCGATGTTGCGGGCGTCGAGCTGTTGCCCACGGGAGAGCAGGCGGCTCCCGCGGGTGATGTCCGAGCCCCGACGACGGATGTGGGCCCCGGCAAGCACCGGCTCGGTGATCTGCACCTGCTCGGCGCCATTGTCGGTGGACTCCACCGGCACCACGGCGTCGGCCCCTTCCGGGATGGGGGCGCCGGTCATCACCTTCATCGCCTGCCCCTCGGGCAGCGGTGCGGCGGCCTCACCGGCGGCGACGTGGGCCGCCACCGTCAACGTCGCGGGGTCTTCCTCGCTGGCCTCCCAGACGTCGGCGGCGCGCACGGCGTAGCCGTCCATCTGGGAATTCTCGAAGCCGGGCAGATCCACCTCGGAGGAGATGTCCTCGCACAGCGTCAGGTTCCAGGCGTCCAGCAGGCTCATCCCGAAGGCGGGCAGCGGCTCCACCAACGACAACAGGTAATCCCGGTGATCCTGCATCCGTCGTAGTCCGGACGCAGTGGGGGCAGGCGGCTCGGGCAGGGTGGGCGCCGGCTCCTCGGGCTTGTCCTCGACGTCGGACGGTACGGCCACCTCTTGCTCGGCTTGCCTCTTGCGGCGCAACGAAACCATGGCCCATACGATAGGCGAATGAGCTCCGAAGGCCTCGACGGGTGCAGCAAGCAGCAGATTCGGGAGCGGGTGCGTGCCGCCCGCCGCGCCCGTCCCGCCTCCGCACGGCTGGCCGACGACCGCTCCCGCACCGGGCTGGTGCTGGCCGCGCTGCGGGATGTGGAACCCACCACCATCTCCTGCTATCTCTCCGTGCCGCCACACGCCAGCAACCCCGAGCCGGGGACGATCGAGCTGGTCACCGCGCTGTGGACGCTCGGCCACCGGCTGCTGGTGCCGGTGCTCTCCCCCACCGCCGATGGGCCACGCCATGACCCGGCCTGGGCCTTCTTCGAGGGCCCGGCGCGGCTGCGGCCGGGTTTGTGGGGCATCCCGGAGCCCGACGGACAGGCGCTGGGCGCCGAGGCCCTGGCCCAGGCGGAGCTGGTGCTCTGCTCCGGGCTGGCGGGCACCCGCGACGGTTGGCGGCTGGGAGTGGGTGGTGGCTGGTACGACCGGGCGCTGGCCCACCGTCGGGACGACGCCCAGGTGTGGATGTTGCTAAACGGCGACGAGGTGCTGCCCGAGTTGCCCACCGAACCGCATGATCGCCGGGTGGACGCGCTGCTGCTGCCCGACGAGTTGATCCGCTGCAGCGCCTGACGGAACCTCGAACCAGAGCCCACGCTTGGACGATTTCGGCGCCGGACGCCCGGCTGGATACAATTCAGCAGTTTTCGCCCGCCCGACGAGCCATCGCCGCCCGGACGCGTGACCAACCAGGTGAAGAGGACCATGCCTACCTACCAGTACCGCTGCACCGAGTGCGGCGTCGAGATCGAGCGGGTGCAGAAGTTCAGCGACCCGGCCCTGACCGTGTGCGAGGACTGCGGCGGCGCCCTGCGCAAGCTGTACAACGCCGTCGGGATCGTCTTCAAGGGCTCCGGCTTCTATGCGACGGACAACCGGACCAAGGGCTCCTCCGCGGCCGCCGCGCCGGCCAGCACCGGTGGCGAGTCCGGGGCGACCAAGCCCGACCAGAGCAGCCCCAAGCAGGGCCCCAAGGAGAGCAAGCCGGCCGCCGGCACCGCGTCGAGCAGCGCTTCCAGCACCGCCAGCTCGACCCCTGCATCCTGACCCCCTGACCGGCCGCCACCCGGCCACGGGAGTTGTCCACAGGGGCCCCGGGCCCAGCACCCCTGTGGATGGGTGACGCGACATCGGGCCGTTTGCACACACTGTGGACGTGCAAACCACCGATCTGCTGAACAAGGTCTCCCGTGCCGTGCGCTGGCACCGTCGTCCTCTGGCCGCGCTGTTGGCCGCCGTCGCGGTGCTGGCGGGCCTGGCGTCACTGTCCCCGCCCCAGGCTCCCACTCAGAGCGTTCTGGTGGCGGCTGCGGAGTTGCCGGGCGGGCACGTGCTGACCGCCAAGGACCTGTTGCCCGGGTACTTCCCGGAGGGTTTGGCGCCGCAACACGCCGCAACGGCCTCATCGGAACTGATCGGCAAGATGTTGGCCGCGCCGATCACGCGGGGCACCCCGTTCACCCGGGCCTCGACGGTCTCGGCGAGCCTCTCCCCGGGGCGGGGTGAACAGCTGGTGCCCTTCCGGGTGGCCGACGCCTCTGCGCTGTCCCTGGTGCAGGTGGGAGACCGAGTGACGGTGGTCAATGGCGGCACCGACGGGCAGGTGATCACCCTAGCCAGCCGGGTTCGGGTGGCGGCCCTGCCCAACCCGGAGGCCGGGGGCACCGGTCTGTCCGGGCAGTCGTCGGCCGGCCTGGTGGTGGTGTCCGCGCCCCCGGAGGTCGCGTCCCGACTGGCCGCTTTCGCCACCGGGCAGGGGCTCGGGATCACGCTGGGGTGAGCCGAAATGCTGAGCGGTCATTCGTCACCGGCCAGTCACCAAATGTTTGCCCATACACCACCGACACACATTGGTGTGGTCAAGGCAACCCCGAAAAGTCCCCTAGTCTTGACGTCGTGACAGTATTCAGGCCCACCCAGGGTCTCCTGTTTCCTGAAAGGAGTAACCCATGAAGGGTTTCAAGGATTTCGTGCTGCGTGGCAATCTCATCGAGATGGCCGTCGCCTTCATCGTCGGTGGCGCTTTCGCCACCCTCGTCACCGCCTTCACCAAGGTCATCATGGAGCTGCTGTCGAAGGCTGGCGGCGCCCCCAACTTTGACGACTGGAAGATCTTCGGCCTCTCCACCGTCGGCCCCTTCCTGACCGCTCTGGTCGCCTTCCTCATCCTCGCCTTCATCCTGTACTTCTTCATCGTGAAGCCGTACGAAGCCGCCAAGTCCCGCTTCATGGCTCCGGCCGAAGAGGGCGAGACCACCGAGGGCCTGCTTGCCGAGATCCGCGATCTGATGGCCTCGCAGCGCAACGCCTGAGCTCGAGAAACTCCGTGCCGCATCCGCGGCACCCAAGAAACCCCGCTGCCCCTCCGGGCAGCGGGGTTTCTCCATGTCGCGACCAATCCCGATGCACTGTCGTCCAGCCCGGACCATCGCTGACCGGCCGCTCAGCGCCAGCGGATCACATGCACCCCGGCCAGGGCGTCGCGCTGGCAGTGCTGGATGCTGCGGCCGCTGGGCAGGCTAACCACCTGACTGGCCTCGTCGGGTGCTGACCGATAGGGCTGGCAGACATATTCAACCCGCTGGGGCAGCTCGTCGTGGAAGGTCACCTCCTGCAGCAGCAGCGGAGTGCGGGCGGAGCGCGCGATCGACGTCTCGGACGGGAAGGCCGCCAGCGAATCGATCCGGTAGCGGTAGCCGTAGTCGCACCGTTCGCCACGAACCAACCGTCGGGGCAGCTCCAATCGGGCGATCACCAGGGTCGCATCGCCCGCCCCCTGGGCGGGCAGCTCCACCATGTCCTCCACCACGGCCCCACCCAGCCCTTCCAATTCCCCCAGGTGCTGTCCACTCTCCATGGCAACCATGACGGCCACCCGGAGCAACTCGTCGGCCTCCACCCGGATGAGCTGTCGCACCTCATGGGTCCGGGCTCCGGGCGTGATCTGCAGCCGGTCCCGCACCAGATCCGTGGAACTGCGGCGACGCAGATCCAGCCCCAGACCGTCCAGCGCCGTCATCAGCCGCGGATTGGGCGGCAGCATCGCCACCGGATCCCAGCCGTCGGCCGCGGCAGCCGGCAGAGCGCTGACCAGCCAGCCCGGCGCCAGACCCAACAGGTTCTCCAGGTGTTCCACCGCCCGCAGGGACTTCCGTCGGGTGGGCACCGAGCGGCTGGAACGCCAGTAGCTCAGCGTCGCGATGGTCACCGGCGTCCCCAACTGCCCCAGCCGCGAGCTCAGGGCGTCGAGGGTGAGAGGACTGGCCGCCACCGCCTCCCCCAGCCGATGGGCGAAGGTGTCGGGCTCCACCAGAGGCGAGCCCCCGTCATCGCTGTCATGGTTCACCAAGCGCACCAGATCAGGATGCACCCTCTGCTCCCTGGACGTGATCAGAACCCCCAGGCAATTCCGTGCGATCCGGGTGTTGGCCGGTTGAGCGTCACCTGCAGGTGATTCTGCGGCGGGAGCTGCTGGCGCAGGTCTGCGGCGGCAGAGCCACACTGCCCGCTGACGGCATGCGGGGCGGTGAAGTAGCTGGCGCTGACTGGCGGTTCTCCGTCGATCTGGACGTCGATCACCAGAAAACTCATGGTCCTCGGCAGGACTCGGGTGAAACCGCCCTCGGACTCCCCGGGCTGCATCTCCCAGACCAACCGATACTCCAGCATGTGCAGCTCCCCGACCTGGAGGGGACGGGGCAGCAGCAGCTCGCCCGCCAGCAACCCCTCATCATCCAGTTGCACCACCCTGCCCAGCTCACATCCGGCGATGGGTTCGATCAGGGGTGGCGGTTCCTCCAGGAAGTTCATCCGGAAGACGACCGGCACCCGGTCCAGGCCATCCACCTCCGCCCGCAAGACCTGTTCGGTCGTCTCGAACTGCCAGAGTCGGTCGGCCGGCACCTGGATGCCGTCGCGCAGGTACTCGACGCTGTGACGGCCCTGCAGGGACATGCCCATTGTCTCCATCAGCGCCTCGGCCTGATCCGGCACGGCGGCCTGCCTGACCCCGTCCCACCAGGTCAGCGCACCGGCCGGCAGGGCTCCGGAGAGCTGGCCGACCGCCAGGTTGAGGATCTTCTCCAACTCGGCCACCGCCTTCAGCGACCCCTCCCGGCTGGGAAGCGAGCGGCCATTCTGCCAATAGCTCAGCGTCGCCCGGGAGACGGGAGTCCCGGCCGCATGCAGCCGATCACGGATCTCGTCCAGACTCAATGACTGGTGCGCGATCGCATCACACAGCATGCTCGCGAAGGAACTTTCGCCCTCGGGCACGTCAGAGACGTCAGCGCTGACCATCCCGCTCTCCAATCATCCGAATGGGTGGTGAAGAGACCTGATCCCCGGCCCCGGAGACCGGGGACCGGGGACCGATCTGCGATCATTGACCACTCCCCCGGGCAGTGGTCAACGCAGAGGCAACTTCACCCAATCAACCTCTCGAACGCAAGTTAAATTACTCATCGAGTGATATTTATCTCCTTCAATCTGACGAAGGACGCCGTTCGACGAGCTCATCCCACCGGGCCGTGGTGCGGTGGGCGCTCGGCGAGCAGCCGTTGCTCTGCCGGACCGATCACCGTCGGCCCACGACGGATGGTTCCCACCAACCCATCGACCCCCAATCTGCCGCGCACTTGGGAAAGGACCGCAGCGTAGCGGGCGAATCCAACCGCCACCAGCACATCCCGCGGCACCGGAAAGGGCCACGGTTCCTCGTCGCCCTGGCACCGACGTCGCAGTTCCTGCACCCGCGCCGCGTCCCATCCGAGCTCAGCCAGGGCTGCCACCAGTTCGTCGGTGCTGTCCGCGCAGAGCGGAATGGCCGGGCGCTCGCCGGTGAGGGCGAGCGCCACGGCCGTCAGCAGCTTGGAGCCTTCGGGGGTCACTCGCCGAGCTCGACGTCACCCTGCAGCACGGTATCGTCGGGGAGCCTCGCGGGGGCCGCGGCGGTCACCGTCGCATCGCCGATCACCGTCACATCCCGGCCAAAGGTGACCTCGCCGTTGACGCTCAGCGAGCTGGCCCGCTTCAACGAGGGCGCCTGCGGGATCAGCCGGGTGAAGTCCTGCACCAGCTTGTAGGGCTTGTCCAGCTTGATCGCCGGGGTCTTGGCCTGCGCCACCAGATGACCGGCCTCGTCCAGCTCGTACAGGTCGGAGCGCAACAGCAGCAGCTCGTTGGTGGTCTTCACCGGCAGGAAGCGGTCCCGCCCGACGCAGATCGCCTGCGCGCCGGCGAAGACCTCGATCGCCGCGCCCATCGCGCTCTCCACCTGGATCACCTTCGGCGACGACGAATCCGCCGGGTCGACGGTCTTCTCGTTGCGGATCATCGGCAGCCCCAGCACCCCCTTGCGCTCCACCAACGTGTCGCGCACCACCTGCAGGTCCATCCACAGGTTGTTGGTGTGGAAGAAGGGGTGACGGTGCTCGTCGGTGAAGTAGTCCATCTCCTCCGGCGCGCATTGGGCGGTGTCGCGCAGCACCAGCTGGCCGTCGGCCTTGCGGACGGCCAGGTGGCCTCCCTTGCGGTCGTTGATGGTGCGCACGCACACCTCGGCGGCATAGGGGGCGCCCGACTGGGCGAACCAACCGGCGACGCGGGCATCCGGCGCGGCCCCCAGGTTGTCACCATTGCTCACCGACGCGTAGCGGAATCCCTGCTCCAGCAAGGCATCCAGCACGCCGGAGCCGAGCAGCGCCGGGTACAGGTCGCCGTGGCCGGGCGGGCACCATTCCAGCGTCGGATCCGCCGGCCATTCAACCGGCGTCAGGTCGTCTGCACGCAGCTTGGGTTCCTGGTTCTGCAGGAAGTCCAGCGGCAGCCCCTCGATGGACAGCTCCGGGTACTTGGCCAGCGCCGCCAGAGTGTCGTCCTGGGTGCGGAAGGAGTTCATCAGCAACAGCGGAACCCTGGCGTCATAGCGCTCACGGGCGGCCAGCACCTGCTGGACGATGATGTCCAGGAAGGTCTTGCCGTCGCGCACCTCAAGCAGGTTCTTGGCCTTGTCCAGGCCCATCGAGGTGCCCAGCCCGCCATTGAGCTTGATGATCACCGTATTGCGCATGGCCTCGCGCGCCTGTTCCTCGGTGATCTCGACGTCGTCGAGCATCGGCGGCGCGCTCATCGGCTCGATGCTGTCCTCCCGGATCAGCCCCGTCGCGCCGGATTCCAGCTGGTGGTAGTAGTGGCTGAACACCTCGACGGCAGCGTCGCTGACCCCCGCGGTGCGCATCTTGTCCTGGGCGAGTTCTAGACCGTTGGCACTCATGGGTTCGATCCTAGAGTGTCGTGGTCCCGGCCGCGCCGGGCCCCGCTGTGCGTGCGCCCGGAGGCGCCTCGGGCACAAGGAAAGCGACGCCGCGCGCAGGGCCGAAGCCGTCTACCCACCCCCAGGAGACATGCGACGCGCGGCGTCGCCTTCTTGGACAACCCTAGGAAGGGGAGGGTCAGACCCAAGCTCGCCCGTTGGTTGGCGAGGGCGACTTCAGCGCGTCCTCAGGCCCACGGTCGAGGCTGTGGCAGGTGGCGACCCTGGGAGGATTCGAACCTCCGACACACGGTTTAGGAAACCGTTGCTCTATCCCCTGAGCTACAGGGCCACGGCGCCAGTTGGCGCTCGGGACAGGATATGTCGACGCGGGTGGGGCGAGCGAATCCGTCCACCCCACCACCCGCGTCGCGGGCACTCCTGGGATCAGCCCTGCTGGGCAGCCTGCTGCTTCAGGGTCTCCATGTCCAGACCCTTGATCTGCTCGACCAGCTTGTCCAGCTGCGAGCCGTTCAACAGGCCGGACTGGCGGAAGACCAGCATTCCCTGGCGGAAGGCCATGATGGTGGGGATGGAGGTGATCTCCAGCCCGGCGGCCAGATCGCGCTCGGCCTCGGTGTCCACCTTGGCGAAGGTCACGTCCTCATGCCGGCCCGAGGCCTCGTCGTAGATCGGGGCGAAGCGCATGCACGGGCCACACCAGGAGGCCCAGAAGTCCACCAGGACGATCTCGTCGTCCTTGATGGTGCTGGCGAAGGTGTCGGTGTTCAGGGCCACGGGAGCCATCAGTTGTCCCTTTCGGTACGGGTCGGGGCGCGGGTACCGCGCCCATCGCACTCTCAACGATGCCCCATCACCGGATATTCCGGGCGGAAGCAACGCTCAGGTCCGCGACTCACTTCAAGGCGACGATCCGGCGCAGCGGTACCGGCACCTGCAGCACGCCGTGCTTGTCGGCCCGCTTCACCATCCAGTCGACGGTCTGCTGGATCCGGGCGGGATCGACGTCGGGCAGATGGAAGCCGCTGACCAGCAACTCGGCATCGGCCCGGTTGGCGACGTCGTAGTGATAACGCTCGCGCGCATCCTCGGCCTTGCGCAGCCCGTGATGCTCCAGCACCTTGCCCACCTTGAGTTCCACGCTGCTGGGGAACTGCGGCGTGGCCTGCAGCATCCTGGCGAGCTGCCCCACCACCTTCATGTCCGCCACGTTCAACGGGCGCAGGGTCGGCACCAGCCCGACGAAGACACCGCCGGGGCGCAGTACCCGGGCGACCTCGTCCAGGAAGTCGCCCGTCGGATGGACCATCGCCCAGCCCAAGGTACTGACCACCGCGTCGAAGCAGCCGTCGGCACAGGGGAGCGCCCGGACATCCCCTTGGACAAAGGGCCCCGGGCCGGTGGCGCTGCGCAACTCGGCCAAGGAACGGTCGATCCCCAGCACGGTACGCCCGTCTGCCTCCAGCTCCCGGCCGATCGCCCCCGCACCGCACCTGATGTCCAGCACCGTGCTGGCCGAGGCACTGACCGCCCGCGCCAGCCAGCGATAGGGGTTGTGATGCCCGGAAATGCAGCGGGTCAGGATCGCGTCGGCGATCCCAGGCCGTTCCGCATGGAAATCCGCCAGGTAGGAGTTCCAGTCGTCCATGGGCACCACACTAGTCAGCTGCGGGTTGAGACGGGAGGGGACTCGACAGGCTCGGCCATCGTGGTCACCTCCGAGCCCACCCCACCACGGTCCCCGAGCCTGTCGAGGGACGCTTCGCCGGCCTCAGCTGCGGGCCTCGCGGAGGGCGGCGATGATGTCGTCGCCGATCTCCCGCAGCAGGGTGCCCTGCCCAATCCGCTGGCCGGCGACGGTGGTGATCAGCGCGGACAGGCCGGGCAGCGCCTCGTCGGGATCGGTCGGCACCGCCCCGATCAGCGGGTTGGAGCCGTCGGCCCATGGGGCGGTCAGCTTCTCCCAGGTGCGCAGCCAGCCCTCGGATATCTCGGTCACCGACGGTACGCCGAAGAAGTGCCCCACGGGGGCGTGGTGCCGCAGGGCCACCAACGGACTGTCCAGGTAGATCAGCGCCAGGCGCAGTCGGCCGTCCAGGTCACGTCGCTCGTCGCGGCTGCCCTGCAGCGCCCAGCCACAGGGATTGGGGCAGGTGGGCCCGACGTCGGGCCGCTCCCCCGCCTCGATGGTCAGGTGGTTCATCGCGCACACCGCCAGGGTGTCGCCCAACCGGGAGTGGAACTTGTCCAGGTAACTGGTGAAGCCCACCTGGTCACCCTGCGCGGCGTTGACCGCACGCTTGGCGGTGGCCCGCATCGCCGAATTGTGCGGACAGCTCGGGTCGTCGGTGCCCCAGCGCTCACCCACCTGGTCGGCCATCCGCAGCGGATCGCCGCCGTGCCCCAACCTGGTCTGCCAGCCCAACTGGCACAGGTACTCCGCGATCAGGTGCGCGGTGACCACCAGGCTCTGCGGCTCGCCGCGTTCGGAGCGCAGGTTGAGCACCTCCAGCATCAGCTCGTACAACGGCACCAGTGAGCCGAGGGCGCCGCGCTGGGCATCCCGCGGGCCGTGCGGGAAGCCGGAAGCCGCGAGCCGCTCGGCCCACGGCCGGTCCGGCACCGTCGTGGCAAGCTCCGCAAAATCCTCCGCATCCAGCGACAGCACGCGTTGCGCCACGCTGGCCAGCCGGTGCGCCTCGACGATCGCCGGATCGGTGTCGTCGGCGCGCAGCCTCCCGGCCAGCATGGACAGTGCCGCGTCGTACCAGTGCTGCTCGCACAGCGCGATCAACGCTGCCGAGGAGATCATCGGTGGTCCGTCGTCATGCCCTGCTCACGAACAGGCCCTCGGCCACGATCCCGGGGATCCAACAGGTGTTCTGGCCGCGCTGCAGCGCCACCACATCCGCCTGACGCGATGCCCGCAGCTCCACACCGGGGGTGATGCCGGCACCGGCCAGCACCTCCAGGGCCTCGGTGTCGGCCTGGCTGTTCTCGCTCATCCGACGCAGCACCACGGTGACCCAGTCATCGCCGAGGACGTCGGTCAGCGCCTCGACGCCGTCCCGGAAGGCCGCGTCCGTGGCCTCGCCACCCAAGGCCTCCAGCCCGGGGATGGGGTTCCCGTAGGGGGATTCCTGCGGATTGGAGAGGATCTTCACCAGGCGCAGCTCCACCTCATCGGAGATCACGTGCTCCCAGCGGCAGGCCTCCTCGTGCACCCGACTCCAGTCCAGCCCGATCACATCCACCAGCAGCCGTTCGGCCAGGCGATGCTTGCGCATGACCGCCACCGCAAGCTCCTGCCCGCGCTCGGACAGCTCGATCCGCCGGTCACCGTGCACGGTCAACAGGCCGTCGCGCTCCATCCGGGCCACGGTCTGGGAGACGGTGGGGCCGCTCTGGTGCAGCCGTTCGGCAATCCGGGCGCGCAGCGGCGTGATGCCCTCTTCCATCAGCTCGTAGATGGTGCGCAGGTACATCTCGGTCGTGTCGATCAGCTCATTCACGGCGTGCTCCCTCTGCAGTCCAGATCACCGGCGAGTCCTGATCACGAATATCTCAGGTCAGGGCTGTTCGAGCCACTGCCCCCGCCGCATGACGGACCGCAGCTCGCCGGCCTCGTCCACCAGGCAGAGGTCGGCCCACTTGCCGGGCTCCACCGTACCCACTTCCGCCAGTCCATGGACGCGGGCCGGGTTGCTGCTGGCCAGCCGCGACGCGGTGACCATGCCGTATCCGCAGCGCACCACGAAGGCGAAGGCGCGATCCATCGTGAGGGTGGAGCCGGCGATCGCGCCGGCGCTGCCGTCGGGGTTGACGATCCGGGCGGTGCCCTGGCTCACCTCGACGGGCAACGCTCCCAGCTGGTAGCGACCGTCGGCACAGCCGGTGGCGCTCATCGCGTCGGTGACCAGCAGCACCCGATCCTGGCCGGCGGATTCAATGGCCAGCCGAACGATGTCCGGATTGAGGTGCACCCCGTCGCAGATCAACTCCACGTGGACGCTGGCATCGTTCAGCAGCACCGGCACGGGGCCGGGTTCGCGATGGTGGATCGGGCGCATCGCATTGAACAGGTGGGTGGCGACATTCATCCCCTCCGCGATGGCCCGACGGGTGGTCTCGGCATCGGCGTCGGAATGGCCAAAGGCTGGGATGATCCCGGCCTCACACAGCCGCCGCACCGCGCCGAAACCGTTGCCGCGTTCCGGGGCGAGGGTGATCATCTTCACCGCACCCCCCGATGCCCCAGCGCCCCCGGAAGCCGCGATGATCTGCTCGATCGCCTCCGGGGTGGGGTCCATCAGCAGTTCGGTGGGGTGCGCGCCCTTGCGTTCCTCTGCCAGGAAGGGGCCCTCGATGTGGATTCCCTGCAGCTCGTCGGCGTCCACCACGGCGCGCAGCCGGATGATCTGTTCCACGACGGTGTCCATCGGGGCGGTCACGGTGGAGGCGAACAGGGTGGTGCTGCCATGCCGCCGGTGGTGCTCGATCGCCCGGGCAACCTTGGCCGGATCCGGATCGGTGAAGTCGGCGCCGGCGGCACCGTGGCTGTGGGTGTCCACGTAGCCGGGCACCAGGCAGCCGTCCAGCAGCTGGGCGTCGGGCTCGATCCCGTCGCGCACCGCGGTGATCCGACCGTCGGCGATCTCCACCGTCAGGGCGCGCTCGGCGTCGTCGATCCCGGTGACCACCCGTCGGCAGGCGACCTTGCTCATCTTCTACTCCAGTTCATTAGTCGGTTGTGTGTTCAACGCTTGAGTGCGACGACGGCCCCGGCGGCGGTGGCGATCACGCCCGCCAGCGCCAGCGCCCACAGGGTGCCGCGATTCTGCGCGATGGCGCTGGGGGTGCTGTTGGCCGGGGAGGCCGACGCGCTGGCAGTCGGGCTGGGGCTCGGGGTGATCGGCTGCACGGTGGTGGGCACCGCCACGGTGCTCATCACCACCGGCGTCTCCTGCCCGGAGACCAGCAGCGAGGCGCCGCTCAGCGACGGCGTGATCGCCTCGCCGCGGGCGGCCTGCGGCAGCGGGGCGGCACCGGTCTGGCCGAACCTGTCCACCTCATAGGCGTAGATCGCGTCGGCGGTGCGCAACACCAGGCCACCATCGGGGCTGAAGGTCATGTCGGTGACGTCGGCGGGCGCGTCACCCACCCGCGTCAGCTGGTTGGCGACGCCACCGGGGCTGGGCTCGGCAACGGAGCGGTAGATCCCCGGCTTGGCGCCCAAGGTGGCGACATAGATCCGGTTGTTGCGGCTGACGGTCATGGCGGCCGAATCCTTGGCTCCGTCGGGATAGGTCAGGGAGTAGTGCCGGTAGGGGGCATTGCCGCCCAGCCCGAGGTCACCGAAACGGTAGACGCTGATGCTCTTGCGACTGCCCGACGGGTCACCGACGTCGCCGACCCAGAGGCGTTCGTTGCGGTAGGTGATCGCCTGCACATTGACGGGGGTCGCACCGTAGGTGACGCTGCCCTGCACGGCGCCATCCCGGCCGAGCGCCTGCACCCGTCCCGCGGTGCGGTCCGGAACCCAGTAGTAGCCATGGTCCGGATCGGCGGCCATCCCCACCACGCTGGCCACCGAATCCGCCGCGGTGAAACCGTCGGCGGCCAGGGCCGGAACGGCACCGAACACCCCGGCCAGGCCGGCCAGCGCACCGAGGGCCCATGGACGCGCGGCCCATGGGCAGGCGGGACGGACGGGGCGGCGCACCGGGTGCGGCGTCGGGTCTGCCATCGTCATTCCTTCGTCGGGACGCCACGAGCCGGGATGGGGCGTCATTGCCGGGCGGATCAGTTTCAGTTCAGCACCGCACCCAGGATCACCAGCAGGACCAGGGCGGCCAGCACCCCGGAGACGAGCAGACGACGCGAGCGCGGATTCACGGATGCCACCCTATGCCCCTGACAGACCTGCTTGTCGGCAGCGAACACCCACGGTGAGCGACTAGCGTGGCGGCCATGGGTGAGTTGCATATGTACGCCATCTGCATCGACGAGGTCCGTGACATGTTCGGCGCCACCCCGGAGCTCGCCGGGGCCCTGCGCAAGATCGCCTCCGACGCCTTCCGCGTCCCCCAGGTGGAGAAGTCCGCTCCCGGGCGGCTGGGCAAGCTCGGCCCGCTCTTCTGGCGCGCACCCGACGCGCCTGTGGTGCCGCACGGCACCCCACTGCCCACCGACATCGAGGCGCTGCTCGCCGGGCGCTTCATCAAGCCCGAACGGCTGGAGACCTGCTGGCGGGTGGTCGACGCCTGGCTGGCGGAGCGCAGCCTGGCGCGCCATGAACTGGACCGCACCCCGCAGCAGATCGACCAGCTGGAATTCGAGCTGACCCGCGCCGGGCTACCCAGCCAGTACGGCATCGGCAAGCTGATGTCACTGGACGCCCAGCTGCCCCTGCGCCCACCGGCCGGGATGCGGGTGGGCTACTGCAAGCACGCGCACGTCGTGGCCAGCGGCCGGGCGTTGCGCGACTGTCTGGAGCAGGTGCTGCCGCACAGCCGGGAGCGCGCCGAGCGGCTGGCCGACTACCTGATGGGCTTCGAAGCTCTGGCGGACCAGGCCCGGCGCGAGGATCGCCCCGCGCCGGACCTGTTCGTCACCTTCACCCAGGGCTGAGACCCCTCGACAAGCTCCGGGGACCGTGGTCGGCTCCCTTCCCACGCAACCACGAAGGCCGAGCCTGTCGAGGCCCGATGGTCAGGCCGGGCTGACCACCAGCAGCAGATCGCCGCCCTCCAGCTGGGTGGTGGTGGCCACCGCGACCCGCTGCACGGTGCCGGCCACCGGCGTGGTGATCGCGGCCTCCATCTTCATCGCCTCGATGGTGGCCACGGTCTCGCCCGCCGCCACCTGCTGGCCCTCGGTGACCCCGACGGTGACCGCACCGGCGAAGGGCGCCGCGACGTGACCCGGGTTGGACTTGTCCGCGCGCTCCACCGTTGCGGCCTCAGCCTTGATCGAGTTGTCCCGCACCCGCACCGGCCGCATCTGGCCGTTGAGCAGGGCGTGCACGGTGCGCTTGGCCTTCTTGTCGGCCTCGCTGATCGCGTCCAATTCGAAGATCAGGCTGACGCCCTTGTCCAGGTGCACCACCTGCTCCTCGCCGGTGCGCAGCCCGAACAGGTAGGGCAGGGTCGGCATCGCCGACAGGTCGCCGTAGGTCTCCCGGTACTCCTCGAAGTCCTTGGTCGGGGCCGGGAAGAGCAGCCGGTTCAGGGTCTCCTGCCGGGTGCGGCCGGGCTCGGCCAGCAGCGCCAGATCCTCCGGGTTGACCTCGGTCACCCGCACCGGCTGCTTGCGGCCCTCCAGCGCCTTGCTGCGGAAGGGCTCGGGCCAACCACCCTCCGGCTGGCCGAGTTCCCCGTTCAGGAAGCCGATCACCGAATCCGGGATGTCGAAGGCGTGCGGATCGGCCTCGAAGGCCTTCGGGTCGGCGCCGACGGCCACCAGGTGCAGCGCCAAGTCCCCCACCACCTTGGAGCTGGGGGTGACCTTCGTCGGGCGGCCCAGGATCTTGTCCGCCGCGGCGTACATCGCCTCGATCTGCTCGAACTTCTCCCCCAGGCCCAGCGCGATCGCCTGCTGGCGCAGGTTGGAGAGCTGACCGCCGGGGATCTCGTGGTCGTAGACCCGGCCGGTGGGCGACGGCAGACCGGACTCGAAGGGGTGGTAGACCTTGCGAACCGCCTCCCAGTAGGGCTCCAGCTCGGTGATGGCCCGCGGATCCAGCTTGGTCTGCTTGTCGGTGTTGGCCAAGGCCATCACCAGCGCGGAGGCCGGTGGCTGGCTGGTGGTGGCCGCCATCGGGGCGCTCGCAACGTCGACGATGTTCACGTCGACGCGGATCGCCTCGAGCAGCGTCGCGAGCTGGCCACCGGCGGTGTCATGGGTGTGCAGCGCCAGCGGGATCTCGGGGAATTCGGCGCGCAGGGCGCTGACCAGCTTGGCGGCGGCGGGCGGGCGCAGCAGCCCGGCCATGTCCTTGATCGCCAGGATGTGCGCCCCGGCATCGACGCACTTGCGGGCCAGCTCCACGTAGTAGTCCAGCGTGTAGATGGTCTCGGCCGGATCGTTCAGGTCGCCGGTATAGCACAGCGCCACCTCGGCGATCGCGGTCCCGGTCTCCAGCACCGCCTCGATCGCCGGACGCATCTGCTCCAGGTCGTTCAGCGCGTCGAAGATCCGGAAGATGTCGACGCCGGTGGCCGCCGCCTCGTGCACGAAGGCGCGGGTGACATCCGTCGGGTACGGGGTGTAGCCGACGGTGTTGCGGCCGCGCAGCAGCATCTGCAGCAGGGTGTTGGGCATCGCCTCGCGCAGCTTGGCCAGCCGCTCCCACGGGTCCTCGCCCAGGAAGCGCAGCGCCACGTCGTAGGTGGCGCCACCCCAGCACTCGACGCTGAACAGGTCGGGCAGCATCCGGGCGTAGTACGGCGCGACGGTCAGCAGGTCACGGCTGCGCACCCGGGTGGCCAGCAGGCTCTGGTGGGCATCGCGGAAGGTGGTGTCGGTCACCTCGACGCCGCTCTGCTGGCGCAGCTGGCGGCTGAAGGCCTGCGGGCCCAGCTCCAGCAGCCGCTGGCGCGGGCCGTCGGGCACCGGCGCGGTCAGATCCACCCCGGCGGGCAGCTTGGCGGCCGGGTCAAGAGTGGTGATCGGCTCACCATTGGGCTTGTTGACGGTGACGTCGGCCAGCCAGCGCAGCATCTTGGTGCCCCGGTCGGCCGGGGTGCGGGCCGTCAGCAGGTGCGGGCGGTCGTCGATGAAGCCGGTGGAGAGGTCACCCTTGGCAAAGTCGGGCTCGTCCAGCACGGCACGCAGGAAGGGCATGTTGGTGCTCACACCGCGGATCCGGAATTCCGCCAGGGCACGCCGGGCACGGCTGATGGCCATCTCGAAGTCGCGGCCGCGCGCGGTCATCTTGACCAGCATCGAGTCGAAGTGGCCGCTGATCTCCACCCCGGTGGCCACCGTCCCGCCGTCCAGTCGGATGCCCGCGCCGGAGGCGGAGCGGTAGGCGGTGATGGTGCCGGTGTCGGGCCGGAACTGGTTGGCCGGATCCTCGGTGGTGATCCGGCACTGCAGCGCGGCGCCACGGATCTGCAGCGTCTCCTGGGAAAGCCCCAGGTCGGACAGGCTCTCCCCCTCGCAGATCCGCATCTGGGACTGCACCAGGTCAACGTCGGTGATCTCCTCGGTGACGGTGTGCTCCACCTGGATCCGGGGATTCATCTCGATGAAGTGGTGCTCACCGGCCCGGGGACCCTCGGTTTCCACCAGGAACTCCACGGTCCCGGCGCAGGAGTAGTTGATCGACTGGGCGAACTTCACCGCGTCACTGCACAGCGCGGCGCGCAACTCGTCGCTGATGTGCGGCGCGGGGGCGATCTCGATCACCTTCTGGTGGCGACGCTGGATGGAGCAGTCCCGCTCGAACAGGTGCATCACATTGCCGTGCTGGTCGGCCAGGATCTGCACCTCGATGTGCCGGGGGCGGCCGACGGCCTGCTCCAGGAAGACCGTCGGATCACCGAAGGCGCTCTCCGCCTCCCGCATGGCCGCGCCCATCGCCTCGGCAAGGTCCTCCGGGGCGTTCACCCGGCGCATGCCGCGGCCACCGCCACCGGCGACGGCCTTGACAAAGATCGGGAAGCCGATCTCGTCGGCCTGCTGGGTCAGCCACTCGACGTCGGTGGACGGATCGCAGGAGCGCAGCGTGGGGATGCCGGCGGCCTTGGCCGCGGCCAGGGCGCGCACCTTGTTGCCGGCCAGCTCCAGCACCTGGGGCGGCGGCCCGACGAAGGTGATCCCCGCCTCCACGCAGGCCTGCGCCAGATCCGGGTTCTCGCTGAGGAAGCCGTAACCGGGGTAGATCGCGTCGGCGCCGGACTCCTTGGCCACCCGGATGATCTCCGCAATGTCCAGGTAGGCCCGCACCGGGTGTCCCTGCTCACCGATCAGGTAGGACTCGTCGGCCTTGAGCCGGTGCTCGGAATTGCGATCCTCGAAGGGATAGACGGCGACCGTCCTGCGGCCCAGTTCGTAGGCGGCCCGGAAGGCGCGGACGGCGATCTCGCCACGGTTGGCTACCAGCACTTTGGAGAACATGCCGCCAAGCTATCGTCCGGCTCCGACATTTCCCGGCCCGTCTCATGCCTGTGACATTTGCCACATCGACCATCGCTTCGGGTCTTCCCTTCTGTGCCCGCGCGGCCTATCGTCACAGGAAACCAATAACAAGGAGCTAGCCGTGTTAAATGCTACAGAGAACGACCTCCCCGCCGACGACCCCCGCGTCGGACACGTCGACCAGGGCGTCGATGCCGGCCAGCGCGGTGGCGTCTCCACCTACGTCGCCGACGCCCGTGGCCAGTCCAGCTCCCGCGGCGGACGCCCCGGCGCCAAGGCGGTGCTGGACAACGAGACCACCAAGGTGGTGGCCTTCGAGTTCGAGACCGGCGACGAGTTGAAGGAGCATGCCGCCCACCATCCGGTGATCATCCAGGTGCTGCGCGGCCGGGTGGACTTCACGTTGCCCGACGGTGTCGTCGAGCTGGTGCCCGGATCCCTGCTGCACCTCACTCCGATGCTGCGGCATGCGGTGCTCGCCACCGAGCCGACCACGCTGACGGTGACCATGCTGCTGCCGCACGACTGAACGACGAAGGCCGGGCGCCACCCCCAGGGTGAGCGCCCGGCCTTGTACCGGCTCATCCAGCCGGAGACCAACGTCCAGCACCGGATTGTAGCCGCTCGCGACTACAACGCGTAGTCGGCCGCCGCAGGCCGGATCCGCCAAAGCTTTTCGATCAGACCTTGCTGACCAGGCTCATCAGGATTCCCTGCGCGAAGTAGATGATGAACAACGCGGAGACGCCCCACAGCAGCGGGTGCACCTGCTTGGCCTTGCCCTTGATCAGCTTGATCAGGCAGTAGACGATGAAGCCCGCGCCAATACCCGTCGTGATCGAGTAGGCGAAGGGCATCAGCACGATGGTCAGGAAGGCGGGGATGCCGTCCTCGACGTCGTCCCAGTCGACGTGCGCCACCTGGCTCATCATCAGGTAGCCGACGAAGGCGAGCACCGGCGCGGCCGCCTCGGAGGGGATCATGTCGACGATCGGGGTGAGGAAGATCGACGCGAGGAAGGCCAGACCGGTGACCACGGAGGCCAGGCCGGTGCGCGCGCCCTCACCGACACCCGCGGCGGATTCGATGTAGGAGGTGTTGGAGCTGACGCCGCCCAGGCCGCCCGCCATCGCCGCCACCGAGTCGACGGTCAGGATCTGCTGCAGGTGCGGCGGGTTGCCGTGCTCATTGAGCAAGTCACCCTCCTGACCGATCGCCACCACGGTGCCGACGGTGTCGAAGAAGTCGGCCAGCAGCAGGCTGAAGACCAGCAGCAACAGGCCAAGAAAGATCTTGAGGGAGAAGTGGCCGCCCGGGCTGAAGGCGCCCAGCATGTCCACCTTGCCCAGGGTGCCCAGGTTGGGGCTGGCGAAGTCGGCGGCGCTGGGGAGCGAGGGCACGTTCAGCGCCCAGCCGGTGGCCTTCTTGCTGCCGTCGGGCAGGAAGGTGGGGCCGATCTTGAAGATGGCCTCGACGATCACCGCGACCACCGAGGTGGTCAGGATGCTCAGCAACATGGCACCGCGCACCTTGCGGGTGTGGAGCAGCACCAGCAACAGGAAGCCGAAGATGCACACGGCGATCGGCCAGCCCATCAGTGAGCCGTTGATGCCCAGCTCCACGGGCGGAGCGCCGGCCGGCTTGCGCACCACGCCGGCATCCATCAGGCCGACGAAGGTGATGAACAGGCCGATGCCGACGCTGATCGCCGTCCGCATCGGCGGCGGCACGGCCCGGAAGACGGCGGTGCGGATGCCGGTGAGCACCAGCAGGGTGATCAGGATGCCCTCCCAGACCACCAGGCCCATCGCCTGCGGCCAGGTCATCTGTGGGGCGATGGCGTAGGCCAGCATCGCGTTGAGGCCCAGTCCGGTGGCCAGACCCAGCGGGTAGCGGCCCCAGACGCCCATCAGGATGGTCATCAGGCCGGCGATCAGGGCGGTGCCGGCGGCCACCATCATCTTGGAGTCGGCGACGGCTGCCCAGTCCACCTGGGTCCTGGCGGCGTCCAGGAATTTGGGCGCGCCGGAGAGCAGCTTGCCGTTCATGTCGGCCTCGGAGCCGATGATGATCGGATTCAGCGCGATGATGTAGGCCATGGTGAAGAACGTCACCAGCCCACCACGCACCTCCCGCCCGACGTCGGAACCGCGCTGGGTGATCTCGAACCAGCGGTCGAGGGCGGAGAGTTGGGCGCCGGAAGACTGACCGGGCGGCGTGGTGGGTGCCGCCTTGGGGGATTTCATGACCATGCGCCAATCGTATGGGCGTCGCCTGCGCCACCTAGACTTGCGTCCATGACCGAGCCCCGCGGCAACGAGCACCACCACTTCGTGCAGGCCCCCATCCGGCCGCTGGACGAAGACGGCGTAACCGTCGCCAAGATCGGCACCGCGCTGTGGCTGGTGGCGACGCTGGCCCTGTGGCTGCGGCTCGACGTACTTGCCAGCAACGGCCAGCAGTGGTGGCTCTGGGTGGGCGTCAGCGGCGTGCTGCTGGGGCTGGTGGGCATCTGGTGGTGCAGCCGCCGGCGTCGCCGTCGCGACTGAGGCACAGCACCACCTCGGCTCAGCAAGGAGTCAGTCGAACAGGTTGTTGTCCACGCTGATGGTGTCGAAGACCGGTTCGGCCAGCTCCACTCCACGCTCCTCCGCGACGACGTCGGAGTGCCCGCCGCAGCCGTGGTCGATCGCCACCACATTGGCGTCGAAGGGCGAGAACTCGTTGGAGCAGGCACCGAACATGGTGCCCAGACCGCCCTGCAGCCGGACGAAGTAGCCACAGGTGACGCAATTGGCCGGGGCCAGCCGGGTGGACTGGTTGTCCGGGCCCGCCTCGCTGGCGCTCCACCGCTGCGCGGCCTCGGCGCGGCCGTGCTGGGAGAGCACCCGCTCACGCCCCAGCCCCAGCTCGTGCACGACGGCGCGGGTGGCGCTCCATTCGGCCGGGTCGGCGTCGGCGGCGAGCTCGCCACCGGTGAAGCCGGGCTCCAACCTGGGGTCATTGTCCGGGGTGGGCAGCAGCGTGCCGGGGGCGACGTCGCCGGCCTGGATCCGATCGCTCCACGGCACCCAGGCGGGGGCCAGCAAGGCGTCGTCGCTGGGCAGCAGCACGATCTCATTGATGGTGGCGACGCGGGCGCGCGACGCACGCACCATGGTCACCGCCCAGCGCCAGTCCCGGTAGGCCGGGTGCGGGCAGGCGAACAGGTGGGTGACGACGCGCTCGTCCTCCGCCACCGTCCCCAGGTGATCGCCGACGCCGAAGTCCTTGGCGTGCTCGACGACGGCCTCACGGGCCTGTTCGACGGCGGCGGCGGTGACGGAATCCAGCTTGGGGGCCTTGCCTGCCCTGGTGGCTGCCACCATCACTTCTCCAGCTCGTCGGCGACCTTGCGCAGCATCATCGCGATCTGCTTGGAATGCTTGGCGTCGGGGTGGCGGCCGTGCCGGTAGCCATTGCCGATGCCGTCCAGCAGCTTGATCAGGTCCTCGGTGATCACAGCCAGTTCGTCGGGCTTCTTGCGGCTCGCCTTGGACAGCGACGGCGGGGCGTCGATCAGCCGCACGCTGAGCGCCTGCTCACCACGTCGCCCCTCGATGATGCCGAATTCCACCTTCTGTCCCGGCTTCAACGAGGTGACTCCCTCGGGCAGCACATTGGCGCGCACGTAGACGTCGCCGCCGTCCTCCTTGCTCAGGAAGCCAAAACCCTTCTCCGCGTCGTAGAAACGCACCTTGCCGATGGGCACTTCATCCTCGCTTGGTCGATGTCACCTGAACCGATGGGCACAGGTTAGATGAGGATAACCGGCCAGCGCGCCAGGCACCACCGGATTGGTCCGTCGCCGGGGCGCTCAGCCGGGGATCCGTTGCCAGTCGGGCTTCAGCCGCTGCACCTCGCGGTACTCGTCGGCATGGCGCAACTTGCTGGCGGCGGCCTCGTCGACGACCACCACGACATGCCGGTGCAGTTGCACCGCGGTGGCCGGGCAGTGGGTTCCCAATGGGCCCTCGGCCATGGCGGCAATGGCATCGGCCTTGCGCTCGCCGTCGGCCACCAGCAGCAGGTGCCGGGCGTCCAGGATGGTGCCCAGGCCTTGGGTGAGGCAGTGCGTGGGCACCTGGGACTCGTCGCTGAAGTAGCGGGCATTGGCCTGGCGGGTGGCCTTGCTGAGTGTCTTGATCCGGGTGCGGCTGGCCAGCGAGCTGCCGGGCTCGTTGAAGCCGATGTGCCCATTGGGGCCGATGCCCAGGATCTGCACATCCACGCCACCGGCGGCGATGATGGCGTCCTCATAGGACTGGCAGAAGGCGTCGATGTCATCGGCCATGCCGTCGGGTACGTGCACCCGCTGCGGATCCATCCCCAGCGGTTCGGTGACGGTACGACGAATGGTGTCGGCATAGCTCTGCGGATGGTCCGCGGGCAGGCCGACGTATTCATCCAGCGCAAAGGCGCTGGCCTTCGAGAGGTCCAACTCCCCCGCGCCCACCCGACGGACCAGGTCGGTGTAGATGCCCAGCGGGGAGCTGCCAGTGGCCACGCCCAGCACGGGAGCCTCGATGCCCTTGATCCAGTGGCTCAGCCGTCCGGCTGCCACCCGTCCGATCTGTTCGGAATTGTCGACGATGATGATCTCCATGTGGCCGAGGCTAGGAGCGATGGGAGGACAACCGAGCGAATCGCTCACCTGTTACGCGCATTTGCTCAGCGACGGTGAGCGTCGCGCGCTGGCGCTCACTGACGGGATGTCAGTGGGGCCGCCTAGACTGAAGGGCATGGCTGACTGGACCGATGGCGCGCAGTACGCGCCCGTGGAGCGCCCCGAGGGATTCGCGACGCCCAGGGTCGCCGCGCTGACCGTCGAGGAGCCCCCGCCGAACCCGGCCGACGGCCAGCCGACGGAGCCGCCCACCGCTTTCCAGGAGCCGACGGTGGTTCCGCTGGAGTCGCTGGCACCCCGGCAGGAGGATCCCCGAGACCCGTACTCCCCCTTCGACACCGTGGTGGCAGCCGATTCCGCCTGGGGCGCGGTGCATGCCGGGGGCCGTTGGAATCCGCGGATGCCGCTGGGGCCGGCTGCCCAACCCGACGCCGGGTCGCCAGCCTTCCCCCCGCCGTCGGGCGCCCCCCAGCAGGCCGACTTCGGCCACGCCCAAGTCCCGGAAGCGGTACCGCCCACCACGGCTCATGCCCGGATGACCGCGGTGCCGACACCTGGGCAGTTCCCGCCGCCGGCCGGCCAGCCGGTGCCGCTGCCACCACCCGTCGGTGCCGCGCACGGACAGGCCACGCACCAGGCGCCACCGCAACAGCTCCGCCCGGAGCAGCACGTGCCGCAACGCCCCGCGAACCCCTTTGACCCGGCGCCCCGCCCCGGCACGCCGCAGGCCCCGCAACAACTGCCGATGCAGCAGCAGTTCGGCCCGCAGCCGCCGGCCCAGCGGCCGCTGCCCACCCAACTGAATGCCCAGACGGTGGTCTCCGAGACCGGCCCGCTGACGCTGGCGGTGCTGGCCTTCGGCGCCCTGGTGCCCGGGTTGAGCTACCTGATGCTGCTGGCCGGCTCCATCCTGACCCGCCGGACCGATGCGGGCGGTGTGCTGTTGCGTTCACTGTTCAACCTGGCGCTGTGGGCGATGCTGCTGACCGTGCTGTACGACGCGATGGTGTACCAGGACTGGACGCTGCACATGATGCCGCTCGGCCGCATGCTGTGCCTACTGATGATTCCCGCCAGCCTGGCCTGCAGCTACAACCACCTGCGCAAGCGGATGCAGCGGTGAGCGGCGCGCGCTCCATCGCGGACGTGATCCGCGGCCTGGGCGCGGAGGAGCTTGCCGAACTGGTCCGGCTGCGGCCGGATCTGGCCATCCCCCGCCCGCTGGACCTGGGCGAGCTGGTGGATCGCGCCGTCGGCCCCGCCTCAACCCAGCTCGCGATCGAGGGGTTGGACGCCTGGCAGCGACGCGTCGCCCTGGCGCTGGCCGCCAGCCCCGACGCGATCAGCACCCGCCACCTGGCTGCGGTGATGGCGGCCGAGCGGGGCCACGTCGACCAGGCCGTCCGCGCCCTGCAGCGCCGTGCCCTGGCCTGGGGCACCGACCGCAGCTGGCACATCACCCGTGCCGTGCGCACCGCCTTCGGCCACTATCCCGCCGGCTTGGCCGGCGAGTCGTCGATGCCCCTGACCGACAGCCAGATCGACCAGGCGCTGGCGATCGTCGGGGAGCCGGGCCGCGCGGTGCTGGACCGCCTGCTGTGGACCAACCCGACGGGCCGGGTGGCGCAGGCCGACCGCCGCGGCTCCGCCAGCTCCACCCGTCCGGTGGACCAACTGCTCTTCCACAAGCTGCTTCGCCCGCTGGATCAGGACACCATCGTGTTGCCACGGGAGGTGGCGCTGCGCTTGCGCGGCGGGCGATTGTTCAGCGACGAGCTCTCCCCCGTCGTCCCATCTTGGCCGGCCGGGAGCGATTCCCGAGTGGTGGACCAGGCCGGTCTGGGCAGCGCCTTCGAACTGGTGGCCAACACCGAGGTGTTGATCGAGGCCATGGGGCGCATGCAACCCCGCCCGCTGGCCACCGGCGCCCTGGCCAAACGCGACCTGGCGGCCCTTTCCCGCGAGGTCGGCGGCGCCCAGCGCACCCTGCTGCTCCTGCTGGTGGCCGAACGCGCCGGGCTGATCGCGAGCACGCCGAGCGCGTGGCTCCCCACTCATCACTTCGACCAGTGGCTCGAGCTGGACGGCTGGCAGCGCTGGTTGCGACTGCGCGACGCCTGGCTGGCGCTGGATTCGCTCGCCGACCTCGCCGCCCCCGCCCTGGCACCGGGCAACACCGTCGCCTGGGCCGGGGCACTGCGACGCCTGGCAGCCACCCAGATCCAGGCCGCGGCACCGGGCGCACCGATCGAGGCGTCGGTGCTGGCGTCGCGGATCGGGTGGCTGCGGCCCGCCTGGACCAAACTGGATCTGGAGCTGGCCTGTCAGCAGTTCCTGGTGGAATTCGGCTGGTTCGGGTTGGTCGCGTTGGGCAAGCGAACCCAGCTGGCCGATGCGGACCAGGACCCGGGTTTCCCGCAGCCGGTCACCGACTTCGTGATCCAGTCGGACCTGACGGCCGTCACCCCCGCGCCGCTGCGCGCGGACGTCGCGCAGGTGATGGGTCTGCTGGCCGATCGGGAATCCAGCGGCGGAGCCGGGGTGCATCGCTTCACCGCGAGTAGTGTGCGTCGCGGGTTGGATGCCGGCTGGACAGCCGATGAGATCCGAGCCTGGATCACCCAGCACTCGGTGACCCCCGTGCCCCAGTCGCTGGACTACCTGGTGACCGACGTCGCCCGCAAGCACGGCCAGGTGCAGGTCAGCGCCGTCGGCAGTGTGGTGACGGTGGATGACCCGGTGATCGTCGACGCGATCCTGGGGCATGGCGACGCCCGGGTGCTGGGGCTGCGCAAGCTGGCCCCGACGGTGCTGGCCGCGGCCGCGGAACCCGCCGAGCTGGTCAGTTTCCTGCGCGACATGGGCTTGGCGCCGGTGGCGCAGGATTCCACCGGGACGCGCTACACCACCCCGCCGCCGCGCCGCGCCAAGGCCACGGTCGTGCCCTTCGAGGAGGGCGCCCGACGCGTGGATGCCGACGCGGTGGTGGCGGAACTGCTGGCCCGCGACGAGGGCCGCAAGCACGCCCTGGCCGCGGGAAACCTGCTGACCGCGCTCAGCGACTCGATCGGGATGCCCGGGTGGTGGCGGTTGGAATATGTCGGCAATGACGGCACCCCGCAGACCGCGGAGGTACGGGTGCTGGCGCTCTCCGGCGGCACCGCCCGGCTGATGAAGAAGGCCGAGGGCCCCTTCACCCTGCCGGTCAGCCGGATGGTCAGCGTCCGTCCGGCCTGACCTGGCGCTCACAGCCACCCGCAACCACGATGGCCGAGCCCGTCGAGGCCCTTCGGAGAAGGAATGAAGGCGAGTTCGGCAGGCCGATTTCGCGGATTCTTGAGGCCACAATTCCTGGACAAATGTACTGACCGCATCCGGCACCGTAGTCGGTGCCAGATGCGGTCAGTATCGCAGTGGGACGAGGTCGGGTCCCCAAGTCAGGCGTTGCCGCCGAACAGGCTGGTGACCGAACCGTCCTCGAAGACCTCGTGGATCGCCTGGGCGATCAGCGGCGCGATCGAGAGCACCTTCACCTTGTCCAGTTCCTTGAAGCCCTCGGGAAGCGGCAGTGTGTTGGTGACGATCACCTCGCTGAAGGCACTCGCCTCCAGCCGCTCCTTGGCCGGACCGGAGAAGACCGGGTGGGTCGCGGCGGCAATCACCTGCTTGGCGCCGTGCTCCATCAGGGCCTCGGCGGCCTGGCAGATGGTGCCGGCCGTGTCGATCATGTCGTCGACCAGCAGGCAGGTCTTGCCCTTCACGTCGCCGACCACCTCGTGCACCTTCACCTGGTTGGCCACATTCACGTCGTGCCGCTTGTGGATGATGGCCAGCGGGCAGCCCAGCCGGTCGGTGAACATGTCGGCCAGCCGCACCCGGCCGGCGTCGGGCGAGACCACCACCATCTCTTCGGTGGAGTAGTTCTGCTTGACGTAGTCGCTGAGCACCGGCAGCGCCCACAGGTGATCCACGGGGCCGTCGAAGAAGCCCTGGATCTGCGCGGCGTGCAGGTCGACGGACATGATCCGGTCCGCCCCGGCGGCCTTGTACAGGTCGGCCATCAGCCGGGCGCTGATGGGTTCGCGGCCCAGGTGCTTCTTGTCCTGACGGGCATAGGGGTAGAAGGGGCTGACCACCGTGATCCGCTTGGCGGAGGCGCGCTTGAGGGCGTCCACCATGATCAACTGCTCCATCATCCACTGGTTCACCGGGGCGCAGTGGCTCTGGATCACGAAGGCGTCGGCGCCGCGCACCGACTCCTCGAAGCGAACATAGGTCTCGGAGTTGGCGTAGTCGATCGCCCTGGTGGGCACCAGGCTCACGCCGGTTAGTTCCGCGATCTCCTGCGCCAGCTCGGGGTACGCACGCCCCGCAAAGAGCATCAGATGCTTGTCATTCGGGCGCTTGACACCGCTCACTTGTAGTCCTCCGGCTTGACGTTGGCCATCTTCTCCCGGGACGCGGCAACGTCCGGGTGGATCTCGGGGCTGGCCTGCGCGGCGGAGCCGGCGGCCTTGGAGGCGGGCCGCTTGGTGGCCACCCAGCCTTCCTTGACGGCCTGCCGGCCGCGGGCGACGGCCATGGCACCGGCCGGAACGTCCTCGACGACGGCCGATCCGGCGGCGACGAACGCACCGGGGGCAATGTCCACGGGCGCGACCAGGACGGAGTTGGAGCCGATGAAGACGTCGTCACCCAGATGGGTGACCGACTTGTTGGTGCCGTCGTAGTTGGCGAAGATCGTGCCGGCGCCGACGTTGACGCCCTCACCGATCCGCGCGTCGCCGCAGTAGGTCAGGTGCGGCACCTTGGAGCCGTCGCCGATCTGGGCATTCTTGGTCTCCACGAAGGCGCCGATCTTGCCCTCGGCGCCCAACTCGGTGCCGGGGCGCAGGAAGCTGAACGGGCCGACGGTGGCGCCGGCGCCGATCACGCTCAGCGAGCCGTGGCTGCGGATGACGGTGGCGCCCTCGCCCACCTCGACGTCGGTCAGGGTGGTGTCGGGTCCGATCACGGCGCCGGTGGCGATGCTGGTGGCGCCCTCCAGATGTGTCCCGGACAGGATCGTGACGTCCTGCGCAATGTCGACGCCCTGCTGGATCCACGTGGTCCGCGGGTCCTGGACGGTGACGCCGCTCTTCATCCACTTCTCGACGATCCGGCGGTTCATCTCCTCATTCATCCGGGCCAGCTGCACCCGGTCGTTGACGCCCTCGGTCTGCCACAGATCGTCGATCATGTAGGCGCCCACCCGCTCGCTGTTGCCGCGGGCGGTGGAGATCACGTCGGTCAGGTAGAGCTCGCCCTGGGCGTTGTCGGTCTTGAGGTGCTTGAGGCCCTCGTAGAGCGTTTCGGCGTTGAAGATGTAGATGCCGGAGTTGATCTCGGTGACGGCAGCCTCTTGGGGGCTGGCGTCCTTCTGCTCCACGATCTTGGCAATCTGGTCACCATCCCGGATGATCCGGCCGTAACCGAAGGGCTCGGGAACCTTCGCGGTCAGCACGGTGATGTGGTTGCTCTGGGCACGGTGCTCCTGCACCAGCTCGATCAGGGTCTGACCGGTCAGCATCGGCACGTCGCCATAGGTGACAAGGATCTCGCCGCGCAACTCGCCGAGCCCCTGCAGGCCGCACTGGACGGCGTGCCCGGTGCCCTTCTGCTCCTCCTGGACCGCGGTGACCACATTGGGGGCAATCTCGGACAGGTGCTGCAGCACCTGCTCCCGCTTGTGGCCGACGACCACGACGAGGTGCTCCGGCTCAACCTCCTCAGCGGCATTGACGGCGTAGCTGAGCATGGAGTGCCCCGCCACCTGGTGCAACAACTTGGAGGTGTTGGACTTCATGCGGGTACCGCCGCCGGCGGCAAGGACGACGACGGCCGACACCTGCTGGGCGGGCTCGGGCTGCTGACTGGTCACGTGGCTCCTTCGGGTCCGGCAGCTTCCTGCCACTGACAGGGAGATACTGCCTCATCAGTGCTCCGGTGGAACTCTACCGCGTCGATGCTCGGCGACCGTGCCGCACTGATCGGCCCCGGCCCGGTCCGCCCGACGTCGCGACGGCCTGGCGCAGGCCCCGCGAACGACACAGGGCCCCGACCGATGTCGAGGCCCTGCCTTGCTGCTCCCCGGAGTGGAGTCGAACCACTGTCGCTAATCCTGATTCAAAGTCAGGCGGGCCCTGCCGGCAGACCAACCGGGGAACGTCCCGTCGCGCCGTGGCGCACAAAGGACTCCGTACACCTTACGGCACGGGCGGTACTGCGGCCCACCCCTGACCGAGGGGGGCTGGCTGGGCCGGGACTGCGGATCGACGGCTGTGGGATCATGGGCGGCATGCCGGACAGTGAGAACCTCAGGGCGCAGCCGCTCAGCAGCCAGCCCGAACCCAGTCACGCCGGCCGAACCGCCCCCATCCGGGCCCGGCGCGGCGCCCGCATCCGAATGACCAGCGCCGAGCGTCGCGAACAGCTGATCAGCGTCTCCCGGGAACTTTTTGCCCAGAAGGGTTTCGAGGGCACCAGCGTCGAGGAGATCGCCGCAACCGCCCAGGTCAGCAAGCCGGTGGTCTACGAGCATTTCGGCGGCAAGGAGGGGCTCTACGCGGTGGTGGTGGATCGCGAGGTCACCCGCCTGCACCACGCCATCCGCACCGCGCTGACCACGCCCGATGCCACCTCACGCGAGTTGATCGAGTACGGCGCGCTGGCACTGATGGACTACCTGGACGAGCACCCGGACGGCTTCCGGATCCTGGCCCGGGACTCGTCGGTGGTGGCAGCCCAGGGCTCCTTCGCCAGCATCCTGTCCGACATCGTCGGCCGGGTGGAGGGCCTCCTGGCGGAGCCGCTCAAGCGGCACGGCTTCAACCCGGGCTTCGCCGGCACCTATGCCCAGGCGCTGGTTGGCCTGGTGGCGCTGGCCGGCCAGAGCTGGCTGGACACCCGCCAGCCGCCCAAGGAGGTGGTGGCCGCCCACCTGGTGAACCTGGCCTGGAATGGGATGGCCAACCTGGTGCCCGAGCCGCAACTCACCGTGCGCGAGATGCCGACCGAAGGTGCTGGCCGACGCCGGAACCGCCGACCGGGCGTCTGAAGGGCAGCCCACTGGCCGGGAAGCGGCCGGGTGGCACAGGGAAAGTCAGCCCGCGAAAACTGTCGGACGGGTCCGATAGGGTGGCGAAGGAAGGCTGGCACGGCCGCCAGCCCCTGCCAGTTGACGGTTAGACGTCCAGACGATTTGAGGGGAAGCCCCAGCCCATGGCGAAGATCATCTACACCCACACCGACGAGGCACCGCTGCTCGCCACCTACTCCCTGCTGCCGGTCATCCAGGCCTACCTGAGCACCGCCGGCGTCGAGGTCGAGACCCGCGACATCTCGCTGGCCGGCCGCATCCTTGCCGCCTTCGGACAGCAGGACGATGCGCTGGCCGAGCTCGGTGAGCTGGCCAAGACCCCCGAGGCCAACATCATCAAGCTGCCCAACATCTCGGCCTCCATGCCGCAGTTGAAGGCCGCCATCGACGAGCTGCGCTCCCAGGGCGTCGACCTGCCCGACTACGACACCGCCTCCGACGAGGACAAGGCCAAGTACGACGCCGTCAAGGGCTCCGCCGTGAACCCGGTGCTGCGCGAGGGCAATTCCGATCGTCGCGCCCCGATCGCGGTCAAGAACTACGCCCGCAAGAACCCGCACTCGATGGGCGCCTGGAGCGCCGAGTCCAAGACCAATGTCGCCACCATGAGCGGCGATGATTTCCGGCACAACGAGCTCTCCGTCGTGATGCCCGCCGAGGACACCCTGAAGATCCAGCTGGTGGCCGCCGACGGCTCCGTCACCGCACTGAAGGAGTCGCTGCCCGTGCTGGCCGGCGAGGTGATCGACGGCACCGTGCTGCGCGCCAAGGCCCTGGACTCCTTCCTGGCCGAGCAGGTCAAGCGCGCCAAGGACGAGGGCGTGCTGTTCTCCACCCACCTCAAGGCCACCATGATGAAGGTCAGCGACCCGATCATCTTCGGCCACGTCGTCAAGGCCTTCTTCCCGCAGACCTTCGAGAAGTACGGCAAGGATCTGGAGGCGGCCGATCTCAGCGCCAACAACGGCCTGGGCGGCATCTTCGCCGGGCTGGACGCGCTGCCCAATGGCGCCGAGATCAAGGCCTCCTTCGACGAGGAACTGGCCAACGGTCCCGCGCTGGCCATGGTGAACTCGGACAAGGGCATCACGAACCTGCACGTCCCCAGCGACGTGATCGTCGACGCCTCCATGCCGGCCATGATCCGCACCTCCGGCCAGATGTGGAATGCCGCCGGCCAGCAGCAGGACACCCTGGCCGTGATCCCGGACAGCTCCTATGCCGGCATCTACCAGGTCGTCATCGACGACTGCAAGGCCAATGGCGCCTTCGACCCGACCACCATGGGTTCGGTGCCGAATGTCGGCCTGATGGCGCAGAAGGCCGAGGAGTACGGCAGCCATGACAAGACCTTCGAGATCGCCACCGCTGGCAAGGTGCAGGTGGTCAATGCCGCCGGCGAGGTGCTGATGGAGCATGACGTCGAGCCCGGTGACATCTGGCGCGCCTGCCAGGCCAAGGACGCCCCGATCCGCGACTGGGTGAAGTTGGCCGTGACCCGCTCCCGCCTCTCCAAGACCCCCGCCGTCTTCTGGCTGGATCCCGAGCGCGCCCACGACCGCAACCTGATCGAGCTGGTCAACAAGTACCTGGCCGATCCCGAGGTGGTCGGCGACGCCAGCGGCCTGGACATCCAGATCATGAGCCCGATGGAGGCCACCAAGTTCTCCATCGACCGGATCCGCAAGGGCGAGGACACCATCTCCGTCACCGGCAACGTGCTGCGCGACTACAACACCGACCTGTTCCCGATCCTGGAGCTGGGCACCAGCGCCAAGATGCTCTCGGTGGTGCCGCTGATGAATGGTGGCGGCCTGTTCGAGACCGGCGCCGGCGGCTCCGCCCCCAAGCACGTGCAGCAGTTGGTGGAGGAGAACTACCTGCGCTGGGATTCGCTGGGCGAGTTCATGGCGCTGGCCGAGAGCCTGCGCCACCTGGCGGCCTTCGACAGCAACAAGCGGGCCGAGGTGCTCGCCGAGGCGCTGGACAAGGCCACCGAGACCCTGCTCAACGAGAACAAGGGCCCGGCCCGCAAGGTCGGCCAGATCGACAACCGCGGTTCGCACTTCTACCTGGCGCTCTACTGGGCCAAGGAGCTGGCGGCGCAGACCGACGACGCCGAGCTGGCGCAGGCCTTCACCAATGTGGCCCAGCAGCTGGGTGACAACGAGCAGACCATCGCCGATGAGTTGCTCGCGGTGCAGGGCCAGCCGGCCGACATCGGTGGCTACTACCGCCCGGACGAGGCCAGGATCAGCGCCGTGATGCGCCCGTCGGCCACCTTCAACGAGGCCCTCGCCACGCTGAAGTGACCCATCGATCACCTTGAGGAGGGCCCGGGCGCAAAGCCCGGGCCCTACTGTTGTCGCGCCGATGTTGCGCCGGGATGAAATGACCCACCCGCGCTTTCAGCAGCCGTTCAGCTTCAGGGTATTGTTCCGGACAAGCGCAAGGGAGCCGTCGTCGGCTCGCCCCCCACACCTTGCGTCCGAGTCCGAGAGAAGAGCCCCATGAGCGTCGCCCGTACTGGCTCGGCCGTCTTCCTCACGGCCGTGGTCGCATCCGCCTTTGTGAACACCTTCGTGCCCTTGCAGTCGTTGAGCCAGCCTGGCCCCGCGCCGTCGGCCAGGATCAGCGCGCCCGCAGTCCCAGCAAGTCCGAGCCCGACCGACCCGTCCAGCACGGCGGCGCCCAGCCCGTCGCCGATGGATGAGAGCCCCGCCTCGACGACGCCGCTGCCCGCCGAATCCCAGGCGAGCAGCAGCATGGGGCAGAGCCCCACTGCATCGGCCACACCGTCCGCCGATGGCGAGCAGACACCCGGCAGCACGCCCACGCCCAGTGCCACGCCCCCGCCGCCCCTGGGCGAGAGTTGGGAGACGACGCCAACCCCCACGCCCTCCCAGACGGCCCCGCAGACCCACCAGCCGGGAACACACAGCACGGCCACCGATCCGGCCGGATCGCAGTCCTCGGTGGACACCCGCAGCACGGTGGAACCGGATGAGTCGTCCAGCCCGGATCCCGCCGGGCCCGCCACCTCCACCATGACCCCGCCCGATAGCGACGGCCCGGGTGGGACCCAACCGGGTCACACCAAGCCCGGCACGACGGCGCCGACGTCCATGTCACCGGGCGGGCCTCACACCAGCCAGCCGGCCCCCACCTCCCAGCGGCCCTCACCGCATCCGGGAAAGAGCACCGTCGAGGCCGTGGCCCCGCCCGAGCGCGACTGCCCGCGGGGCAGCACCGGCGATCACGACTGCCGTCGCTGACCCGGCACCACGACAGTCCACGGCGCCCGACAGCCACGACGCCCGTCCACCCAAGGGTGGACGGGCGTCGCCGTGACGTGCTGGATCAGAGCAGGTCGTTGATGGTCACGGTCTGCTCGCGGCCGGGGCCGACGCCGATGCCGGAGATCCGGCAGCCGATCAGTTCCTCCAGGCGCTTGACGTAGGCCTGGCAGTTGGCCGGCAGGTCGTCGAAGTGCCGGGCACCGGAGATGTCCTCGTGCCAGCCGTCCAGGTACTCGAAGACCGGGGTGGCCTTGGCCAGCTCATTGGTGTCCACCGGGAAGTACTCGACGCGCTTGCCGTCGATCTCGTAGGCGACGCACACCGGGATGGTGTCCCAGCCGGACAGGATGTCCAGCTTGGTGAGAAAGATGTCGGTGCAGCCATTGAAGGTGGCCGCCTGCTCCACCACCAGGGCGTCGAACCAGCCGCAGCGGCGCGGACGGCCGGTCGTCGCGCCGAATTCGCCACCCTCGGCGCGCAGGCGCTCGCCGTCGGCGTCGAAGAGCTCGGTGGGGAAGGGGCCCTCGCCGACGCGGGTGGTGTAGGCCTTCGCGATACCGACGATTCGATCGATCCGGGTGGGACCGACGCCAGTGCCGGTGCAGGCGCCGCCGGCGGTCGGGTTGGAGCTGGTGACGTAGGGATAGGTGCCGTGGTCGACGTCCAGGTGGTGGGCCTGGGCGCCCTCGAAGAGCACCACCTTGCCCTCGTCGAGTGCCTGGTTGAGCACCCGCGCGGAGTCGACGACGTGCGGCTGGATCCGGTCGCGGTGCTTGAGCAGCTGATCCACCACCTCGTCGACGCGGATCTCGGGCCGGTTGTACATCTTGACCAGCTGGCTGTTCTTGCTGGCCAGGGCCGCGGTCACCTTGTCGCGCAGCACCTCGGAGTCGAACAGGTCCTGCACCCGGATGCCCATCCGGTTGATCTTGTCCGAATAGGCCGGGCCGATCCCGCGGCCGGTGGTGCCGATCTTGCGCTTGCCAGCGAAGCGCTCGGTGACCTTGTCCATGGTCTGGTGGTAGCTGGTCAGCACGTGCGCGGTGGCGGAGATCTTCGGGTGCTGCACCTCGGTGCCACGCTCGGCCAGCTCGTCGAGCTCGGTGTAGAGCACGTCCAGATCGATCACCACGCCATTGCCCAGCACACAGGTGGTGTTGGGGTTGAGGATGCCCGACGGCAGCAGGTGCAGTACGGTCTTCTGCCCGTTGACCACCACCGTGTGCCCGGCATTGTTGCCGCCGGAGTAGCGAGCGCAGAAGTCGACGCGCTCCCCCAGCTGGTCAACGGCCTTGCCCTTGCCCTCGTCGCCCCACTGGGTACCGATCACCACGATGCCAGGCATTGCAGCCCTCCAAGTCTCGTCGGCGCCAACATGGCTGCCCGACGCCAGAAACAGGTGAAGCCCCTTGCACAGTGCAAGCGGGCTCTTGCCGCACAACTCTATCCCACGCATGTCACCGACCTCGGGGACGTCCGCAAGAGCAAAGGTCACCTGAACGTCACCTGAAGGCTACGCCGATGCCACCTACACCGGATTGGGTTGTTACTACATCCAGTAGCACGCTCCCCCCACACGGAGCTCCTCGAAGGAGAGAACCCATGCAGAATCGTCGAATCGCCGCCTCACTGGCCAGCCTCGCCCTGGTGGCCAGCTTTGCCTGTGCGGGCACCAACGGCACCGCCGCCGATGCCGCTCCCCAGCCCGTCAAGAAGGTCAAGAAGGCCAAGGCCCCCAAGAATGTCATCGTGCTGATCGGTGACGGCATGGGCTACAACCAGATCGCCGCCGCCTCCCTCTACCAGAAGGGCCGCAGCTACAAGCAGGCCGTCGGCCAGGAAGGTGCGGTCCGCGAGGTCAAGGGCAAGCCGGTCAACCTGCAGGAGCGTTGGCCGGTGCAGGTGGACATGGCCACCTACTCGGTCAAGGGCTCGTACGACCCGCTGCGCGCCTGGCGCGACTTCGACTACGTGAAGGCCGATCCCACCGACTCGGCCGCTGCTGGCACCGCGATGTCCTCCGGCGTGAAGACCTACAACGCCGGGCTGGGCGTCGACCCCGACGGCAACCCGGTGGAGAACATCTCCGAGCGCGCCATTGCCCTGGGCAAGTCGGCCGGCTCCATCTCGTCGGTGCAGTTCAGCCACGCCACCCCCGCCTCCTACGTGGTGCACAACAAGTCGCGCAATGACTACCACGGCATCGCGAAGCAGGAGGTCGCCTCCAAGATGACCGTGATGATGGGCGCCGGCAACCCCAACTTCGACGACAACGGCAACAAGCTGAAGGCCCCCAAGTACGGCTACATCGCCGAAGAGGACTACAAGGCGCTGCAGAAGGGCGCCAAGGGTTGGAAGCTGCTGGAGACCAAGGCCGACTTCCAGAAGCTCACCAAGGGCAAGACCCCAAAGCGGGTCTTCGGCATCCCGCAGGTGGCCACCACGCTGCAGCAGAACCGCGACGGCGAGTCCGAGCAGCCCTACGACGTTGCGCTGAACAAGAACGTGCCCGATCTGGCCACCATGACCAAGGGTGCGCTGAACGTGCTGGACAACGATCCCGACGGCTTCACCCTGATGGTCGAGGGCGGCGCGATCGACTGGGCCGGCCACGGCAACCAGGGCGCCCGCAACATCGAGGAGACCCTGGACTTCAACAAGGCCGTAGCCGCGGTGAACACGTGGGTGGAGAAGAACTCCAGCTGGGACGAGACCCTGGTGATCGTCACCGCCGACCACGAGACCGGCTACCTCTCCGGCGCCGTCTCCGACCCGAACTGGACGCTGCTGCGCGGCAAGAAGGGCCGTCTGCCACAGCACGCCTGGCACTCCGACAACCACACCAACCAGCTGGTGCCCGTCTACGCCAAGGGCGCAGGCTCCAAGCAGCTGGCCGCTCGCGCCGTCGCCGGTGACCCGGTGCGCGGCAAGTACCTGGACAACACCGATCTGGCCAATGTGCTGCTCAAGGACCTGTGGGCCAACAAGTCCGCCGCCATGAGCGCCAAGAAGACCCTTCGCTGACCCACGGAGGGGACGCACCTCCCGACGGGAACCAGCAGGGGCCCACCGCACGCTCGGTGGGCCCCTGCTGCGTCCTCTCGGCCACCGTGGTCACGGTGCGTGGCGGGCACCCACAGCGTCAGACGTCACGGCGCTTGCCGCCGTGTGGTCAGCTGCTGAGCACCTGGAAGGCCTCTTCGGAGCTGTCGCGCAGGAACTGGGCGCACCGCTCGGCCTCATCGGCCTCGCCGATCCGGCCGGCGGCGACACTCAGGGCCCACAGGCAGCGCAGGAAGCCCTGGTTGGGGACGTGGCTCCACGGCACCGGGCCGGAGCCGCGCCAGCCGCTACGACGCAGGGAGTCCAGCCCCCGGTGGTAGCCGGTGCGGGCATAGGCGTAGGCGGTCAGGTCGTCCTCCAGGCTCTCGGACTGCAACGCCGCCTCGGCGAGCATCGCCCAGCACAGGCTGGAGGTCGGGTGGTCGCGCACCACCTCCAGGAAGCCGTCCAGCCCGTCGTTGCTGAGCTTGGCCAGGGCGGGGTCCGTGGGCAGCAGGGTCTCGGGGCCGCTGGCCATCAGGTTCGGGTGGGTCTCGGGTGACATGGCCCCACTATAGGAAGCCGGGCCAGCGCTGTCCCGGCCCTGAGCCACCCAAGTTCGCCCACCGAGCGGTCCCAGCATGCGGAAATCGACGAGCCTGACACCGGCAGGGAGAAGAATTGACGACTCCCGGAACAGGCCGGAACAGTGAGGTGGCGAGCCTGCATGGACATCATGCGCACCAAGTCGATCGAGCAGTCCCTGCGCGACACCGACGAACCCGAATACCAGTTGAAGAAGTCGCTCTCCGCGCTGGACCTGACGGTCTTCGGCGTCGGCATCATCGTCGGCGCCGGCATCTTCACCCTGACCGGGCGGGTGGCCAACACCATGTCCGGGCCGGCCGTGGTGCTCTCCTTCGTCGTCGCCGCCCTGTGCTGCGGAATGGCCGCGCTCTGTTACGCGGAGTTCGCCGCCGCCGTGCCGGTCTCCGGTTCCGCCTACACCTTCTGCTACGCGTCGATGGGTGAATTCGTGGCCTGGATCATCGGCTGGGACCTGATCCTGGAACTGGTGCTGGCCGCGGCGGTGGTCTCCCAGGGGTGGAGCGCCTACGTCGGGGTGCTGCTGGGGCACATGGGTATCACGCTGCCGCCGTCGCTGAGCTATGGCGGGCTGGTGGACCTGCCGGCGATGCTGCTGGTGGCGGTGCTCGGCTGCCTGGTGGTGGTGGGCATCAAGGAGTCCATGCGGGTGGAGACCGTGCTGGTGGCGCTCAAGGTGGCCATCGTGCTGTTCGTGATCGTGGCCGGCATCGGCTACGTCAATGCCGACAACTACCACCCCTTCATCCCGGCGCCGGTGCCGGTGCCGGCCGAGACCAGCGGACTCACCCAGCCGCTGATCCAGGCGGTACTGGGCCACCAACAGGCTGCCTTCGGGATCGGTGGCATCTTCTCCGGCGCGGCGCTGGTCTTCTTCGCCTACCTGGGTTTCGACGTCGTCGCCACCGCCGCGGAGGAGACCAAGAATCCGCAGCGCGACCTGCCGCGCGGCATCATCGGCTCACTGGTGATCTGCACCGCGCTCTACTGCGCAGTGTCCATCGTGGTGACCGGCATGGTGCGCTATGACCAGCTCAAGCCGTCGGCCGCGCTGGCGGAGGCCTTCAGCTACCACGGCAAGACCTGGATGGCGACGCTGATCGCCGCCGGCGCCGTGGTGGGCCTCACCACGGTGGTGCTCACCATGCTCACCGGCTGTGTGCGGATCATCTTCGCGATGAGCCGGGATCACCTGCTGCCCATGCGGCTGGCCAAGGTGCACCCCACCTACCGCACCCCGTGGCTGATCGCCGCGATCATCACCGTCGTGATCGCGCTGCTGGCCGGCTTCACCCCGGTCGGCCGGCTGGAGGAGATGGTCAACATCGGCACCCTGAGCGCCTTCATCCTGGTCAGCATCGGCGTGCCGGTGCTGCGTCGCCGCCAGCCCGATCTGCACCGCCCCTTCCGGGTGCCCGGCTCGCCGGTGCTGCCGCTGCTCAGCGCCGCCATCTGCATCTGGCTCTCGTTGAACCTGGCGGTGGAGACCTGGCTGCGCTTCCTGTTCTGGCTGGTGCTCGGCGTGGTGGTCTATGCCGCCTTTGGCTACCGCCGTTCCCGCGTCGGCACCGGCGAGCAGCTGCCACATGATCTGGAAATCACGCTGAGCCAGAACCACTGAGGGCGGCCAGACGCGAAGGCACCAACGCCGAGTGGTTCGAGCCCCAGCAGTCTTGCGGCACCCTGTGAGGCAGCTGGCCGTGGTCAAGCGGCCCCATCCACCGGCGGTAGGATTTTGTCGTAATCCCCTCTCAAGTTCGGAGAATCCCTGCATGCCGATCCGCAATGACCTGCGCAATGTCGCCATCGTGGCCCACGTCGACCACGGCAAGACGACCCTCGTCGACGCGATGCTGTGGCAGTCCGGCGCCTTCCGTGAAGGCTCCGACGTCAACAACCGTGTGATGGACTCGATGGACCTGGAACGCGAGAAGGGCATCACCATCCTCGCCAAGAACACCGCGGTCAAGCACACCATGACCGATGGCGAAGAGCTGCTGATCAACATCATCGACACCCCCGGCCACGCCGACTTCGGTGGCGAGGTGGAGCGCGGTCTGGAGATGGTCGACGGCGTGATCCTGCTGGTGGACTCCTCCGAGGGCCCGCTGCCCCAGACCCGCTTCGTGTTGCGCAAGGCGCTGGCGAAGAACCTGCCGCTGATCGTCGTGATCAACAAGGTTGACCGCCCCGACGCCCGGATCACCGAGGTGATCGACGAGACCTATGAGCTGTTCATGGATCTGGTCGACGACGAGAAGGCCCACCAGCTGGACTTCCCGGTGGTCTTCGCCTCCGCCAAGGCCGGCCGTGCGTCGCTGACCCAGCCCGCCGACGGCGACATGCCCGACAGCGAGAACCTGCAGCCGCTGTTCGAGGTGATCGCCAAGACGATCCCCGCCCCCACCTACACCGAGGACGCGCCGCTGCAGGCGTTGGTCACCAACCTGGACTCCTCCCCCTACCTGGGCCGTCTGGCGCTGTGCCGGATCAAGGAGGGCGTGATCAAGCGTGGCCAGCAGGTCACCTGGATCCGTCGCGACGGCACCCAGCAGAACGTGAAGCTCTCCGAACTGCTGATGACCGACGCGTTGGAGCGCAAGCCCGTCGACGAGGCCGGCCCCGGCGACATCATCGCGATCGCCGGCATCCCGGAGATCACCATCGGTGAGACGATCGCCGATCCGGAGGATCCCAAGGCCCTGCCGCTGATCCACGTCGACGAGCCCAGCATCTCCATGACCATCGGCATCAACACCTCCCCGCTGGCCGGCCGCGTCGGCAAGCTGCTGACCGCCCGCCTGGTGAAGGCGCGCCTGGATCAGGAGCTGATCGGCAATGTCTCGATCAGCGTCAACAACACCGACCGCCCCGACACCTGGGAGGTGCAGGGCCGTGGCGAGCTGCAGCTGGCCGTGCTGGTGGAGATGATGCGCCGTGAGGGCTTCGAGCTGACCGTCGGCAAGCCCGAGGTGGTCACCACCCTGGTCGACGGCAAGCTGCACGAGCCCTTCGAGCGGCTCACCGTCGACTGCCCCGAGGAATTCGTCGGGCCGGTCAGCCAGATGATGGGCGTCCGCAAGGCCCGGATGGAGCAGATGGTCAACCACGGCACCGGCTGGGTCCGGCTGGAGTTCGTGCTGCCCGCGCGTGGCCTGATCGGCTTCCGCACCGAATTCCTCACCGAGACCCGCGGCACCGGCATCATGAACCACGTCTTCGAGGGCCGTTTCCCGTGGGCTGGTGAAATGCGCAACCGCCCCACCGGCTCGCTGGTGGCCGACCGGATGGGCGTCACCACCTCCTACACCCTGTTCAACCTGCAGGAGCGCGGCACGCTGTTCGTCGGCCCCGGCGAGGATGTCTACGAGGGCATGGTCGTCGGCGAGAATTCCCGCCCCGACGAGATGGATGTCAACCCCACCAAGGAGAAGCACCTGACCAATGTGCGCTCCGCGACGGGTGACGAGCTGGAGCGGCTGATTCCCCCGCGTCGGATGAGCCTGGAGGAGTCCCTTGAGTACTGCGCCGAGGACGAGTGTCTTGAGGTGACCCCGAAGGACGTCCGGATCCGCAAGGTGCAGCTCAGCCAGAACGACCGGGCCAAGGTGCGCAGCCGCGCCAAGGCCGCCGCCAACGCGGCCAGCAAGAGCTGAAGTTATCCTGATCCGCTGACCTTGGATCCGTTCGAGGTCAGCGGGTCAGGCGTCCAAGTCGACGGTGACTGGGGCACTTGGACCGCTGGTCATGCAAAGATGCGATCAGGATTAGAAAGATTCAGGGAAACTCTCAAGATTTCACTGCAACCGCCTTTCCCGGCCGTGCGTATTGAGAGTAGGAACTCACACGGAGGGCAACAGCCATGTCACACAAGATCTCGCGAGCACTCGTCGCCGCAGCCGCAGCTGCCGCTCTAGTGGCCACTCCCACCCTGACCGCTCCAGCGGACGCCGCGCCGATGCCGGCCGCGGACGCCGTGATCGCCAAGATGGGCAGCCGGGGCAAGACCGTCCAGCAGATCCAGGGCCGCCTCAACGGCCTGGGCTACCTGCCGGTCAGCGCCATCACCGGGTACTACGGCACCCAGACCACCGCGGCCGTCAAGCGCTTCCAGGCCAACAACGGCCTCAAGGCCACCGGCGTCACCGACAGCACCACCCACAACCTGATCATCGCCAAGTACAAGGCCCGCAAGACGAACAAGCCGGCCCCCAAGCCCGTCACCAGCGGCAAGATCATCGCCCGCCCCGGCGACAACAACAACACCGTCAAGCAGATCCAGGGCCGCCTCAACGGCCTGGGCTACCTGCCGGTCAGCGCCATCATCGGCAAGTACGGCCCCGCCACCACCGCGGCCGTCAAGCGCTTCCAGGCCAACAACGGCCTCAAGGCCACCGGGGTCACCGACGCCACCACCCACAACCTGATCATCGCCAAGTACAAGGCCCGCAAGACGAACAAGCCGGCCCCCAAGCCCGTCACCAGCGGCAAGATCATCGCCCGCCCCGGCGACAACAACAACACCGTCAAGCAGATCCAGGGCCGCCTCAACGGCCTGGGCTACCTGCCGGCCAGCGCCATCATCGGCAAGTACGGCCCCGCCACCACCGCGGCCGTCAAGCGCTTCCAGGCCAACAACGGCCTCAAGGCCACCGGCGTGACCGACGCCACCACCCACAACCTGATCATCGCCAAGTACAAGAAGCGCCCGAAGGTGACCAAGCCCTCGGTGCGGCTGGACAGCCGCTGCCTGACCGGGCGCGCCATCTGCATCGACAAGGGTGACCAGAAGATGTACTGGGTGGTCAACGGCCGGATCCAGGCCAGCTACAAGGTGCGCACCGGCCGGCCCAGCCTGCCGACCCGTTCCGGCTCCTTCAAGGTCTACCTGAAGCACCCCAACTGGTACTCCACCCTGTACCACGTGAACATGCCGTACACCATGTTCTTCTCCGGTGGTCAGGCGGTGCACTACTCCAGCGAGTTCGCGCAGATCGGTTACTCCGGCCGGGGCAGCCACGGCTGCGTGAACATGAACAGCCGTTCCGACGCCCGTTGGCTGTACAGCCAGGTCCGGGTTGGCGACAAGGTGATCGTCACCTCGTAGTCCGCACTCCATGACGGAACCGCCCGTCCTGCTTCGGCAGGGCGGGCGGTTTCGTGTGGGTCAGATCGCGTCGAAGAGCCCCGGAACGGCCCGTACCTGCCCAACCGGCTCGCCGTGCCCCAGCACGGGGGCGGTGGCCAGCTCGTCCAGCTGGGCGCTGCCGAAACCCAACCTGGTGACCAGGGCATGGGCCACGGCCATGCTGCCGCGAGCGCTGCCGTCGTCACTCTTGATCGCGATGCCGCGGCCGTCGGCCAGGCCGATCGCCAGACAGCCCTCCGCCCCGGCCTTGCAGATCAGTCCGGGGATGGCGCGGTGCAGCTTCAGTTCGTCGCGACGGGTTCCGGAAACCCATTCGGGATGATCCCGGTAGGCGTCGGCGATGGTCTTGAGTTCGCCCTCGTCAGCGGCGGCGAACTGGCCGAAGGCGTGGGCCAGGCCGCGCAGGGACATGGAGAACAGCGGTGCACCGCAGCCGTCGACGGTGGGATTGCTGGCCTCACCGGCCAGTTCGGTGATGGTGCGCGCCACCGCCTGTTGCAGCGGGTGGTCGGGGTCCAGGTAGTCCTGGGTGGGCCAGCCGGCGCGCAGGCAGGTGCGCAGCATGGCGGCATGCTTGCCGGAGCAGTTCATCGCGACGGGCTCCTTGCCATGACCGGCCAGGATCCATTCGCCGCGGGCCTCTTCATCCAGGGGGTGATCGGGCGTGCACTGCAGCGCGCCCTCGTCCAGCCCGACGCCGGCCAGGATGCGCCGGGTGCCGTCCAGATGGAAGTCCTCACCCGAATGGGAGGCCCCGGCCAGCGCCAGCAGCTCGCCGGTCAGGTCCAGCCCGCTGCGCAGCATGGCCAGCGCCTGCATCGGCTTGTTGGCCGATCGGGGGTAGAGCTGGGCCTCGGCATCGCCCAGGGCGAGTGCCACCGAGCCGTCGGGATTGGTCAGCACCACCCGTCCCCGGTGGACGCACTCCAGGAAGTCCTGACGGATCACCTGGACGAGGACGGGCGAGGGCTGGGTATTGTTCACGCCCCGATCCTATCCGCCGCAGCTTCTGCGGCCGAAAGCCGTCCGGGCGGCAGGATTTCAGAGACGCGGACGAACGTGCAGACCCACCTCGGGGTCAACCAGGGCTTCCTGGTTGGCGCTGATCCCGCCCGCGGTCAGGGTGGCCTCCACGGCCACATTGCGCTTGACCAGGCCGAGCGCGATCGGGCCCAGTTCGTGGTGCCGCTCCGAGCTGCCGACAAAGCCCACCGGACGCCCGTCGAGCTCCAGCGGCGCGCCGAGCTCCGGCAGCGCCTCCATCGAGCCGTCCAGGTGGAGCTGCACCAGGCGACGCGGGGGCCGGCCAAGGGTGTGCACCCGGGCGACGGTCTCCTGACCGCGGTAACAGCCCTTGTCCAGATGGGTTCCCAGCAGGCCGATCTCGTTGGGGATGGTCTTGTGGTCGGTGTCGACGCCGATCCGCGGGATTCCGGCGGCGATCCGCAGGGCCTCGTGCGCCCACACCCCAACGGGCTGCGCGCCGGCGCTGCTCCCCCGGGGAACCAGGTGCTCCGTTCCCCCGGCCACCTGGCTGGCGCGGCTGGCCAGCGCCGCCTCGGGACGAGCGACGTCACGACCAACCCAGAGCAGCTCCAGATCCCCCCGCAGCGCCACCTCGACGCGCATCATGAAGCGCATCCGGTCGAGCCAGCCGGCCAATTCCGCACCCCGGCCGGCCTCGGTCCACGCCCAGAAGGACTCCCCGTCGTCGATGCCGTGCAGGACGTGCTCGACCCGGCCGTTGGGGTCGAGCACCAAGGCCGTGGTGGCCTCGCCCACCGCCAGCTCCGTCAGGTGCTGGCTGGTCAGGGAATGCAGCCAGGTCAGCCGGTCCGGGCCGCTGATCCTCAACACCGGGCGATTGGCCAGGGCCAGTTCGCCGCCGCCGGCTTCCATGGTGCGCTGTTCGCGCATCGGGTCGCCGTGATGCCAGGCCAGACCCTCGTCGACGCCGCCGGTGACGTTGACCGCGCTCATGGCCGGCTCAGGCGACGCGCTGCAGGCGCGCCCACAGGTAGGGCTGCAGTTGGTGGTTTGTGGTGGCGCGGTCGAAGGTCCACAGCAGGTCGCCTTCCACCTGGCCATAGAGACGCGAGCCGCCGGTGTACTCGACGTCGGCGGTGTTGGTGCGGGCCACTGCGTCGGAGACCATCTCGATCTTGGCGCCGTCGATGGTGCCGGTCCAGACCTCGGCCCAGCCCTCGGGCGCGGTCAGCACCACCTCGAGGTTCTTCTTGTCCGTGCTGGGACGCCAGAAGCCGGTCTCCATGCTGATCGGCTCGGTCGGGGTGCCCTTGGCATCCACCTTGTAGGTCTGGCAGATGTAGTGCAGGTAGGGCCCGCCATTTGTCTCGAAGTCGATCTGCTGACCGTACTCGAACTCGCCGTGGCCGGGCCAGGTGCCGTGCCCGTTGCCGCGCCAGCGTCCGATCATCCAGGCCAGCGGAAAGAGCGCCGGGTTGAGGTCGTCGGGAATCTGGAAGGCCATGTCAGCTGTCTCGCTTCGTTCGTCGTTCTCGCCACTCCTGTGGGAGCAGGAGGACGGCCAGCACTCCGAGCGCCACCAGCCCGATCAGGGCGCAGGCGATCGCAAGGATGATCACGGAGATGTTGGCCACCCGCAGAGTCTAACCAGCGGGCAAGCGCATTTCTTCCCGCTAACCTCGGGCACATGCGATGTGTGGTGCAGCGAGCCCTGGAAGGCACGGTCAGCGTCGACGGCGAGGTGGTCGGTCGGCTTCCATCACCCGGGTTGGTGGTGCTGGCCGGGATCACCCACGACGACGACCAGGACGTGGTGCGCCGGATGGCGGAGAAGCTCTGGGGCCTGCGGATCCTGGACGACGAGAAGTCCGCCAGCGATGTGGTCGCTCCGCTGCTGGTGGTCAGCCAGTTCACCCTGTACGCGAATGTCCGCAAGGGTCGACGCCCGTCGTGGAGCGCGGCGGCCCCCGGACCGGTCAGCGAGCCGCTGGTGGACGCCTTCGTCGAGGCGCTGCGCGAGTTGGGAGCGCACGTCGAGACCGGCGTCTTCGGTGCCGACATGAAGGTGGCGCTGGTCAACGACGGCCCGGTCACCCTGGTGTTGGACTCCGCGGAGCTCTTCGCCCCGCGCTGAGATCCGTCGCGGGTGGGGCCTCGTCAGGCTCGGCCATCGTGGTCGCCTCTGCGCCCAACGCCACCACGATCCCCGAGCACGTCGAGGAGCCTTTCAGCGTCAGCGATCGCGGCGATTGTCTGTCGGTCAATGGGGCCGTGGGTGTCAGTGCCGGAGGCCCTCAGACCATCGCCGCGATGCCGCCGAAGCTCGCTTCGGCGGGCCGAGCGCAGCGAGGCACCCATGAAGGAGCGCGCGAGCGAAGCGAGCACGAACCACGACAATGAGTGAAGGCGAAGCCGCAGCGAATACGTGCGTGAGCGATTGCGGCGATTGTCTGTCGGTCAATGGGGCCGTCGGTGTCAGTGCCGGAGGCCCTCAGACCATCGCCGCGATGCCACCCGAGCTTGCGAGGGTGGCGCCGAAGGCGCACCTCAAGAAGAAACGCGCGAGCGCAGCGAGCTCAACGCACCGGCGACGAGCGCAGGCGAAGCCGAAGCGAGTCGGTGTGTGAATCAGCGCGTCGCGGAGAAGCGGTAGCCGACATTGCGCACCGTGGTGATGTGACCGTCGTATTCCGGCCCCAGCTTGGCGCGCAGCCGCCGGATGTGCACGTCCACGGTCCGGGTGCCGCCGTAGTAGTCGTAGCCCCAGACCTCGCTCAGCAGGTGTTCGCGCCCCAGCACCCGGCCGGGGTTCAGCGCCAGGTACTTCAACAGTTCGAACTCGGTGTAGGTGAGCTCCAGGGAGTGCCCGCCGACGGTGGCGGTGTAGGCGGACTCGTCGACGGTGACCGGGCCGCAGGTGATCACCGAACTGGAGCGCGCCTCGCCGACCAGCAGCCGTAGGCGCGCCTCGATCTCCGCGGCCGAGGCCGTCTCCAGCACGAAGTCGGCCACCCCCCACTGCGGGCCCAACACGCCCAGCGCCTGCGCATCAACCAGGAGCAGGATGGGCGCCTGCGAGTCCGCGCCGAGCAGCCGGAGGCAGATGTCCCGGGCCTGGGTGAGATCGGCGCGGCCGTCCACCAGCATCACGTCGGCCTCACCCCCAGCGCTCCAGCCGGCCTCGTCGATCCGTTCGACGGTGTGGGTCAACAGGGCGAAGGCATCCGGCAGGTCGGCGTGGGTGCCTCCTGTGACCAGTGCGATTCGTGCCATCTCACCCCTTGTCCGGAACCTGTCCAAGCCTACGTCCCCCGGAGCGGGACCAGAGACCGCATCTGCATGCTGGCCGACAGACGGCCCGGTGGCGCGGCTAGACTCGTCGCATCATGAGCGGTGACTTCCCCGACGACTGGTTCCGTCCGGCGCGGCCCGATCCCACTCCCGCTCCGCAACCGACCGACGCGGAGCAGGAGCGCTGGACCGACCAGTTCAAGCCGAACTATCTGCCGCCCGACCCCGACGTGACCGCACCCACCCGCCCCCTGCACCGGCGCAGTCCCGGCACCGCGGCCAGCCCCGCCAGTCCGATCCCCAGCCCGAACCTCGGCGTGGAGCATTCGGTGGGTACCGCCCGGACGGCAGAGGTGCTGGAGCTGCCCCCCGAGCGTCCCCGCGGGCTGACCCGGACCGTGCTTCCCCTGGTCGGGGCGTTCGTCCTGGCGCTCGGCACCGGGCTGGCGATCGGCCGACACTGGGGCCGGCCCACCACGGACTCGCAGAATGCCGGGCCGCAGATGCCCGTCGCGGCCAGCACGCCGGGCGCCCAGACCAGTCATGATGCCCAGGAGGGCCCGTGGGTGGGTGCCGTCAGCCCGGTCAAGGCCGACGGGGTGAAGGCGAGTTGCATCGCGGCAAGCCAGCCGGGCTATGACGGCAACCTGGTGCCCAGCGACGCCGAGCGGGTGCTGGACGGCGACCAGACCACCGGCTGGCGCTGCGAGGGCAAGGGCACCGGTCAAACCCTCACCTTCAGCTTCCCGGAGGGGACCAAGGTGGTCGGGGTGCGGATGACCAATGGCTACACCAAGAAGGTCGACGGCTCGGACCTCTACCCGCAGTACCGGCGGCTGAGCCGAGTCACCTGGAGCCTGCCGAGCATGTCCGGAGCCTACTTCGTCCAGGAACTCTCCGTTGACGACCAGCGGCTGCAGGAGATCCGGATTCCCGAGGTGGATGCCAAGGGTGGTCTCACCATGCGGATCGACGCCACCACCAAGCCGGGCCGATCGACCGCCAGCCGCAATGCGGTGATCGTCACCGAGGTGGAATTCCTCACCCGGGCCGGCTGAGCGGCACCGGTCAGCCGACGGGCGGCAGGGCCTCGCCCTGATCGGCCCCGCGGCGCAGGATCACGGTTTCGGCATCCGGATCCACATGGGCCTCGCTGTCGGCCGTGACCACCCGGGCATTGCGCAGCCGTTGCGGCAGCACACCGCGGGGGCCGGCCGGATTGAAGCGGTGGATCCCACCGAAGGCCATGGCCAGGATCATCGCGATCCCACCGGCGGCAGCCCACCGATGGGCGGCCTCGGAGGGGGCGGTCTGGCGGATCATCTGCAGACACGCGACGGGGCCGGCAATGCCACACAGCAACGCCACCCACCGCCCGAAGGCCGACGGCGCGATCAGGTGGATCAACGACACATCCTTGGTGCCCGTCCACTCCTGCAGCGCCTGCCGCCACACGTACCACTGCCCAGCACAGACCAGAAGCAGCAGGACGCTGGCCAGGTTGCCCACCATCGGCCACAGCCGGGAAGTCTGCTCGAACCGCAACAGGGTCCGCGAGGCCATCAACGCACAGGCCAACCCGACAAGGGAAGACAACAGCCCCAACCGGAGCAGGGCCATCAGGCCTCGGGCGCGCGCCGCCACCGCCGGCTGCTGCTGGATCCCCAGCTCCACCATCGGTCTTCCGCTCTGCCGCGTGCTCATGACAATGACCCTAGCCTGCGGCACCGACAGCGGTGGCCTCAGAGGGTGGCATCGCAACAGTCGACAGGGGGTAGCGTGAGCGTGGTGAACACACCCATCACCCGTACCGGAGCCCTGACCCCGCCGCAGCGTGCCGCGGTGGAGCGTCTGGTGACTACCGTGACCGAGCACGACCAGGTGCGTCCCCTGAACGAGGCTGCCAGTTTCGCCTTGACCGGCAAGGGCCATGCGGTGCACTGGCTGGCCCACCACCATGGCGAGATCAGCGGTTATGCCCAGTGTGACCGGGACAATCACTCCGTGCAACTGCTGGTGGATCCGCACCTGCGCCGCCAGGGGATCGCATCGGCGCTGGTGGAGCAGGTGCTGACGGTGGAGAAGCACCCGACCTGGTGGGCCTTCGGGAATCTGCCGGGAGCGCAGGGGCTGGCCGATCGGATCGGCGCCGAGCTCACCCGTGAGTTGCTGATCATGGAACGTGACCTGCAGGCCTTCCCGCCGTCGCGCGAGCCCGCGCCAGAGAGCATCGTGATCCGCCCCTTCGAGGAAGCGGATGCCCAGGCGCTGGTGGAGGTGAACGAGGACGCCTTCGTGGAGCATCCCGAGCAGGCGGAGATGACCCTGGAGGATTTCTGGATGCGCACCGGCCAGGGTTGGTTCGATCCGGCCGGGCTGCTGGTGGCGACCGACGACGATTCGGGCGCCTTCGTGGGCTTCCACTGGACCAAGACCGAACACAGTGACCCGTCGCATCCCGACGAGTTGGTGGGCGAGGTCTACGTGATCGGCGTGGACCCGGCCTACGCCGGGCGGGGAATCGGCCGAGCCCTGCTCTCCGCCGGCCTGGCTCACCTCGCTGACAAGGGTGTCCGTCGGGTGCGGCTCTACGTCGAAGCGAGTTCGGAAAGAGTCGTGAAGATGTATGAATCCGCTAAGTTTGTGGTTGTCACTCGCGACGCCAGTTACACCTCCTAGGAGAACCCCGTTGAACGCTCACGACGACCTCGCTGACCACCCCCGCAAGGGTCTCGCCGAGCTACCCGCCGATCGCTACTCCGACCGGGAGATGAGCTGGCTCGCCTTCAACAATCGCGTGCTGGACCTGGCCAAGGACTCGCTGCGCATTCCCCTGTTGGAGCGCGCCAAGTTCCTGGCAATCTTCTCCTCCAACCTGGACGAGTTCTTCATGGTCCGGGTGGCTGGCCTGAAGCGTCGAATCGACGCCGGCGTGGCGGTTCGCAGCGTCACCGGGCAGATGCCGCGAGACCTGCACGACGCGATCCTGAGTCGCGCGCAGGAGCTGGTGGCAGAGCAGGCCAAGGTCTTCGCGGAGGAGGTCCGTCCCGCGCTGACCAGCAATGGCATCGTGATCCTGCGGTGGGACGAGCTCACCGCCGCGGAGAAGGACCAGATGCGCACGCTGTTCAGCGAGCGGATCTTCCCGGTGCTCACCCCACTGGCCGTCGACCCGAGCCACCCCTTCCCCTACATCAGCGGTCTGAGCATCAACCTGGCCGTGCTGCTGAAGAACCCGTTGACCGGCCAGCGCCAGTTTGCCCGGGTGAAGGTGCCCACCATCCTGAGCCGCTTCATCAAGCTGGGCGACGGCCGCTTCCTCCCGCTGGAGGAGATCATCAGCCGTCACCTGGACCAGCTCTTCAGCGGGATGCAGGTGGTGGAGCACACCACCTTCCGGGTCACCCGCAATGAAGACCTGGAGGTGGAGGAGGACGACGCCGAGAACCTGCTGTTCGCGCTGGAGAAGGAGCTGTTGCGCCGCAAGGTGGGTCGTCCCCCGGTCCGCCTGGAGGTGCAGGACGACATCGACGACACGATGCTCGAGCTGTTGATGAGCGAGCTGGACGTGCGGGAGAAGGAGGTCTTCAAACTCCCCGCGCCGCTGGACCTGACCGGCCTGTTCAGCCTGGCCGACGTGGACCGCGACGACCTGAAGTACCCCAACTTCCTGCCGATCACCCACCCCGACCTGGCCGAGGTGGAGACCGCCAAGCCGGCCGACATGTTCGCCGCGCTGAAGAAGCGCGAGGTGCTGCTGCACCACCCCTACGACTCCTTCGCCACCTCCGTCCAGCGCTTCGTCGAGCAGGCCGCCGCCGACCCGAAGGTGCTGGCCATCAAGCAGACCCTGTACCGCACCAGCGGTGACTCCCCCATCGTCGACGCCCTGATCGAGGCGGCACTGGCCGGCAAGCAGGTGCTCGCGGTGGTGGAGATCAAGGCCCGCTTCGACGAGCAGAACAACATCGCCTGGGCGCGCAAGTTGGAGAAGTACGGCGTGCACGTGGTCTACGGCATGGTGGGGCTCAAGACCCACTGCAAGCTGTGCCTGGTGGTGCGTGACGACGGCGACGGCCTACGTCGCTATGCCCACATCGGCACCGGCAACTACAACCCCAAGACGGCGCGGATGTATGAGGACATGGGTCTGCTCACGTCCAACCCGATCATCACCGACGACGTCGCCCGCCTGTTCAACCACCTGTCCGGCATGACGCAGGAGACCAACTACCGTCGCCTGCTGGTGGCCCCGCACAGCATCCGCAAGGGACTGATCGAACGGATCGAGAACGAGATCGCCAACAAGCGGGCCGGCAGGCCCGCGGGCGTTCGGATCAAGGTCAACTCCCTGGTGGACGAGAAGGTGACCGACGCGCTCTACCGCGCCAGCCAGGCCGGTGTCCCGGTGGACCTGTGGGTGCGCGGCATCTGCACCATCAAGCCGGGCGTCCCCGGGCTGAGCGAGAACATCCGGGTGCGCTCCATCCTGGGCCGCTTCCTGGAGCACTCGCGGATCTTCTGGTTCGCCAATGACGGGCATCCGACGGTGGGGATCGGTTCGGCCGACCTGATGCACCGCAACCTGGACCGCCGGGTGGAGGTGATGGTCGGCATCACCAACCAGCGGCACATCGCGGAGATCGAGAAGATGTTCGCCACCGCCTTCGACGAGTCCACCGTCTCCTGGCAGTTGCTGGACAACCAGTGGACCCCGCACACCACCGATGAGGCGGGCCAGCCCCTGGTCGACCTGCAGGAACTGGAGATCATGAACACCGCCCAACGTCGGCACTGATCCATCGAGAGCTGGGGCGCCGCACTGCGATCGGCGCCCCAGCCCTGTTCAGGGCCCCGTCCATCCCCCGAGCCGCGGTCCACCCCCCACCAACAACAGATGAGGAAGGCATGGGAAGCAAGGGCAAGATCACGGCTGCGGGAGCCGTGGTGCTACGGGGAGGAGACGACAGGCGAGAAGTCCTCCTGGTGCGACGCGGCACCTACAACGACTGGTCCCTGCCCAAGGGCAAACCGAAGACCGACGAGGATGCACCCGCCACCGCGGTCCGCGAGGTATATGAGGAGACCGGGGTGAAGATCCATCTGGGGCTCCCGGTGGGCACGACCCGGTACAAGGTGGGCAAGCGGGACAAGGTGGTGCGCTGGTGGCTCGGGATCGTCGATTCCGAGCGCCGTCGGCAGCCCAACAAGGAGGTGGAGAAGGCCGTCTGGATGCCGATCGACAAGGCCGTCAACAAGCTCAGCTATCCCAATGAGGTGGCCGTGCTCCAGGCCGCGCTGGGCCTGGAGTCGGCCGGCACCATCCTGCTGGTCCGCCACGGCAAGGCGATGCTGCGTCGCTACTGGAGCGGCACCGACGCGAAAAGGCCGCTGGCCTCCCGGGGACGCCGCCAGTCGAAGCGGATCTGTGACCTGCTGGGTGCCTATGGCACCAGTGACCTGCTGTCGTCCACCTCCACCCGCTGCATGCAGACCCTGCAGCCCTTCGCGGAACGCAACCGGCTGCCCATCACGGGGGTCAGTCTGCTCAGCGAGGAGGAGGCCGAGGGCCAGGGAGCACTTGTCGAGGACTACCTGGTGCGGCTGCGGGAGCGGGTTGCCGAGCAGGGCCGGGTGACCGCGGTGTGCGGGCACCGGCCGGTGATCCCGGACATGCGGGCCGGGCTGGGCATCACCGACTCCCCGATGCTGACCGCGGAGATCCTGGTGGTCCATCTTGATTCCGAGGGCGAGCCGATCGCCGTCGAAACTCACAAATGTGCCGCGTGACAAGCAGTTGTGCGGGATGCCACCGGGCATCCTGTGGAACGTTCATCGTCCGTTAACCAAGTGGGACGAAACAGTACACGTGGCATCCCTACCCTGACGCTCAGGGAGCACACGGCTCCCTGCGCGGCGACTGCCGCGAGAGCGACACACACAAGGAACAACTGTGACGATGAATCGCACCGGCAAGTTCGCAGCAGTGGCCATCCTCGGCACCCTGAGCCTCACCGCCTGTGGCGGCAATGAGGCCACCAAGTCCGCCACCAGCGCCGCTGGTAGCGCCGCTTCCCAGGCCACCAGCGCGGCCGGCAGCGCCGCCTCCCAGGCCACCAGCGCCGCCGCCGGCGGTGCCGCCGCCGCCGACCTCGCCTGCCCCGCGGGCAGCCTGAAGGGCGAGGGCTCCAGCGCCCAGAAGACCGCCATGGACGAGCTGAAGAAGTCCTACCAGGACAAGTGCGGCAACAAGGGCACCATCGAGTACAACCCCACCGGCTCCGGCAAGGGCATCACCAACTTCAACGCCAAGCTGGTCGACTGGGCCGGTTCCGACTCCGCACTGAAGTCGGAGAAGAAGGACGACGGCACCATCGAGACCGACGCTGCCAAGAAGCGTTGCGGTGGCAATGAAGCCTGGAACCTGCCGATGGTCGTCGGCCCGGTCGCCTTCGCCTACAACGTGGAGGGCGTCGAGGAGCTGATCCTCACCCCCGAGATCCTGTCGAACATCTTCGCCGGCAAGATCAACACCTGGAATGACCCGGCCATCGCCAAGGTCAACCCGGATGCCAAGCTGCCCGGCGACAAGATCACCGTCTTCTACCGCTCCGGCGAGTCGGGCACCACCGAGAACGTCACCAAGTACCTGAAGGCCGCCGCCCCGGCCGCCTTCACCGCCGAGACCGGCAAGAAGTGGCCGATGAAGGCCGGCGAGGGCAAGGACGGTTCCTCCGGCGTCGCCGAGGCCGTGAAGTCAACCAAGGGTTCCATCTCCTACATGGAGTGGAGCTACGCCCAGTCCAATGACCTGAACATCGCCCAGCTGGACAACGGCGCGGGTGCGGTTGAGCTGAGCGCCGAGGCCGTCGGCAAGGCCATCGAGGGCGCCGAGGTCAAGGGCAAGGGCAACGACCTGAAGCTCGGTCTGAAGTACGACATCAAGGAGGCCGACGCCTACCCGGCGATCCTGGTCACCTACGAGATCGTCTGCTCGAAGGGCCTGGATGCCGGCAAGACCGCCCTGCTGAAGGACTACCTGACCTACATGGCTTCCGACGAGGGCCAGAGCCAGCTGGAGGACGCTGGCTACGCCCCGCTGCCGAAGTCGATGCAGTCCAAGGTTCAGGAAGCCATCAAGGCCGTCGCCTGATCATTCGCAAGACCGCAGTGACAGCCTGCAGTTGACGACCGGGAGTGGCCTTCTCGCCGAGGCGAGGAGGTCACTCCCTGTCACTGTCACGCCCCAGCACGGCAAGCCCCAGGAGAACAGGGAAAAACCCATGCCCACACCAGGCAATGAGCCTCGCTACGGTGCGCCGCCGGTCGACGCCACCGAGTCGCCGGCAGACATCGTCCACACCCACCCCCACGCCGAGGCCCCCACGCCCAGCGTGCGTCGTGCCGTCGCCAGTCAGAAGGCGGCCGCGTCCACCCCGGAGGTCGAGACCGCGCCCGTCCACCTGGACCAGGTCAAGCGCGGCGCCGATCTGGTCTTCAAGTCGGCCACCGGCTTGTCCGCCGGCCTGATCGTCTCGCTGGTCGGCTTCATCGCCATCTTCCTGCTGGCGCTGGCGGTGCCGGCCCTGACCCGGAACAATGCGAACTTCCTCACCTCCAACGAGTGGGATCTGGGCACCAACTTCCGCTTCGGCATCCTGGGCCTGTTGTGGACCACCGTCTTCAGCTCGATCATCGCGATGATGATCGCGGTGCCGATCGCGATCGGCGTCGCGTTGCTGATCACCCACTACGCCCGCGGCAAGCTGGCCAACACCATCGGCTTCATGGTTGACCTGCTGGCCGCCGTGCCCTCCGTGGTCTACGGCCTGTGGGGCCTGCGAGTGCTCGGCCCGACGCTGGTTCCGATCGGCGAGGTGATCTCCAAGGCCCTGAGCTGGATCCCGATCTTCAAGCCGGGCCTGCTGCCGTCGCCCGGCACCGTGTTCACCGCCTCCACCGTGCTGGCGATCATGATCCTGCCGATCGTCACCTCGATCAGCCGCGACGTCTTCGCGCAGACCCCCCGCGACCACATCGAGGCCGCATGGGCGCTCGGCGCCACCAAGACCGAGATGATCCGCACCGCGGTGATCCCCTACGGCCGTTCGGGCATCACCGCCGCGGCCATGCTGGGTCTGGGTCGCGCCCTCGGTGAGACCGTCGCCGTGATGATCATCCTGTCCACCGTGCAGGATCTCGGCTTCTCCCTGTTCGATGGCGGCGAGACCTTCGCCGCCCGGATCGCCAATGGCGCCGGTGAGCTGGACAGCGCAGACAAGACGGGCGCCTACATCGCCGCCGGTCTGGTGCTGTTCGTGCTGACCTTCGTCGTCAACGCGATCGCCCGTACCCTCGCCAACGCCGGAAAGGTCAAGGCATGAGCACCGCCGTCGAGAACACCCCCGCCCCGTCCGGGTCCGGCGTCCAGCTGCGCACCCCCAGCGGCAAGCGCCAGCTGACCGACAAGACCGCCACCACCTTCGTGTGGCTGGCCGGTCTGCTGGCCATCATCCCGCTGCTGTGGATCCTTTCCACCGTGGTGATCAAGGGCATCACGCCGTTGGTCAGCGTACAGCCCGACTACATCAAGACCTGCGCCACCAAGGACGGGTCAAAGTGGATCCGGGTGGAGCAGTCCCAGTGCGGCGCCGAGCCGGCCGCCCCGCTGGACTACCGCTACACCGAGTCCGGCAGCTATGTCGCCGTCGGGGAGAAGCTCTCCGGCGTGACCAAGGGCAAGGAGCCCACCGCGGTCTCCAGCGAGATCATCATCGGTGAGCCGGAGGGTTCCGGCGCCGGCACCGCCCGCAACTTCAGCACCCAGTGGTGGACCAATGACGAGGGCCAGGCCACCCAGAACTCGTCGATCGGCGGCGCCAAGCACGCCATCATCGGCACCCTGGAGATCGGCCTGATCACGTCGCTGATCGCCGTGCCGATCGCCGTGCTGGGCGCCATCTGGTTGGTGGAGTATGCCCGCGGCAAGAAGATCGCCAAGGCGGTCTCCTTCGCCATCGACATCCTCTCCGGCGTGCCCTCGATCGTCGCCGCGCTGTTCATGTTCGCCCTGGTGATCACCATCGGTGGGATGGACCGCTCCACCTTCGCGGCGTCGCTGGCCCTGGTGCTGCTGATGCTGCCCACCGTGCTGCGCTCCACCGAGGAGATGCTGAAGCTGGTGCCGGACAGCCTGCGCGAGGCCTCATATGCGCTGGGCGTGCCCAAGTGGAAGACGATCCTCAAGGTGGTCATCCCCACCTGCAGCTCCGGCATCCTGACCGGTATCGTGCTGGGTCTGGCCCGCGTGATGGGTGAGACCGCTCCGCTGCTGATCCTGGTGGCCTTCGCCACCGGCACCAACTACAGCCCGCTGGCCTCCAACATGGGCTCGCTGCCGACCATGATCAACGAGGACCGTCGTTTTGCGACGGGCACCACCGGTGAGACGCGCGCCTGGGGCGCCGCCCTGACCCTGGTACTGCTCGTGATGATCCTGAACCTCATTGCTCGCGCAATCGCCCGCATGGGCAAGCTCCAAGAGAAGTAAGCCCGAGAAGGAAGAACAACAATGGCCAAGCGCATCGAGGTCAAGGACCTCAACATCTACTACGGCAAGTTCCACGCGGTCGACAGCGTCTCCTTCACCGTGGAGCCCCGCACCGTCACCGCCTTCATCGGCCCGTCGGGCTGTGGCAAGTCCACCGTGCTGCGTACCCTGAACCGCATGCACGAGGTCATCCCCGGTGCCTCCTGCAAGGGTGAGGTGCTGCTGGACGGCGTCAACCTGTACGGCGACGGGGTGGACCCGGTGGCCGTGCGTCGTCTGGTGGGCATGGTCTTCCAGCGGCCCAACCCCTTCCCGTCGATGAGCATCTACGACAATGTCGCCGCCGGCCTGCGCCTGAACGGCGTCAGCAGCAAGTCGAAGCTCGACGAGGTGGTGGAGCGCTCGCTGAAGGGCGCCAACCTGTGGAATGAGGTCAAGGACCGTCTGGACAAGGCCGGTGTCGGCCTCTCCGGCGGCCAGCAGCAGCGTCTGTGCATCGCCCGCGCGATCGCGGTCGAGCCCGAGGTGCTGCTGATGGACGAGCCCTGCTCCGCCCTGGACCCGATCTCCACCTTGGCGATCGAGGATCTGATCCAGGAGCTGAAGGAGAAGTTCACCGTCGTCATCGTGACCCACAACATGCAGCAGGCCGCCCGCGTCAGCGACCAGACGGCCTTCTTCAACCTGGCTGCCACCGGCAAGCCGGGCCAGCTGGTGGAGATCGGCGCGACCGAGAAGATCTTCTCCAATCCCGACGAGAAGGCCACCGAGGACTACATCACCGGTCGCTTCGGCTGATCCATCTGCCTCCTGGTGGTTTCGCCTGCCGATGCCACCTCGTCGCCACACACCGACGCCCCCGCGAGACCATCGCGGGGGCGTCGGCCCGTTTCCGCCGCCGACGCACCACCTCCGCCGAACCGCCCCCGTCCCGCTCCCCGAACTTCTGCCCTGTTCCCCCAATCGTGGGCTTGCCATGGTTATTGCAGGCGCAGAGCCACGCTTGGCGACGCAGGGCGAGCTCAAGAGCAGCAGGGCGTCGGAGCAGCGCGCCCGGGATGCCACTCCGCATAAGGTGGGAGGCATGACTTCTTGCTCCGACGGATTCTCGGCGGCCCGGATCCCGGTCTGGGGGACGGCGCCCGACGCTGCCTTCTGGGTGGCGCTGGAGCAGCCGGGCCCGTGGGGAGCCAAGGCCTTCACCCAGTCCCGGCTGGATCCGGAGCTCGGCTCCCTGCTGGAACGCACCGTGGCGCTGGCCGGCGGTCGACTGCTGCTGGTGCGTTGCCCACTTTCCCACCCCGACGGCCAGAACCCCCGTCGGGTGCTGGTGGGCGGCGGCCCGGTGAGCGCCCCGTGGCTGGCGACGGCCGTGCTCGACGACGCCGCGGAGCTGGTGCACCTGTTGTCCCAGTGGGGCGATCTGGGTGCCGCGACGGCTCCCCCGGCGCCACTGGAGGTTTGCGAGCCGATGCTGCTGGTCTGCACCAATGGCAAGCGCGATGTCTGCTGCGCCGTCAAGGGCGCGCCCCTGGCCCGTGAGCTGGCGGAGCACTTCCCCGGCAGGGTCTGGGAGGCCACCCACCTGGGCGGGCACCGCTTCGCCAGCACGGCGCTGGCGCTGCCGTCGCGTCAGGTGCTGGCCTTCATCGACGGCGAACTGGCCGTCCGCGCGCTCGACGGGCAACTGCTGGCGCTGGACGGGGAACATGACCGCGGCCGCTCCGACCTGCCCCAGCCCGCCCGGGCGGCCGACTGCTGGCTACGTACCCAGACCGGCCAGACCGATCCCGGGGCGATCACCTATGCCGTCGACGAGGATCTGGTCACCGCCACCCACCGCGACGGCCGGGTCTCGACGCTGCGGGTGTCCAAGCACAGCTCCGACGAACTGGAGCTGCCGGAGAGCTGCGGCAAGGCCCCGGTGCCGGTCTCCTGGTGGAGTGTGGAGCCGGTCTGAAGGCTGGGGTTCTGGGTGCTGGGACGCGGCTGGGGTGGCGGGGTGATTGAGCTTCTGTGATCAGGCCTGCCAGCCGCTGCTCACCAGCGACCTCAGCGCGGCAGCCGAGCAACCAGTCTCCACACGGCGTCGGCGGAGCGCTGGGCGACGTCGTCGATGCTGCCCTTGAACTCGTCGTCGGCGTTGGGCGAACACAGGTCGCTGATCGAGCGGACGCAGATGAAGGGCAGCTGGTACCGGTGCGCCACCTGCGCGATCGCCGTCGACTCCATGTCCGCCGCCAGGGCGTCCGGGAAGCGGCCGCGCACCACGGTGGTGACGTCGCCGGCTACGAAGGAGTTGCCGCTGACGATCCCACCGACGTGCACCGTGGCATCGGCGTCGTCGGCGCGCACCAGCTCCAGCAGTCCCGGGTCGCCCTGGTAGGCCTTGGGCATGGTGGGGATCTGGCCCAGTTCGTAGCCGAAGATCCGGGAGTCGGCGTCGGCGTAGCGGTAGGAGTCACCGACGATGATGTCCCCCACCCGGACGTCGGTGCCCAGCCCACCGGCGGATCCCAGTGAGATCACGTACCGGGGCTGGTAGGTCTCGATCGCGACTGCGGTGGCAGCGGCGGAGTTCACCAGCCCGATTCCGCAGGTGACCAGGGTGATCTCCAGGCCGTCGGATTCCAGCCGCCAGGCCCGGCCGCGGGCGACCTCCAGCTCGGTGGCCTGGCGCCCGTCCAGCACGGGGCGGGTTTCCTCGGCCATCGCGGCCAGCAACAGCACCTCGCTCATGCCATCACCTGGGACCACTCGGCGCGCTGGTCCAGCATCACCCGGGCAGCCTCCTGGGCGCCGGTCAGGGTGTGGTTGGCGCCCCAGCCACACTGCACCTCATTGGCGGCGGGCACCTCGGTGGCGTTGATCACATCGGTCAGGGTGGCGGCGACGAGTTCCTCGATCTCGGCCTGCTCGTGGTCACCGACGACGATCAGGTAGAAGCCGGTCTGGCAGCCCATCGGCGAGAAGTCGACGATGTAGTCCGCGTGGTTGCGGAAGTTCTCCGCCATGGTGTGCTCCAGCGAGTGGATCACCGGCATCTCCAGGTGGGCCTGGTTGGGCTGGCAGAAGCGCACGTCATACTTGGTCAGCACGTCACCCTGCGGCAGGACCTTTCGGTCGGCCACCCGAAGGTAGGGCGCGGCGACCAGCGTGTGGTCCAGGTTGAAACTCTCGACATTCATCGGCATGGCCACAAGGTTATCGGTCGGCCCAATCCGCTCGGGTTGCTGCGCGACGCTCGGATTCCCGAGACCCGCGTGTGTTGCAACCCACGCGGACCGCAACAACCCACTCGGATCGCTCTTTGGTCTACATGCCCCAGCATCAATGGGGTCTTCCGGATTTCAGGGCCTGTTGAAGGTCCTTGCTCCACTTGACGGGTGTCCGAAGCTCCGGATCGCCCCAGCGGTGCATCCACCAGCCCTGATTTCGCATTCTCTGCTCACGGGTCTTCTCGTCCCGCAGTACCTCGGAGACGTCCTGCCCGGGTTTCAGGAGCCGGCCGTACTTCACCCACCCGTCGAACTCCCCGACGACACCCCACTCGGGCCATGCGAAGTCCGCTCGTCCGATGCGCTGCCCTTGGCCATCGAGTACCCAGAACTGGAGCACCGGAACCGGAGCGCCGAACTCGTGCATGAACCATCGACTGCGTGACTCCCCGGCGCTCTCCGCCAGCGGATCCCCCAGTGCGGTCACCGCCCGGGCTCGTGGTGCTCCTGCCATCCGGCCTTGCGCTTCGACGATCTCGGCCAGCAACGCGGGGTTGGCTCCCTGGCGAAGCGCCGCATCCACGACGGCAAGCCCCCGGTCTGGGGTCAGGATCCGGGCCAGGTCCGCGGCCGTACGCTCCAGGGTGGTCACCGGCAGCCCCTCCACCTCGGTCACTTCGACGTCGTCGAGGCGAGCGCGGTGCACCTGGACGCTTGGGCGCCGCACGCCACCAGCAGTGCCCACTCTGGTGACGTGCACTCGCTCCAGCTCGTGGGCTGGGAGCGGGAGCCCATGCAAGGCTGCCGCCGAGTGGTGGCTCAGGACTCCGGAGTGAAGCCTCGGCCAGGTGGCGTGGGCCAGGATTCGGTGGCGAGCCTCGTACCGGGGCAAGGGCCCTGACGAGGCGTTCAGGTAGTCGCCCCGTCGGATCCGCAGATAGCGGCCCTCATTGACCAGGCGTCGGATGTCGGTGTCGGAGATCCCAAGGGCAGCCAGCTCGGAGCGGGTGAAGGTTTCCATACCCCTGTTATGTGCATCTGGCCCCGAAAAGTGTCAGCCATCCACAGGGGAATGTGAGCGAGAAGTTGTCCACAGGCTGCCGGGCCGGGCAACACAGGCAGGCGCTCGGGTTCCTGCGATCCGCGTGTGTTGCAACACGAGCGGACCGCAGGAACCCGAGCGCCTTGAGGGAACCCGAGCGCTTTGAGGGAACCCGAGCGACGGTATGTCAGGCGGGAACCACGTTGACCAGCTTGGGCGCCCGGACGATCACGGTGCGCACGCCATTCTCGGTGGCGGCCACCACCTTCGGGTGGGCCAGGGCCAGGGCCTTGAGCTCCTCCTCGGTGATCTCGGCGGAGACCTCCAGGGTGGCGCGCACCTTGCCCTTGATCTGCAGCACGCAGGTCACCTGCTCGTCGACCAGCTTGGCCTGATCCGCGACGGGGAAGCCGTGGTGGGTGAGGGTCTGGTCATGGCCCAGCCGCTGCCAGAGTTCCTCGGCCAGGTGCGGCGCCACCGGCGCCACCATCAGCACCAAGGCCTCGGCGGCCTCGCGTGGCACCGAATCCAGCTTGGTCAGCGCGTTGTTGAACTCGATCAGCCGGGCGATGGCGGTGTTGAAGCCCAGCGTCGCGTAGTCCTTGCGGACCGCGTCGATGGTCTTGTGCATGATCCGCTCGGTCTCGACGTCGAGCTCGGCCTCGACGACCCGCAGCTCACCGGTCTGTTCGTCGACCACATTGCGCCACAGCCGTTGCAGGAAGCGCTGCGAACCGACGACGGCGCGGGTGTCCCACGGCCGGCCGAGCTCCAGCGGCCCCATGCTCATCTCATAGACGCGGAAGGTGTCGGCGCCGTAGGCGGCATACATCTCGTCGGGGCTGACGGTGTTCTTGAGCGACTTGCCGATCTTGCCATACTCGCGGTTGACCTGCTTGCCCTCGAACCAGTACGTCGTCTGCTTGCCCTCACCCCGCTCCTCGATCTCGGCGGCCGGGACGTACTGGCCACGGCTGTCGGTGTAGGCGTAACCCTGGATCATCCCCTGCGCGAAGTACTTGCGGAAGGGCTCCTCGGAGCTGACGTGGCCAAGATCGAACAGCACCTTGTGCCAGAAGCGGGCGTACAGCAGGTGCAGCACGGCGTGCTCGGCACCGCCGACGTACAGGTCGACACCGCCGGGATCGCGGGTTCCCTCCGGGGCACCGGCGACGGCGGTGGCCTGCTGGCCCATCCAGTACTGCTCGACGGCCGGGTCGATCAGGGCCTGGTCATTGGCCGGATCCAGGTAGCGCAGGTAGTACCAGCAGGAACCCGCCCAGTTGGGCATGGTGTTGGTCTCGCGGCGGTACCTCTTGGGCCCGTCACCAAGATCAAGGGTGACCTCGACCCAGTCGGTGGCGCGGGCCAGCGGCGCCTCGGGCCGGGAGTCCCGGTCGTCGGGGTCGAAGGTGCGCGGCGAGTAGTCGTCCACCTCGGGCAGTTCCAGCGGCAGCATGCTGTCGGGCAGCGAGTGGGCAACGCCCTGCTCGTCGTAGACGATCGGGAAGGGCTCGCCCCAGTAGCGCTGGCGGCTGAACAGCCAGTCACGCATGCGGTAGTTGATGGTGCCGGTACCGCAGCCCTTGGCCTCCAGCCAGGCGATCATCGCCTGCTTGCTCTCGGCAACGGTCAGGCCGTTCAGGTCGAGCTCGTCATTCGACGAGTTGACCAGCACCCCCTCGCCGGTGAAGGCCTTGCCGTCGGCGACGGTGCCCTCCCACCCTGCGGCCGCCTTGCCATCGCCGTCCACCGGCGAGATCACGTCGATGATGTCGATGTCGAAGGCCTGCGCGAACTCGAAGTCACGCTCATCCCCGCTGGGCACCGCCATGATCGCGCCGGTGCCGTAGCCCATCAACACGTAGTCGGCGATGAAGACGGGCACTTGGGCGCCGTTGACCGGGTTGGTGGCCCAGGCACCGGTGAAGACGCCGGTCTTGGTCTTGTCGTCCATCTGGCGCTCGACGTCGGACTTGCGGCCCGCCTCGCGCTGGTAGTCCTCGACGGCCTGCTTCGGGCTGGCCGCGCCGGCTGTCCAGGCGTCCCTGGTGCCCTCGGGCCAACTGGTGCCCTCCCCCATCAACGAGGAGACCAGCGGGTGCTCGGGGGCCAGCACCATGAAGCTGGCGCCGAACAAGGTGTCGGGACGGGTGGTGAAGACCTCCAGATCCTCCCCATTCGGGCCGGTGAAGTGCACCCGGGCGCCATGGCTCTTGCCGATCCAGTTGCGCTGCAGGGCCTTGATGTTCTCCGGCCACTCGACGCGATCCAGATCCGAGGCCAGCCGGTCCGCGTAGGCGGTGATCCGCATCTTCCACTGCCGCAGGTTGGCCTTGAAGACCGGGAAGTTGCCACGCTCGGAGCGGCCCTCGTTGGTGACCTCCTCGTTGGCCAGCACGGTGCCCAAGCCGGGGGCCCAGTTCACCGGCGCCTCGTCGGCATAGGCCAGCCGGAAGGAGTCCAGGTAGTCGGCCTGCTGCTTGGCGTCCAGCTCGGCCCACTGCTTGCCGGCCATGTCACCGGTCAGCGCGCGCTGCCCGCTGGCGAGCTCGTCGACCAGTTCGCTGATCGGGCGGGCCTTGCCCAGACTGCCGTCGGCCCGCACCGCCTCGACGTCGTACCAGGCGTTGAAGATCTGGGCGAAGATCCACTGGGTCCACTTGTAGTAGCCGGGGTCGATGGTCTTGATCGAGCGGCGGTCGTCATGGGCCAGACCCAGGCGGCGCAGCTGGCGCCGGTAGGTGACGATGTTTGCCTCGGTGGTGGTGCGCGGGTGCGTGCCGGTCTGCACGGCGTACTGCTCGGCGGGCAGGCCGAAGGCGTCGTAGCCCATGGCGTGCAACACATTCTTGCCCAGCATCCGGTGGTACCGGCTGAAGACATCGGTGGCGATGTAGCCCAGCGGATGCCCGACGTGCAGCCCGGATCCCGACGGGTAGGGGAACATGTCGAGCACCAGCAACTTCTCCCGGCCGTCGACCTCCTCGGGCTCGGCCCACGGCCCGGCGGGATTCGGGGCGTGGAAGGTGCCCTCGGCTTCCCAGCGATCCTGCCAGGCCAGCTCGATCTGGTCGGCCAGCTCGGCGGTGTAGCGGTACTTCGGCTCGTTCATCATGTCCTCAAGATCGTCGGAAATCGTCTCGCGACGTACCCACTGAGGTTATCCCAGCCACGAACGTGGCGCTCGCCGGTCCAACCGGCGCTGCCCGATCGGGCGATGCCGCTCAACCGATCTGCTTGCGGGCCTTCTCCCGACGCAGGTACTCCCACAGGGCACCACCGGCGAGAGCCAGCCCGACGCCGGGGAAGGATGCCTCCACCCAGCCAATGCTCAGGGTGCTGGTGACCAGTGTGGTCACCACCCAGCAGACGGCCCAGATGGCCATGATGATCAACGTGTAGCAACCCATTCGGATCCAGCCGAAATCGGTCTTGGGGGTCTTGTCGCTGTCCATGACTCAATCCAACACCAATCGGGGATCGGCCCGCGTCATCCCGGCGGTCCGTTTGGGTTGCTCGCGGCTCAACCCTCAGGGGCACACGTGACCAGGCCGACCTCCGCCTTGAGGGCGAGGACGCGGGCGGCGTGCCTGGGCAGCTCGTCGGCGAAGGCCTTGTCCTTGGCGGCGCGTTCACGGATTCCGTCGGCCATGTCGTCGATCGTCGAGGCATCGGCATTGATCACCAGGTCTCCCCCAGCGGCGATGAAACGCACACCACGCTCGCCCACCGGCACCTCCTTGACCGCGGCGGCGGCGCCCAGGTCGTCGCTGATCACCACCTTCTGCCAGCCGAGCTGCTGGCGCAGCCCGTCGTTGATGATCTTGCTGCTGAAGACGGCGTGCACCCCCGGGTCGATCTTGGAATAGATGGTGGAGCTGATCATCACCGAACTGGCCCCGGCCTTCATCGGGCCGGTGAAGGCCGCCACATCGTCCAGCGTGGTCTGGCCGTCCACCGCGGTGCCGAAATCGGTATTGGCGGTGGCCCTGCCCAGACCGGGGAAGTGCTTCAGGCTGGAGGCCACTCGCGCGTCCGCCAGGCCCTGCACCGCGGCGGTCGCCTTGCGCGCCACGGTGACATCGTCGGTGCCGTAATTGCGATCCAGGGCGCCGACCCCCTCGCTGCGGGCGTCGTGCCCCGGCGGGACGACGTCGGCAACCGGCGCCAGGTCATAACGCACCCCCGCCGCCAACAGCTGCTGCCCCCAACCCTTCCACTTCTTGCGCAGCGCGGCGTCGGGGAGCTTGCCCTGCTCGGTGGCCGACGGCATGTCGGCAAAGCCATCGCCCTGCAGTCGCTGGATCTGGCCACCCTCCTGATCCGTGGCGAGCAGGATGGGCAGCTGGTCCGGGGCCCAGGACTGGATCTCCGAGCTGGCCCAGGCCGTGTCCTCCAGGCTGCGCGGCTCACCGCCCAGGTAGATCAACGAGCCCAGGTGGTTCTTCTTCACGACGGTGCGCAGCGTCTCCCCGGGGGTGGCCTCGGTGGTGCCGACCATCAGCAGCTGGCCGATCTGCTCGTCCCGGCTCAACTCCCCGGCCATGGCCCGGCAGCTGGGGCGTGCGGGGGTCGAGACGGCCGACGCACCGGTCGAGGTCGCCAAGGGAGCGGGGCTGGTCTCGTCACGCTTGGCGAAATCCTCCATCGACGAATCCGAACACGCGGTCAACAACAGGACACCGACCAGCCCGGCCGCGCACCCCTGACCGAACCTCGTCCACCTGTCGCCCCTCATGCCTGTGCCCGCTTCTGGGCCTGTTCCACCAGCCCGAGCAGGGCATTCTCCACCACTTCGGTCAGCGCCGGGTGGATCCAGTACTGGCCGCGCGCCATCTCTTCGATCCCCACCCCGAAGCTCATCGCCTGGACGATCGGCTGGATCAGGGTGGAGGCCTGCGGCCCGATGATGTGCGCCCCCAGCAGGTGCTCCGCCTTGTCGTCGGAGAGCAGCTTGACGAAGTGTTCCTGGTCTTCCAGCGCCCAGCCGTAGGCGACGTCGCCATAGGCCTGCACCTTGGCCAGGTAGGGCGTGCCCGCCTGCCGCAGCTCGTCCTCGGTGGCGCCCACCGCAGCGATCTGCGGATGGGTGAAGATGGCGTGCGGAATGAAGCGGTGATCCGTGCTGAGTGGCGACCCCTGGCCGGTGATCTCGTGCAGCAGGTTGGCCTGCACCACCCGGGCCTCGTGATTGGCGACGTGCTTCAGCTGCGACGCCGAACAGACGTCGCCCAGCGCCCAGATGTGCGGCTGGCTGGTGCGCTGGCATTCGTCCACCACCACATAACCGTCGTCATCCACCCGAACGCCGGCGCGATCCAGCTCCAGGCCGTCGGCATTGGGCACCCGGCCCAGCGCCGCCAGCACCACCTGCGCCGAATAGCTGTACTCGATGCCATTGGGATCCTGGGTCACCACCTCGACCCCGTCGCCATCGGGCTCCAGTGCGGTCACCTGCTGGTTCAGCTTGAGATTCACCCGCTCGGAGATGATCTTGGTGAATCGCTCGCTGACCTCGCGGTCCTCCCGGCGCAACAACCGTTCGCTGCGGTTGATCATGGTCACCTCGACGCCGTAGGCGCTGAAGATGTGGGCGAACTCGGCCGCGATGTAGCCGCCACCCAGGATGATCATGGAACGGGGCAGCTCCGGCAACCGCATGATCGTGTCCGACGTGTGCACCCGCGGCGCGACATCGGGATGCCCGGCACCGGGGACATCCAGCAGGGTTGCCCGGGAGCCGGCCGCCAGCACGAAGCGGTCGCCGCTGATCCGTACGGGTTGGTCCTCTCCCTGGATCGCGATCTCCAGCACGTCAGTGTCGACAAAGTGACCCGAACCGGGGAAGACCGTCACATTGTCGCTCTGCTCCCGCCAGGCCTTCCCGCCGGACGAGATCGGATCGATCCGGCCAAAGACCCGATCCCGGATCTGGTTGAAGTCGACCCCAGCCAGACGCAGGTCAACATTGATCCGCGCCGCGTCGGGTGGGCTGGCCGCATGATCCGCGGGCAGCACGAACATCTTGGTGGGAATGCAACCCACATTCAGACAGGTACCGCCGTAGACGCCGCGCTCAACCATGGCCACCCGCAGGCCATCGAAGCGCTCGTCGATGAGCATGTTGCCGGATCCGGATCCGATGATGACGACGTCGAAGTGCTCCATGCCCACCAAACTACCGGCGCCCACCCACAAATCCCGCAGGACGGCTCCGCGCCCACCCCCGGCCGCGGCGAATGAGGGCAAGGATCCAGCACCCGGAGCCAGGAAAACACCTCACCCGGGATTTCCTGCGGGAAAATTCGCAACGCCAGAAGAGGCTGCTTCCCATGGCGCCCAGAATTTTCCGAATGAAGGAACGCAGCACATTCCGCAAGTCAAGCAATTCACCAGAAGGTGACATTCATCACCGTTCTCCCGCCCCTCCCCGGTCAGACAGAAGTGCTTGTCACGCGCACCATGACAGGGACTACACGACACGGGTGCCATTTTGTCCCCCGAATGGGGGACAAATGGGGTTGGCTCTCTGTACCAAGCCTGAAGCAACGCCTCCGAGGCCCCCTGTGGTTTTTCAGCTGAAGCAAACAGTGCCAAAATTGAGGAATCGAAGGAAATCACGGGATGCGCGGTTGCCCTTCGGTGTCAATGCGACGAAATTGATTTCACCAGCATGGGGAGACCCATCCAGGTCGGCCCGGGATCGTTCGCCCGGGCGCGCGCTCTTCGGAGGCCGCGCCGACCAGCTGCAGACTCGTGTGGGGGCACGGACGCTGCAAACACCAGCAGGGCCGAGGAGCAACAGTTCCTCGGCCCTCGGTTCTTTTCCGGAGCCGAGGATGATCGAGCTCAGCCCTCCGGCCGCAGGTGCAGCCGTACCTGGGTGGCCTTCACCTGGGCGTACAGCCGCTTGCCCGGGGCAATCCCCAGTGCGGCGACCGACTGCGCGGTGAGATCCGCGGCCAGCGGACCGCCCTGCGGGAGCGTCAGCCGAATGCGGGCGGTGGCTCCTCGCGGATCGATCCCCACCACCACCACCGGCCAGACATTGCGCGGGCTCCCACCGGGAGCATCGCGGTGCAGTGAGACGGCCGACGGATCGAAGGTTGCCAGCGCCCACGCACCCCGAGCCGGTGTCGGGGCATCCGGGACCGGGGCATCCCACAGCCCGGCCACCACCACCCCCTCGGCCCGCAGCTGGCCCCCGTCGATCCTCCCTCGGATCAGGTTGGTGCCGGACAGCTCGGCCAGGAAGCCGGTGGTCGGGCGCCCCAGCAGCTCGGCCACCGCCCCCTGAGCCGTGACCCGGCCGGCCTCCAGGCAAACCAGCTGATCGGCCACCGCCCACAGGTCCAGCGGGTCATGGGTGACCAGCAGCGTGGTGGGGCGCGGCGGGGTGGCCAGGCGTCGGGCCAGCAACTGACGCATCACCGCGGCAACCCCCACGTCCAGGGCGACGAAGGGCTCGTCCAGGAGCAGCACCGCCGGGTCGGTGGCCAGCGCCCGGGCCAGCGCGACGCGCTGCGCCTGCCCCCCCGACAGACTCGCGGGCCGACGGCCTGCCAGGTGCTCGGCCCCGACGGCGGCCAGCTCCGCACTCGCCCGCTCCCGGGCGCGGCGGCGGGAGGCTCCCCGGGCGCGCGGGCCGAAGGCCACATTGTCCAGCACATCCAGATGGGGGAAGAGCAGCGGCCGCTGCTGCAGCAGGGCGATCGGGCGACGGTGGGTGGGCAGGTGGGTGGAGGCATCGGTGATCGTCATCCCCCCGAGGGCGACGCTGCCCGCGTCGGGGCGCAGCCGACCGTCGACCAGCTGCACCAGCGTCGTTTTCCCGGCACCATTGGGGCCCACCACGGCGGTGGTCAGCCCCGCGGGAAAGGCCAGGTCCACCTGGACGTCGCGGACGGCAACCCGGGCGTTGATCCGCACGCCGTCGGGCTCAAACATGGGGCTGCCTGCGGGTGATCCAGCCGGACAAACCCATCAGCGCCGCGGCCAACAGCAACAGCACGAAGGACAGGGCCAGCGCACCGTCGGGGTCACTCTCCCGGGTGAGGTAGATGGCCTGGGGCAGGGTCTGGGTGACCCCGGGCAGGGAGCCGGCGAAGGTGAGGGTGGCCCCGAACTCCCCCAGCGCCCGGGCGAAGGCCATCGCCGCGCCGCCGATCAGGGCCGGTGCCAGCAGCGGCAATGTCACCCTGGTCAGGGCCCGGGTGGGTGAGGCCCCCAGGGTGGCGGCCACCCGCTCGAAATCCGGATCCAGGGTGCGCAGCGCCCCCTCCAGCGCCACCACGAAGTAGGGCATGGCGACGAAGGTCTGGCCGATCACGACGGCCAGGGTGGTGAAGCCGATCTCGATCCCCCAGGCGGAGAAGTGGGCACCCAGCAGGCCACGTCGGCCCAAAGTGACCAGCAGCGCCAGACCCGCCACCACCGGCGGCAGCACCATCGGCAGCACCGCGAAGACCCTTGCCACCAAGGCCCAGGGGCCGTTGGCGCGGGCCAGCAGCAGGGCCAGCGGCAGGCCGAGCAGGATCACCAGCACCAGCGAGCAGCCGCAGGTGAGCAGGCTCAGGCGCAACGCCGCCAGCGATTCGGGCTGGGCGATCAGGGTGGCCAGCCGCGGCCACGGGATCCGGCTGAGCAGCCCCGCGATCGGAAGGGCGACGAAGAGCAGACCGAACCCGGCGGGCCAGTACAACCATCGCGGCAGGGGCGAGCCTGGGCTCACGATGTGCCGAAACCGGCGTCGGCCAGCACCCGCTGCCCCTTCTGGCCGGTCACCTCGTCGACGAAGTCCTGCGCCAGCTGGGGGTGCTTGCTGGCGGCCGTCACGGCGATCGGGTAGCGGTTGACCACCCGCTCCGCGCCGGGGATGGCCACCGTGGCCACCTGCTCCCCCGCGCCCTTCGCGTCGGTGGCGTAGACCACACCGGCGTCGGCCTCGCCGGAGGTGACCTTGCCCAGCACGTCGGTGACACTCTGTTCCGCCGAGACCGGTTGGGGCGTGACCCTGAGCCTGGCCTGCAGCGTGGCCAGCGCATTGCCACAGGGCACGCCCGTGGCGCAGACCACCAGCTTCTTGCCGTCCAGCGAGGAATCCAGCCCGGTGATCTGCTTCGGGTTGCCGGGGGCCACCGCGAGGGTGAGCACATTGCTGGCGAAGATCCTGGGGGTGCCGGTGACCAGCTCTGCCTCGGTGGCCGTGGTCATGTTCTTCTCGTCGGCGGAGGCGAAGACGTCGGCCGGGGCGCCCTCCTTGATCTGGGTGACCAGGGTGGAACTGCCGTTGAAGGAGAGCGCGACGGTGGTGCCGGGGTGCGCGGTCTCGAAGTCCTTGGCGATGGTGGTGAAGGTGGACTTCAGCGAGGCGGCGGCGAAGACATGCAGCGTGGCGGCATCGGCCTTCCTGTCCGGCCCCGAGCAGCCGAGCAGGGCCGGTGGCAGGAGCAGGGCGCCGGCGGCCAGCAGGGTGGTTCGGGATCGCATGCTTCCTCAGTTCTCCAGGACGACATTGGTGGCCTTGACCCGCGCGGTGGTGACCACGCCGGGTTCCAGCCCGAGTTCCCGCACCGCCTCGGTGGAGATCAGCGAGACCACCCGGTAGGGGCCGCACTGCAGCTCCACCTGGCTCATCACCTGATCGGAGACCACCCGGGTTACCAGACCGCGGAACTGGTTGCGGGCCGAGGTGCGAGTGGCAGGGTCCTCGCGCTGGGCGCCGGCGAGCTCCTGGGCCAGCCGGGCCACCTCCACGCCGTCGACGACGCTGCGCCCCGACGCGTCCTTGCTGGCGCCCAGCCGGTCGGCGTCGATCCAACGGCGTACGGTGTCATCGCTCACGCCCAACAGGCTGGCGGCTTCGGATATCCTCAACTGCGGCACGTGGGGAGCCTAACACCCGCAGCCACGGAACAGCGGGTGGCTTGGACCGGGGCAGATCGGCCCAGTACCCAGGGGTCACTGCTCCAGGTCGCCGTCCAGGTACACCCAGCGCCCGGCCCGGCGGACGAAGAAGCTCCGCTCGGCCAGCACCCCGCGGGCGCGGCCCTGCCTCCAGCGCGCGGTGAAGCTCACCTCGCCCGACTCGTCGTCGGGGCCACCGTCGACGACCTCGGTGATCCGCAGCCCCTCCCACACCTGCCCCGGGTCTGGCGTGCAGTCGTCGGGGCGCTTCGACGGGTGCCAGGTGCGCCACAGGTGATTGGCGGCCGCCGGATGCCGCCCGGCCAGCGCGAAGGCGGTGTAGCGCGAGCGCATCAGCGCCTGGGCGGTGGGCGCCAGATGCCCGTCGAGGAAGGGCCCGCAACACTGCGCAAAGGTCTGGCCGCTCCCGCAGGGGCATGGCTGGGCGTCCAGCGCGACCAACTCAGGCCCGCTTGGACCGCTGGGCTTGCTTGGCCGGCTTGACCGCCAGCCGAGCGATCGGGACGGAGATCATCGCCGGCATGATCTTGGCCACATGTCCCTGCAGCGCGTTGTAGAGGCCGTCGGTGACGCTGGGCAGCCGGCGATCCAGGGCCTTGAAGGTGCTGGCCACCACCTGATCCGGGGTGCGGCGCTTGGCGAGCACCTGGTCATCGCCGGCGGCGTCGAAGAAGGGCGTCTCGGTGGGGCCGGGGCAGATCGCGGTGACCCGCACCGGGGTGTTGCGGGTCTCCTGCCAGAGCGCCTGGGTGAAGCTCAGCACGAAGGCCTTGGTGGCGGCGTAGACGGCCATCGTCGGGATCGGCTGGAAGGCCGCGGTACTGGCCACATTGATGATCGAGCCTGAGCTCTGGGCCAGCATGCCGGGCAGGAAGAGCCGGCTGAGGTGGGCGACCGCGCCGCAGTTCAGCCCGATCTCGTCGTTCAGCCGGTCGACGTCGGCGGTGGCCAGTTCCCCGATGGTGCCGAAACCGGCATTGTTCACCAGCACGTCGACGGTGATCTGGCGTCGCTCCAGCTCGGCGGCCAACTCATTGCGGGCGGCCTCCTCGGAGAGGTCGACGGGGATCACGATGGCCCCGACGCCGTAGCGGGCGCGGGCGTCGGCGGCGATCTGCTCCAGCTGTTCGGTGCGTCGGCTGACCAGCACCAGGTCATGGCCCTGGCTGGCGAGGTGATTGCAGAAGGCCTGTCCCAGGCCGCCGGATGCTCCGGTCACGAGTGCATGCATGGCCACAGCCTAGTCGGGTGCGCCTTGGGCCACCCCGGTCGGCCGATCCCGAGGTTAAGGCGAACGGGTCGGCCCTGGGCCACCGGCGCACAGCGCGGAGTCCAGGGCTCAGGGGCCGGAGAGCAGCGTGACCAGCACCAGCATCAGCGGCACCAGGGCGAAGGCGGCCACGGCGTTGGCGATGAAGAGCTTGGTGCGGCGCTGCTGCACCGCCACCAGGGAGCCGACCAGTCCGAAGACCGTCACCATCAGCGCGACCACCAGCGGGGCCATCACCCCCATCAGGTAGGCCCAGGGCAGACCCGCGGCGCAGAGCAGGGCCAGCACCAGGGTGGTGACCGGCAGCCAGCCACGCCGCGTCGATCCGACGACGGCCTCTGGTTCAACTGTCATGGCCCCGACGTTAGCCGTTCGCCCGGTGCGCCTGCATCCCCGTCCAGTACCCGGCACGTCGCGGTGGGCGGAACCGCTGGCTCAGATGCCGGCGTAGGAGTGCAGGCCGCTGACCAGCAGGTTGATCCCGATGAAGTTGAACCAGAAACTGGCCACGCCGATGATCGCGATGACGGCGGCATTGCGGCCGCGCCACCCGGCCGTCGCCCGGGCGTGCAGGTACATGGCGTAGACCACCCAGGTGACCAGGCTCCAGGTCTCCTTGGGGTCCCAGCCCCAGAAACGTCCCCAGGCGTACTCGGCCCAGATGGAGCCGGCGGCGATGGTGAAGGTCCAGATCGGGAAGGCGAAGGCATGCGCCCGGTAGGCGAAGGTGTCCATCTGCTTGGCGGTGGGCAACTTGGCCAGGTAACCGGTGCGCGGTGTGCCGACGGCCTTCGCCTCGGCACGCTCCTGGAAGAGGTAGATGATCGACGCCATGCCTCCCAGGTTGAAGGCCGCGCCGGCGATGCAGGCGGCGACGATGTGGATGATGAACCAGACCGAGTGCAGGGCCGGCACCAGCGGGGCCACCGCGACGTAGAAGACGGTGGCGGCCAGACCATTGCCGACGGCCAGCAGCAGCGTGATCGGCAACCCGAGCCAGCGCATGTTCCTGGTCAGCGCCAGCCAGACATAGGCGACCACCACGAAGAGCAGGGCGGAGATGGTGAACTCGTACATGTTGCCCCAGGGCGCGCGGTTGGCGGCGACGCCGCGCAGCACGGTGCCCAGCGCATGGCTGACCAGCGCGATCAGGGTGAGGCCCAGCCCCAGCCGGCCGAACATGTCCACCCGCACGCGGGCCGCCTCGTCGTCGGGCGACGAGAGGCGACTGGCGTGGACAGGCTCAGCCGACGTGGTGGCCTCGACCGGCCCACCCGCCGTGGACCCAGCGCGGGCACCAACCAGTTCCGGGGCCTCGACCGGCTCAGCCCCGGTCGGCTCCGCGGACAGCCCGCGGGCCGAGGCCCATTCGGCGGCGTGCGCCATGAAGGCCAGCAGATACACCACCGCCGCGGTGACGATGCCCAGCGCGGACAGCTCCTGGATGCTCACTTCTTCTCCTCTGTGCCGATGGCCGCGGCGGTCAGGTCATCGACGTCCTCGGCCAGCCCGGTGCGGGCGTCGGCTCGATCCAGCCCGGCCGTTTCCAGCACAAGGGTGCCATCTTCCAGGGCCCTGGTGCGCAGCCACAGCCGTCGCGGACGGACGAACAGGCTCAGGCAGAGTCCCAGCACCGCGGCGGCGATGGAGCCGAAGGTGAGTGGCAGGCCCGGCGCGCGGCTGATCTGCACCTTGCTCCACCGGCTCCAACCATCCAGCTCGATGCTGCCCTTGCCGTCGGGCAGGGTGTAGCCCTCCCCCGGCTTGAGCATGAAACGCAGCACGTCGTCACCATCGGTGAACTGGGTCAGTCCGGCCGTGTCCAGTGCGTAGATGTTCTCCGGCTTGCCGGTCTCGGTCTTCGGCTTGCCGTGATAGGCGTTCAGGAAGAGCTTGGGGTTGTAGGCGTCGGGGAAGAGCGACTGGCCCATCATCCCGCTCTCCGGGGCGGTGGGCAGGAAGACGCCCTGGAAGGCGAGCCGCTCCGGGCGGGCGTCGGGGGCCTTGATCACGCCCGACGAGGTGAAATTGCCGTCCTGCGGCAGGAAGACCACCGGCCCGGACCAGGCGACCTTGCCGGCCCCGTCCTTCACGGTGACGTGCGCGGCATAGCCGTGACCGATCAGGTGGATCTTGTTGCCCTTGATGGTCACCGGGTGGTTCACCCGCACCGTGCTGGCGCTGGTGGTGCCGCCCTCCGTGACGTCCATCTTGGCCTGGAAGTCCCGCGCGGCACCCCGCTGCACCTGGCCGGTCTCGAACTTCACGATGAACTTCTTCAGCTTGAGCGTGAAGGGGGCCAGATTGTCCGTGTCCACCCAGGCGCCGGCGTGGTACTCGTCGTACTGGGTGATGGAATTGCTGAACCCCTGCCCCTCGACGAGGATCGTCGAGCCCTTGAAGCCGAGCATGTTGTTCCACGCGATGCCGAGCAGCACAAAGACCAGGCTGAGGTGGAAGAGCAGGTTGCCGAATTCGCGCAGGTAGCCGCGCTCGGCGCTGATCCCCTGCTGCCCGTCGGGCAGCTCGAGACGCTCGGTGCGGAAGCGACGCTTGCGCAGCCAGGCCTCCGCATTGTCCAGGCTGGCACCGGCCGCCGACGCGTCCAGGCTGGTCAGGCGGTGTTCGGGCAGCCGGTCGAGTCGCGACGGCAGCCGCGCGGGCCGGCCGCGAACCGCCCGCCAGTAGACCCGGATCCGGGGGACGATGCAGCCGATCAGACTGGCGAAGAGCAGCAGGTAGATGGCGCTGAACCAGGGCGAGGTGTACACGTCGTACATCCCCAGCGGCTCGTAGAACTTGTCCAGCGTCGGATGGTCGGCCTTGAAGGCGGTCACCTTCTGGGCACTCTGCCCACGCTGCGGGATGAGCGAGCCGGGGATGGCGCCCAGCGCCAGCAGGAAGAGCAGCGCCAGGGCGGTGCGCATGCTGGTCAACTGGGTCCACACCCAGCGCAGCATCTCCACCGGCTTCAGGGCCGACGTCGTGCTGCCGGTGCTGGTGCTCATCTGTTCCTCTCGTGTGCCCATCAGATCGGGGCTCCGTAGTTGACGGCCCACTGCCGCAGGACGGCCATCATCAGGTCCCACAGCCCGGTGACCAGCATCAGCCCGACGGCCACCATCAGCGCCCCACCGAGGCGTTGCACCGCCAGTTGGTGGGCCTTGACGAAGCCGATCGCCCGCCCCATCCGGGTCAGCGCCAGCCCGGCCAGGATGAAGGGCAGCCCCAATCCGAGCGCATAGCAGAAGGCCAGGAAGGCGCCGCGCCCCTGGGAGGCCTCGTTCATCGCCAGGCCCAGCACCACCGAGAGGGCCGGACCCATGCAGGGCGTCCAGCCGACCCCGAAGACGACGCCCAGCAGAGGCGCCGCAAGAATGCCCAACCGGGGTACCCGGTGCAGTCGCAGCTCACGCTGCCCCAGCGGCACCAGCCCCAGGAAGACCGCCCCCAGCGCGATGGTCAGCAGGCCCACCACGACGCTGATCAGCCGCTGGTGGGTGATCAGTGCGGCGCCCAGACTCCCCATCACGGCACCCGTCGCGACGAAGACCGCTGCGAAGCCCAACACGAACAGTGAGCTGCCCAGCAGCATCCGGCCGCGATGGCCGCCCTCCTGCACCTCGGCGGCGCTCAGCCCCGTCGCGAAGCTCAGGTAGCCGGGCAACAGCGGCAGCACGCAGGGCGAGAAGAAGCTCAGAAGGCCGGCCAGCGCCGCCACCGGTATGGCCAACAGCATGGAACCGCCCAGCGCGTCGCGCACCCAGGCGCCGGTCTCCAGCAGGGGCAGCATGGCGGCGCCCGCAGCGGGATCGGCCAGGCCGGGCAGGGTGGTCTGCAGCAGGGTCAGCACGCGGGATCACTCACTCGGGGTTCACTCACTTGCCGGCGGCAATGTCCTCGACGACGCCCACCAGGGTGGACGTCGTGGCCTCGCCCAGGATCCGGGCGGCGATCCGCCCCTCCTTGTCGATCACCAGGGTGCTCGGAATCGCCTTGGCCGGCAGCACCTTGAAGGCCAGCAGCAGGCTGCCGTCGGGATCGTAGAAGTTGGGATAGGTGATGCCGAAGGTGCGGACAAAGGCCTGCCCCTGCGCGGTATTGGTGTCGCGGGTGTTCAGGCCGATGAACTGGGCGGTGTCCTTGGTCTTCTTGGCGGCCTCCACCAGGGCCGGCGCCTCGTGACGGCAGGGCGGGCACCAGGAACCCCAGACATTGACCACCACCACCTTGCCCTTGTGGTCGGCCAGGTTCAGCTGCTTGCCGTCCAGGGTGGTGCCGGAGATCTCCGGGGCCGGTTTGCGGTCGGCCGGGGCGATCACGGCGTAGTTGCCGTCGCCGATCGCGAAGCCGTCCTCCGCATTCACCCCCGACGAGTCACTGCAGCCCGCAAGCGGCAGGGCGAGCCCGCCGGCCAGCGCGGCATTCAGCACGGTGCGGCGGCGCACCCCCCGAGGTTCATGGCCCACGGTCACAGCGCCTTTCGGGCCGCGGCGGCGGCCTTCGGCAGGGCGTCGATCACCCGGTCGATCACCTTCGCGTCGTGGGCGGCGGAGAGGAACCAGCACTCGTAGCCCGACGGCGGCAGGTAGACCCCCGCGTCCAGCATGGCGTGGAAGAAGGCGGCGAAGGCCTCCGGGCTCTGCTGCTGCGCCTCGGTGTAGTTGGTGACCGGGCCCTCGGTGCCCAGGAAGACACTGAACATGCTGTTGGCGGTGTTGATGGTGTGCGGCACGCCGAAGGCGCTCAGCGCGGTGTGCACCGCCTGCTGCAGGGTGGCGGAAATGCCGTCCAGGTGGGTGTATACCTCCTCGGTGCACAGCTTCAGGGTGGTGGCGCCGGCCACCGACGCCACCGGATTGCCGCTCAACGTGCCCGCCTGGTAGATGCCGCCGACCGGGGACAGGTGCAGCATGTGCTCGGCGGAACCGCCGAAGGCCGCGGTCGGGAAGCCGCCGCCCATCACCTTGCCGAAGGTCATCAGATCGGGCTCGACACCATCCTTGCCGAACTGGCCGCTGCGGGTGACCCGGAAACCGGTCATCACCTCGTCGCTGACGAACAGCGCGCCATGCTCGTGGGCGATCCGCTTGAGGAAGGCGTTGAAGTGCTCCCCGTTGACGACGCCGGGCTCGATCACGCCCATGTTGCCGGGGCTGGCCTCGGTGATGATGCAGGCGATCTCGTCGCCGTGCTCGGCGAAGATCTGCTCCACCGCGGCGCGGTCGTTGTAGTTGGCAATGATGGTGTCGCCGGCGACGGCGGTGGGCACACCCGGGCTGGACGGGATGGCGCCGACCTCGCGGGTGGCCAGCGTCGCGACTCCGGAACCGGCCGCCACCAGCAGGGAGTCGACGTGGCCGTGGTAGCAGCCGATGAACTTGACCACCTTGTTGCGGCCGGTGATGCCGCGGGCCAGCCGCAGCACGCTCATGGTGGCCTCGGTGCCGGAGTTGACCAGCCGCACCATCTCGATTGGGGTGCGCTCGGTGATGAGCTCGGCCAGTTCCACCTCGGCCTGGGTCGGGGCACCGAAGGAGGTGCCCTTGGCGGCGGTGGCCTGCACGGCATCCAGCACCTGCGGGTGGGCGTGGCCCAGGATCATCGGCCCCCAGGAACCCACCAGGTCAACCAGCTCATTGCCATCCGCGTCGGTGACGAAGGCGCCCTGCGCGCTGGTGATGAAGCGCGGGTTGCCCCCGACGGCGCGGTAGGCGCGCACCGGCGAGTTGACCCCGCCGGGAATGACCTTCTGGGCGCGGGCGAACAGGTCCTCACTGACGGGCACGGATTGCATGGGGGCCAGCCTATGCGGCGATTGTGTGAGCACCGAATCCGTGACCGTTCTCCGGTCCGCGCTCCGCCGGCTCGGACCTCAGCGACGGGCGGCGCGCTGGGCCCACTCGAGCGCCCAGTAGCTCAGGGTGATGTCGGCGCCGGCGCGACGGATGGCCAGCAGGGTCTCGTCGATGGTGCGCTCGCGATCCAGCCAGCCGTTGGCGGCGGCGGCCTCCACCATGGAGTACTCGCCGGAGACGTTGTAGGCGGCCACCGGCACGTCCACCGCGTCGGCCACCTGGCGCAGGATGTCCAGGTAGGGCAGGGCGGGCTTGACCATCACGATGTCCGCGCCCTGCTCGATGTCCGCGAAGACCTCGCGCAGCGCCTCGCGGGCATTGGCCGGATCCTGCTGGTAGGTCTTGCGATCACCCTGCAGCGAGCTGTCCACCGCCTCGCGGAAGGGGCCGTAGAAGGCGCTGGCGTACTTGGCGCCATAGGCCATGATCGCGACCTCGTCGTGGTCGGAGTCGTCCAGCGCCTCGCGGATCGCCAGCACCTGGCCGTCCATCATTCCGCTGGGGGCGACGACGTGGGCGCCGCACTCCGCGTGGATCCGGGCCATCTCCGCGTAGAGCAGCACGGTGAGATCATTGTTGACCACGCCGTCGGGATTCAGCACGCCGCAGTGGCCGTGGTCGGTGAACTCGTCCAGGCAGACATCGCTCATCACCAGCAGGTCGTCGCCCACCTCGTCGCGCACCTCACGGATCGCGCGGTTCAGGATGCCGTCCTCGGCCAGTGCCTTGGTGCCATTGGGATCCTTGTCCTCCGGCTTCGGGACGCCGAAGAGCATGATCCCGGCCAGGCCGGCCCGGGCACTTTCGGTGGCCAACCGCTTCAGCGAATCCATGCTGTGCTGCTGCACCCCCGGCATCGACGAGATCGGCCGGGGCTCGTCCAGTCCGTCGGCGACGAAGGCGGGCAGGATCAGGTGCCGCGCCTCGACGACATTCTCGCTGACCATGCCGCGCATGGCCGGGTTGGTACGAAGACGGCGGGGACGATTGATCATTGGGCCAGTCTAGGCCGTTGCCACCTTGCGACGACGACGGGTCTCACTGGGCTTGGTGACCGGGCGTCCCTCCGCGATCAGCTCCGCGCGACGTTCCCGGGCGAAGGCCGCCAGGGCGTCCACCAGCTCGATCGCACCCGGCTGGGGCGCGACGACGTCCACCCGCAGACCATGCTCCGTGCAGGCGGTGGCGGTCTGCGGCCCGATCGCGGCGATCACCGTGTGGTTGTGCGGCTTGCCCGCGATCCCCACCAGGTTGCGCACCGTCGACGATGAGGTGAAGACGGCGGCGTCGAACTTGCCGGTCTTGATCGCCTCGCGGGTCTCGGCGGGCGGCGGGGCGGCGCGCACCGTGCGGTAGGCGGTGACGTCGTCGACCTCCCAGCCCAGCTCGGTCAGGCCGGCCACCAGCACCTCGGTGGCGATGTCGGCACGCGGCAGGAAGACCCGGTTGATCGGGTCGAGCACCTCGTCATAGGCGGGGAACTCGGCGGCCAGCCCGGCGGCGGAGTGCTCACCGGTGGGCACCAGATCCGGCACGATGCCCCAGTCCCGCAGTGCCTTGGCGGTGGTGTGCCCGACGGCGGCGATCCGCAGGCCGCTGAAGGCACGGGCGTCCAACCCGTACTCCTCCAGCCGCTCCCGCACGGCGCGGACGGCATTCACCGAGGTGAAACCAACCCACTCGTAACTGCCCTCCACCAGGCCACGCACGGCCTTGTCCATCTGCTGCGGGGTGCGCGGCGGCTCGACGGAGATGGTCGGCACCTCGTCGGCATGGGCACCGTAGAGCTGCAGCCGGGCCACCATCTCACCGGCCTGGTCCTTGGTGCGGGGCACCAGAACCCGCCAGCCGAACAGCGGCTTGCTCTCGAACCAGTCCAGCTCGGCGCGCGGGCTCTGGGCCACAGCCGCGCCGATCATCACGTGCACCGTCACCTCCGGGTCCAGGGTGCGAGCCACCCGGGGCAGCTCGGAGAGCTTGGCCTGGCGGGAATTCTGCTTGGTACTGCCGCCGGAGAAGGTCAGCAGCACCTGCTCGTCATTGGCCCGGCCGGAGGCCAGGGCGCGTTGCTGCACGGCCACCAGCTGGCTGGCGGTGGCGCGCACCACCAGGGTGCCGTCCAGCGGCCACTGGTGGGCGTCATCCAACGGGGCCGCTTCACCCTCGTGCGGGACGGCATTGAGCAGGTGGACCCCGCCCGCATCCAGCGCGACGCCGGCATATTCCGGGACGGCGGTCATGGCGGAGATTCCGGGGACGATCTCGATGTCCAACCCGGCCTGCACGCAGGCGGCGGCCTCGCGGGAGACCCTGCCGTCCAGGAAGGGGTCGCCGGTCACCAGTCGCACCACAGTGCGACCCTCGGCGGCGGCCTGGGTGACGGCCTTGACCCGTGCCTCCAACGGGGCCTCCGGGGCCTGCTCGGTGGGCGCAAAACTGAGGACGGTGGTGCGGGCATCCAGCTTCACCAGGGGATGACCGGTCAGGGCGCGCAACTCCTCGCTGTCCACCAGGACGGCGGCCGCCTCCTGCAGGGCACTGACCGCAGCCAGGGTCAGCAGGTTGGGGTCACCTGGGCCGGCCCCGACGAACTGCACCCGTCCGGGCGCGTTCGCGATGCCGGCGGCATCTTCCTTGTTCACCGTGGTACTTCCACCTTCTCCTCGGCGCCAGCGCTGAGCTGGGGCAGCAACTCCTGGGCCAGCGCGGCGCCGATGGCTTCGGCCTCGCTGCTGTGACCCTGGCGGACCGCACGCAGCAGTCCATCATCGGATGATTGTTTCCCGGCAACCACACTGAGCGTCAAATCGGCGCCACCCCGGGCGAGCGCCCCGACTGGGGCCAGACAGCCGGCTTCCAAGGTGGACAGGAAGATCCGCTCGGCGGAGACGGCGGAGCGCGTCTCGGCGTGGTCCAGCTCGGCCAGGGCTCGTAGCACCTCGTCGGGGGCATCGCTGCGGCATTCGACGGCCAGCGCGCCCTGCCCGGCGGCGGGCAGCAGCACGTCGACGGCCAGCAGACGCGCGGGCAGCTCGCCGATGGTCACGTCCTGACTCTGGTCGACGCCGGTGGTGATCACCGACGCGTCCAGCCGACCCAGCCGCAGCAGCCCGGCGGCGGCCAGCAGAGTGGCGTCCACCTCGCCGTCATGGACCAGCGCCAGCCGGGTGTCCACATTGCCGCGGATCGGCACCACCTCGATGGTGACGCCCCGCTCGCGGGCCAGCTGCTCCAGCTGCACGGCGCGCCGCGGCGATCCGGTGCCGACGACGGTGCCATCGCGCCACTGCTCCACCGGCAGCCCGACCAGCACGTCGCGGACATCCTCCCGGGCGGGGATGGCGGCCACGCTCAGCCCAGGCGCGGGAGCCACGGGCAGGTCCTTCAGCGAGTGCACGGCGACGTCGATCCCGTCGGCCAGCAGCTGCTCGCGGACGGCGGTGGCGAAGATGCCGGTGCCGCCGATCTCGGTCAGCCGACGCCGGTCCACATCCCCCAGCGAGTCGATGCCGATCAGTTCGCACGGATGGCCCAGCCCGGCAAGCCGGGCGGCCACCCATTCGGCCTGCGCCACGGCCAGCGGCGAACGTCGGGCTCCGATCCGGATCATGCGGTTGCCTCTTCCTGTTCCTGCGAATGGGCGACGTCGAGCACGGGCACCGGCAACCCGTCGACCTGCTCGGTGACCGCCCGTCGGGCCTCGGGCGGGCAGTCGTCGGGATCACTCAGCGCGATGCAGTGCCCCTCCAGGGCAAACAGGGCGCGCAGCGCGGCGGCATAGTCGACGGGGGCATTTCCGCCGGCGAACTCCCGCACCCGCACGGTGGGCGAGTGGATCAGCTTCTCCGCCACCCGGTTCAGCGCATTGTGAATCTCCGCGACGGCCTGTTCGTCCAGCCCGTGCACCCGGCGCTCCAGCCGGGCCATCTCCTTGTCCACCACACCGGTGGCCATCTGGCGCAGGGCCACCACGGTCGGGGTGACGGCCTGGGCGCGCTGCTTGGCCAGGAAGGCGGTCACCTCGGAGGCGACCAGCCGTCGGGCGGCCTCCACGTCCAGCTCGTCCTCGCCATTGGAGGCGGCCTTCAGGCTGGCCAGGTTGACCAGGCGCACGCCCTTGTCGGCGACGTTCTCGTCGACGTCCGGCGGCATCGCCAGATCGATCACGATCCGCGGGGCGTGCCCCTCGAAGAGGTTCTCGGCGCTGACCAGGTTGCCCGCGGCGCCGACGCAGGTCACCACCACGTCATGCTCCGCCACCGCGGAATCCAGCTCCGACAAGGGGATGGCCACCCCACCCACCTCGGTCGCCAGCCGTTCCGCCTTGGCCAGCGTGCGGTTGGTGCAGTCCACCCGGGCGCCGCGCGAGGCCAGGGTGCGGGCGGCCAGCCCTGCCATCGCCCCGGCGCCGATCACCAGCACCGAACTGCTGTCGGCCTGCAGGTCGTCGCCCAGCTGGTCCAGCGCGGCGGACAGCACGGAGCGCCCCGCGGCGCCGATCGAGGTCTCGGACTGCACGCGCTTGCCCACCCGCAAGGCGGTCTGGAAGAGCTGGTTGATCGCGGGGCCCGACGTGCGGTCCTCCTGCGCGCTGGACAGTGCCTCGCGCACCTGCCCCAGAATCTGGTTCTCCCCAACCACCAGCGAGTCCAGCCCGGCCACCAGGCCGAAGCAGTGGGTGACGGCGGCCTCGTCGTAGTACACCCGACAGACCTCCGGCAGCGCGGCACGCTCCACCCCGGCGCGGCGGGCCAGCGGCTGGGCGATGGCCTCCAGCCCGGCATGGAAACGCTCGGTGTCCAGGTAGACCTCGGTGCGGTTGCAGGTGGACAGCACCAGCGCCTCACCGACGTGGGCGGCGGCCACCAGGCTCTTGGCCAGCTCCCGACTGGTCTCGTTGTCCATCGAGGTCCGCGCCAGCAGGTCGAGCCCGGCGGTGCGGTGGTTGATGCTGACGGCAAGCAGAGTCACTGCGTCTTCTCCTGCGCGGAAATGGTGGCGGGGGCCTGGCCGGCCACCCGTCGCGCCTCGTGAAAGGCAAGGATGTGCAGCTCCTGGGAGAGGTCCACCGTTCGGACGGTGATGCCTTCCGGAGCGTTGAGGGTTGTCGGGGCAAAGTTCAACACACTGGTCACCCCGGCGTCGACCACTCGGTTGCAGACCTCCTGCGCGGCGACCACCGGGGTGGTGATGATCGCGATCCTCGGCTGGGTGCGGTGCACCTCGGCCTCCAGTTCCTCGGCGGCGGCGACGGCGACCCCGGCGATGCTGCGGCCGATCACCGCCGGATTGTTGTCCACGAGGGCAACCAGCTGGAAGTCCGGGTCGAAGAGCTCGGTGTGGCTGACCAGTGCCCGCCCCAGGTTGCCGACACCCACCACCATCACCGGCCAGGTGGTGCCGCTGCCGACGTGTTCGCCGATCTCCCGGATCAGCACCGGCACCTCATAACCGACGCCCCGGGTGCCATAGCTGCCGAAGTGCGACAGGTCGCGCCGCAGCAGGGCGGACTGCACCCCGGCTGCCTCGGCGAGTTCGGTGGAACTGACCCGGGTGGTGCCCCGCTGGTCGAGTTCCACCAGCACCCGCAGGTAGCCGGGCAGGCGCGCAATCGTCGCCTCCGGGATCTGGTCTGCGGGGCTCGTCATCACACTCCTGGCCTGTCATCGCGACGGCGGGTCCGCGCGGGCATCTTTGCTTCCCGTGCACTGTAACCATCGGTGAAAAAGTTCACAAAGCCGTGTGCTCGGGAATGGGACTGGCGACGGCTCCGCGGGCAAACTCCCGGCTCACAAGGGCGGCGGCCCCGTCACCGGTTCCCCGGCGAGCGCACGCTGCAGCCGCCCGGCATCCACCTGCCAGTAGTCCAGCAGCCGGCCACGCACGTAGAGCACCGGCACGTGGTCGGTGTACCGGGCGCGCAGGTGCTCGTCGGAATCGACGTCGAGCGTGGTGATGCTGGCGTCGTGCGCCCGACAGACCTCCTGGACCACGGGCTCGGCCAGTTCGCACAGGTGACAACCCTGCCGGGTGAGCAGCAGGACGTCACTACCGTGCATGTCGATCACGGGCTCTTCGGGTACGCCAAGACCCGCAGCCTCGGTGGAGGCTGCGGGCTGGCGACGATCACCTCGTGGCCACAGTCGCATCGTCGAGTACCTTCGACGCGCGCTGCGCCGAGGGTTGCAGGAATTACTTGCCTGCGCGGCGACGCTGGATGCGCGTCTTCTTCAGCAGCTTGCGGTGCTTCTTCTTGGCCATCCGCTTGCGACGCTTCTTGATGACAGAACCCACTGTGGAGCCTTTCCTCGAATGAGACTGGAAATCCCTTCCAGCCAAGACTTTTCCTCCCCGCCCGGCGTGTGCCGATGCGAGGGCGACCCCCCAACTCTACCGTCCGGGCCCTGTCGGGAGAAATCTGGCCGTTTCCCGGACGCCCCACGGGGAGGACTCGACAGGCTCGGCCACCGTGACCACCTCAAGCAGGCCCGAAGCCGACCACGCTCCCCGAGCGTGTTGCGGGGCCCACCCAGCGCCAATCAACCCAGCGCGGCCCGGCCCATGGCGGCGGATGTGTCGTGGCAGGCCTGCATCGCCTCGGCGAAGGCGGCCCGCACCGCGCGCTGGTCCAGCACCTTCAGCGCCTGAGCGGTCGTGCCGCCGGGTGAGGTGACGTTCTCCCGCAGGATGCTGGGGTGCTCGCCGGATTCGGTGAGCATGGTGCCAGCCCCCAGGATGGTCTGGTTGGCCAGCCGGGTGGCGACCTCCCGGGGCAGGCCCAGCTGCACGCCCGCCTCGATCATCGCCTCGGCGACGGCGAAGATGTACGCCGGGCCGGAGCCGGAGACCGCCGTCACCGCGTCCTGCTGACCCTCGGGCACCACCAGCACCTCGCCACAGGCAGCCATCACCTCGCGCACCCGGCCGAGCTGTTCGTCGGTGACGGACTCGTCGACGGAGATCACACTCATCCCCCGCCCCACCAACGACGGTGTATTGGGCATCACCCGCGCCACCGCGGTCTGTTCGGGCAGGTGACGGCGCATCACCGGGATCGGCAGGCCGGCGGCCAGGCTGACCAGCACGGCGTCCTCGCCCAGGGACGGCGACAGCTCGTCGAGCATGGCCGGCACGTCCTTGGGCTTGACGGCCACCACCACCACGTCGCTGCCGGGCACCGCCTCGGTCAGCGGTGCGGCGGTGACGCCGTAGCGCTCCACCAGTTCGGCGTCGCGCTCCGGGCGGCGATTGACCACCACGAGGTCATGACTCCCGGCCGCGGCCAGGCCGCTCAGCACGGCCTCGCCCATCTTGCCGACGCCGATCAGGGCGATCCGCATCTCAGCCCTTCAGGTTGGCCGCGACAATCTCGGCCACCTGCACCGCATTCAGGGCGGCGCCCTTGCGCAGGTTGTCGTTGGACAGGAAGAGCACCAGGCCCTTGCCCTCGGGCGCGGACTGGTCGCGCCGGATGCGGCCGACATAGGACGGATCCTGACCGGCTGCATCCTGCGGGGTGGGGACGTCCATCAGCTCAACGCCCTCGACCTTCGACAGGATCTCGGTGGCCTGCTCGGGGGTGATGTCCTTCTCGAATTCGGCGTGCACCACCAGCGAGTGGCCACTGAGCACGGGAACCCGCACGCAGGTGCCGGCCACCAGCAGATCGGGCAGGTGCAGGATCTTGCGCGACTCATTGCGCAGCTTCTGCTCCTCGTCGGTCTCGCCGGTGCCGTCGTCCACCAGGTTGCCGGCGATCGGCAGCACGTTGTAGGCGATCGGCTTCACGTACGGCGCCGGGTCACCGAAGTCGATCACGGAGCCGTCCAGGCGCAGCTCGTCGAGCCTGCCGGATTCGACGCCGACGCGGAATTGCCGCTCGGCATTGACCACGGCCTCGCCGCCGGAACCGGAGATCGCCTGGTAGGTGGCGACGACCAGCCGCTTCAGGCCGGCGGCCTGGTGCAGCGGCTTGACCACGGGCATCGCGGCCATGGTGGTGCAGTTGGGGTTGGCGATGATCCCCTTTGGCGGATTCTTGGCGTCCTCCGGGTTGACCTCGCTGACCACCAGCGGCACCTCAGGATCCAGCCGCCAGGCCGACGAGTTGTCCACGACGATGGCGCCCGCGGCGGCCACCTTGGGCGCGATCCGCTTGGAGGTGGAGCCGCCATTGCTGAACAGGGCAATGTCCAGGCCGGTGAAGTCGGCGGTCTCGGTGTCCTCCACCGTCACCTCCTGGCCCTTGAAGGCGATCTTCTTGCCGGCGGAGCGGGCCGAGGCAAAGAGCCTCAACTCGTCGACGGGAAAGTTGCGTTCTTCGAGCAGCGTCAGCATGACGCCACCCACCTGGCCGGTTGCTCCAAAGACTCCTACGCGCATGGGAGCCAGCCTACGTGCTGCGCCGCTCGGCTCCCCGCGCGTCCCATGTGACAGGCAGACGGGCCTGGACTGTCCGACGGCCGGCCCCCGCCGCCCGGGTGCCGCACAAGTTGGCAGCCTGGCTGACACAGAAATCGTTTTGACTCGTTCAAATCCTCAAAAGATTGCCAACTTGTGCAACCCCGAGTGATCTGGCCTCATGTTCAGAGCCAGGAGACCCGGCCCGCGAGCAGTGCGTACCCGACGAAACTGGCCACATCCAGCAGGAAGTGGGCGAGCACCAGCGGCCACAGCCGTTTGGTGCGGGTGAACCAGAGGCCGAAGATGACCCCCATCACCACATTGCCCACGAAGCCGCCGAAGCCCTGGTAGAGGTGGTAGCTGCCGCGGATCACGGCCGAGACCAGCAGCACCACCAGGGGCGCGACCTTCGCCTGGCGGGCCCGGGTGAACAGGTAGCCGATCATCACGAACTCCTCCAGCACCGCATTGGCGGCCGCCGAGGCCACCAACAGCGGGATGGTCCACCAGTACTGGCCCAGGTTGGCCGCCTGCACCGTGGTGTTCAACCCCAGCGCCCGGGCGCCCAGATAGAGGCCGAGGCCGGGGATCCCAATCCCCGCGAAGATCGCGAAGCCCCACAGCAGGTCCTTGCGCACACCGTCGACCCCCAGCCCGAGCACCCGGCGCACCCCGCCGCGCGGGTGGGCGACGGTGCGCAGCAGGTAGAGCGCCAGCAGCGCCGGAACGGCCAGGAAGGCCACATCGACCAGTTGGTAGAGCGCGCTCAGCCAGGGCCGGTCCGGGGTGGCGGCCTGGTTCAGCGAGCTGGTCTGCTGGTTCAGCGCCACCTGCCGGGTGAGCCGCTCGATGATCCGCAGGATGGAGTAGATGGCCGACTGCCCCAGGGACAGCGCCAGCAGGATGGCGGCCTCGATCAGCAGCAGCCGGCGCAGGCGGTGCTCGCCCCTCGACGGGCTCGGGGAACGGGGTTGGCTTGGCTCGACGCCGTGGCCCTCGGGAGCCTCGGGGCCCTCGACAGGCTCGGGCATCGTTGTTGGGTTGTGCTCGGGCATCCGGGCTGACTGCTCGGGGGTCATCGGCGGGTCACCAGGGCCCGCAGCAGGGGCATCACATTGGCGGGACGCTCGGCCACCCGTCGCACCAGATAGGCGTACCAGTCGCGGCCGATCGGCAGGTGCACCCGCACCCGGTGCCCGGTGTCCACCAGCCGTCGATGCTCCCAGGGGCGAACCCCGTAGTACATCTGGAATTCGTAGTCCTGCCGACCCCGATGGTGCGCCGCGGCCTGCTCGTCGGCGACGGCCACCAGGTGAGGGTCATGGGTGGCGATCATCGGGTAGCCCTTGCCCGCCATCAGCACCGCGGTGCACTCGGCGAAATTGGCGTCGATCTCTTCCCGGCTGGCCAGGCTGATGATGCGCGGCTCGGAATAGCCGCCCTTGCACAGCCGCACCCGCGCGGGAATGGTGGCCAGCCAGCGGCTGTCGGCCAGGCTGCGGCGCAGTTGGCTCTGCACTGTGACGCCCAGCCGAGGAAAGTCCTGGTGCAGCGCCTCGAAGGTGGCGAAGGTGGCGTCGGTGGTGCGGTGGTCCTCCAGGTCAAGGGTGACCTGGCTACCGGCATTGCGCGCGGCGGCACACACCTCGGCCAGGTTGGTGGTACTCAGCCGCTGCCCGTCGCGGGCCATCCCCTGCCCCAGGGTGGAGAGCTTCACGGTCACCTCGGCGGCCTGCCCCAGCCCCGCCCGGGCGAGCGAATCCAGCAGGCCCAGGTAGGCGCCGCGGGCTCGGCTGGCCTGCTCCCGATCCGTGGCGGCGGGCAGCAGGGGCTCCAGCGTGGCGCTCAGTCCCTTGCGCTGATCCCGGGCCACCAGCCGCAGGGCGTCGTCTACCTCCTCCGCGGCGACAAAGCGGCCCACCACCTCCCGCACAGCAGGGGTTGAGGTGACGACGCGATGGGCGCGCTGGGATTCGCCGAGCCGCAGCAGGGAGTGGCTGAGCCGGCCGAGCGGCCGGGTGACGTCCTCGTCGGCCACGTCAGGCCTGCCCCAGGTGGGTGCGCAGATCCGCCAGGCAGCTGGCCAGCATCTCCTCCCGCGCGGCCCGGGAACCGGCCTTGCGGGTGTTCACCTCCAGCACCACATGCCCGTCGAAGCGCCGCTCGGCAAGCCGGTGCAGCAGCTCGAAGGCCTGCTGGTCACCCTCGCCGGGCAGCAGGTGCTCATCCATCAGGGAGCCGGCGCCGTCGGTGATGTGCACGTGCTTGAGCCGGGGCCCCCAGGCCTCCAGGTAGTCCAGCGACTGTTTCTTGGCGGTGGAGGCGTGCGAGAGGTCAAGGGTGAGGTGCTCATAGGGCAGCTCGGTGGGATCCCAGCTGGGCACATAGGCCTGGAAGGGGGTGCCGGGGGTGCGCCACGGGTACATGTTCTCGACGGCGAAGATCACCCCGGTCTCCTGGTTCAGCCGTCGGATCCCCTCGACGAAGTTGCGGGCATAGCTGGCCTGCCAACGAAAGGGCGGATGCACGACGACGACGCTGGCACCCAACCGGCGGGCCGCCTCGGCAGAACGTTCCAGCTTATCCCACGGGTCGGTGCCCCAGGTGCCCTGGGTGACCAGCAGGCAGGGCGCATGGATGGCCATCACCGGCACCTGGTGGTAGTCGCGCAGCGCCTCCACCCGGTCGATGTCGGCGGCCAGCGGGTCGATGCCCACCATCACCTCGACGCCGTCCCAGCCGAGCGCCGCGGCCACCTCGAAACCCGAGGCCGTCGACTCGGGATAGACCGAGCTGGTGGAAAGACCCAGCTTGGCCGGGCTGACGGCACGGGTTTCCTGGTTCGAGGTCTGGCTCACGTCACCAAACTAGCCGCTGCCGGGAGCCGCCGCCCGACCTGCCACGGATGTTGGCGTCCCGCGGGTAGGGTGCCTGCCGTGAATGGCGTCCCCGTGGAGATCACCCGTCGCTTCCCGCGCAGCTGGGTGGAATTCGTCGACCCCGCCGATGAGGACCAGATCGTGCGCTGTGACCTGACCTGGCTGACCTCGTCCTGGACGTGCATCTTTGGTGCGGGCTGCCCGGGGATCGACGCGTCGCGGCCGGACGACGGCTGTTGCGTGCTGGGCGCGCACTTCAGCGAACCCGCCGACGAGGCCCGGGTGGCGGGGCACGTTGCCCGGCTCACCCCACAGACGTGGCAGAACTTCACCGCCGGGCAGCAGGACTGGGCCCAGGACGATCCGGATGCCGATCCGGATCCCGATGACGAGGATGCCCTGCCCGGGCGCAAGACCCGGGTGCTGGACGGCGCCTGCATCTTCCAGAACCGACCCGGCTTCCCGGGCGGTGCCGGTTGCGCGCTGCACGGTCTGGCGCTGCGCGAGGGGCTCAGCCCGATCCAGACCAAACCCGACGTCTGCTGGCAACTGCCGATCCGGCGCACCTACCGGCACCTGGAGCGGGTCGACGGCACTCCCCTGCTGGAGATCACCATCGGCGAGTACACCCGGGAGGGTTGGGGCGCGGGTGGCGCCGATCTGGACTGGTACTGCACCTCCAACCCGACGGCGCATGTGGGCGCCCGCCCGGTCTACCTCTCCTGCCGCGACGAGTTGGTGGAATTGCTCGGTCAGGGCGCCTATGACGAGCTGTGCCGCCTGATCGACGAGCATGGCGAGGCGGGTGTGCTGCGGCACCCCGCGGGCGGCTGAACGCCCGGCCAAGGGCCCCCATAGCGCCAGATGTTTGCTCTCCCGCGCCTTGTCAGCCGGGTTTGACAGCCCCAGTTTCGTGATCGGCCCCCAAGACCGCAAGAATGAACTCATGCATGTCGACCACCTCGTTTTCGCAGCTGGACCCGCAGGCCTCAAAGCTGAGGTAGAGCGTCTGGGCGACCTTCTTGGCGCCCAGTTCAAGGATGGTGGCTTCCACCCGCGGTTCGGCACGCGCAACCACATCCTCCCCCTTGCCGATGACCGCTACCTGGAGATCGTCGAGGTGCTGGAGCACCCGGCCGCCGACAAGGCGCTCTTCGGCCAGGCCGTGCGCGCCCGCACCGAGATGGGCGGCGGCTGGCTCGGCTGGGTGATCTCGGTGGACGACATCAGCCTGTACGAACAGCGGCTGGGCCGCAGCGCCGTGGAGGGCTCGCGCCACTTCCCCGACGGCCGGCTGCTGGAGTGGAAGCAGGTGGGGATCAAGGGCCTGATGGCCGATCCGCAGCTGCCCTACTTCCTGCAGTGGGAATCCGACCACTCGGTGCTGCCGAGCGCCCTGCCCGGCGAGATCGACGTCCTGAAGATGGACATCGCCGGTTCCAAGCCGCGGATGGAGGACTGGCTGGGCATCGAGCTGGGCGACGAGTTCGACGGGATCGAGCTGAACTTCACCGCTCCCAATGGCCAGCCCGGTATGGACGCGATCACCTTCCAGACCCCGAACAAGGGCATCGTCCGGATCTGATCCCCCGGCACCCAATTGGCAGTTGACAAGCCATTCGGCGCGGTTCCTCACTAAGGGAACCGCGCCGGAGTGCTTCCCCGGGCCTTTTGTCGGAGGGCTGTTCTAGGGTCTGGTGCGTGGCAAAGACGAAGGAAGACCAGTGGGCCTGCACCGAGTGCGGGTGGACATCGACGCGTTGGGTGGGTCGCTGTGGCGAGTGCCAGGCCTGGGGCAGCGTGGCCGAGCGGGGTGCGCCCAAGCTGGCGGAGGTGGCTTCCAGCCTGCCGACCGCCAAGGCGATCCCGATCAACCAGGTGCCCACCAATGCCACCCGTCGTCACCTGACCGGGATCGGCGAGTTGGACAGGGTGCTGGGCGGCGGGCTGGTGCCGGGCGCGGTGGTGCTGCTGGCGGGCGAACCGGGCGTCGGCAAGTCGACCCTGCTGTTGGAGGTGGCGGCCAAGTGGGCCAGCGCCGGCCGACGCACGCTCTACGTCAGCGGCGAGGAGTCGGCGGCGCAGGTGCGGCTGCGGGCGGATCGCACCGGTGCCCTGGGCGACGAGCTCTATCTGGCGGCCGAAACCGATCTGGGCACGGTGCTGGGCCACGTGGAAGAGGTGGAGCCCAGCCTGATGGTGCTGGATTCGGTGCAGACCATCGGCACCGCCCAGGCCGACGGCTCCCCCGGCGGCGTCACCCAGGTGCGGGAGGTGACCGGCGCCCTGGTGCGGGTGGCCAAGCGACGCGGAATGGCCGTGGTGATCGTCGGGCATGTCACCAAGGACGGCAACATCGCCGGGCCGCGCACCATGGAGCACCTGGTGGACGTGGTGCTGAACTTCGAGGGCGATCGGCATTCCGGCTTCCGGATGGTGCGGGCCGCCAAGAACCGCTTCGGACCGGCTGACGAGGTGGGCTGCTTCGAGATGGGTGAGCGCGGGATCGTGGAGGTGCCGGACCCGTCGGGGCTGTTCACCACCCATCAGGAGGAGCCCGTGCCTGGCACCTGCGTCACCGTCACGATGGAGGGGCGCCGTCCGCTGCTGGCAGAGGTGCAGGCCTTGGTGGCGCAGGCGACCAATGAGAAGAACCCGCGGCGCACCACCAACGGGGTGGAGTCCTCCCGGGTCGCGATGATCCTGGCGGTGCTGGAGACCCGGGCGGGGATCAGTCTGGCCGCCAAGGATGTCTACGTCGCGACGGTGGGTGGCGCCCGGGTGGCGGATCCGTGCGCGGATCTGGCGATTGCCGTCGCGGTGGCCTCAGGACAGTTGGGGGTGAACTTCCCCAAACGGGTGCTGGCGGTCGGCGAAGTGGGGTTGGCGGGTGACCTGCGTCGCACCCCGGGCCTGGAGCGACGGCTGCAGGAGGCCGGCCGGCTCGGTTTCGAACTGGCCATCGTTCCGGCCCGTTCCCGGGACACCACCCAGAAGGTGCCGCCGCTGGGCGGGCTGAAGGTGGTGGAGGTGGCCAGCGTCGCGGAAGCCCTGGGCGTGCTCGGCCTGAAGCGCCGGCCCAAGTCGTGAGGACGGGCCGGTCGGGGCCCAGGCCACCTGCCCGCAGAATCCGAACGACCCGCCGCGGTGGCTGCGCGGCGGGTCGATCAGTGAGTCCCTGCTGACAAGGCAGGCGTCCTGGAAATCCGTGGCGACCACCTCGACGCCACATTTGATCTGGATTATATCGGTGAAATTAATGGATGGACCGGACTCGCGTCAAGTGCCCCACGGGTCCGTTGCACCCCGACTGGCTGGATAGGATCGCCCCCATGGCAGCACCCACCTCCGCAGAGCTCCAGGCCAGACCCCGTCGCTACCTCGCGCTGCTGGCTCCCGGAACGCCGCTGCGGGAGGGACTGGAGCGGATCCTTCGCGGCCGCACGGGTGCCCTGGTGGTACTGGGCAATGATCCGAAGGTGGAGCAGATCAGCACCGGCGGCTTCGCGCTGGACGTGCAGTTCACCCCCACCGCGCTGCGCGAGCTGGCCAAGATGGACGGCGGGATCGTGCTGTCGTCGGATTTCGAGCGGATCCTGGCGGCCGGAGTGCACTTCGTCCCCGACGGCGCACTGCCCACCGTCGAGACCGGAACCCGGCACCGCACGGCCGACCGGATCGCCCAGCAGAGCGGGATGCCGGTGGTGACGGTTTCCGCGTCGATGTCCACCATCGCGCTCTTCCTGGACGGGCAACGGCATGCGGTGGAGACCTCCGAGGTGATCCTCTCGCGCGCCAACCAGGCCCTCGCGACGCTCACCCGCTACCGGGAGCGCCTGCAGCAGACCACCCGGGTGCTCTCCGCGATGGAGGTGCATGACCAGGCCACCGTCAAGGAGGTCAGTCAGGTGGCCCAGCGGATCGAGATGATCCGACGCCTGGATCGGGAGCTTCGGGCCGGCGTGGCCGCACTCGGCGTCGACGGGCGACTGTTGGCGATGCAGCTGGCCGAGCTGACCCTGGGAGTCGACGAGCTGGCCACCGCACTGGAACTGGACTACCGACCCGCGGGGCAGGACGAGGTCAGCTTCCGGGTGGGTGCCCTGGAGCAGTTGGACTCAGACGAGCTGCTGGAGCTCAGCATGGTGGCCCGCACCATGGGCTTCGGCGACGGGATGCATCTGGAGACCCGGCTGGAACCGCGCGGCTACCGCCAGATCGGCCAGCTCGCTCGTATCCCCCTGGGTCTGGGGCGTCGCCTGGTGGAGCACTTCGGCAGCCTGCAGGCGCTGATGGGGGCCACCACGGCGGACCTGCTGGAGGTGGAAGGCATCGGGGAGGGCCGTGCCCGGGTCGTGCGCGAGGGCCTGGCCCGGATCGCCGACGCCGCCAATGCGGAGCGGCTCGACTGAGGCCCCGGCTCACTGCGGGAGCAACTCCTTGCGGCGCTCCCGGACCTCGGAGCGGATGGCCTGCAGGACGGCGCGGGCACCGGCCCGACGCAACTGGCCGGGGGCGAGGGCGGCGACGAAGGTGAGGGTGGGGCGGACCTCGTCGGCCAGCACCGGAACCAGATCCGAGTGGCGGTCGGCCAGAAAGCGAGGCAGCAGGCCCAGCCCGGCGCCACGTCTGGTGGCCTCCAGCTGGAAGAAGACGCTGGTGGATCCCACCGCCACCGCGCGCCGTGGCAGCAAGGTCAGGTCCTCCACCCGCAGCAACCCTTCGACGTAGTAGACCAGGGAGTGTTCCGCCAGTTCCGAGCGGGAGCGCGGCGCCGGGCATCGGGACAGGTGCTCCGCGCTGGCATACAGCCCCAAGGTGTAAGGGGAGAGTTCCAGCACCCCGGCACGCCGGGCCGTGGAGCGCGCCAGACCGATCTCCACGTCGGCCTGGCTGCCCTGCAGCAGGGGCCGGGTCGCGGTGGTCACCTCCACCTCCAAACCCGGATGCCGCGCCCGCACCGCCGCCACCGCCGGGGCGATGAAGCAGACCGCGAAGGCCTCGGGGCCGGAAACCCGGACCAGACCCACCAGATCATCCACCCCGGCGGCGGTGGAGCGGGCCTCGAGCACGGAGCGTTCAATCTGCTCCGCGGCGGGCAGCAGCGCCCGGCCCCGAGCCGTGAGGTAACTGCCCTGGGCGCCGGTGGCCAGCACCGGTGAGCCGATCTGCGCCTCCAGCCGGTGGATCCGCCGAGCCACCGTGGTGTGGTTCAGCCCCAGGGCCTGGGCCGCGCCGCTGAGGGTTCCCGCCCGGGCCACCTCCAGCAGCACCACCAGGTCATCGGCATTCATGAACAGGATTCTTGCGCGGTTCTGCAGATTCGCACAACGGCGTCGCGATATTGGTCATTGCGCGCCGGGCTGGCGCCCAGCAGGATGACTCGCACCGCCAGCACTGACGACGAAGCCTCGGGCACCGAAGCCCGGACGGCTCCGGGAACGGACGAATCCATGATCCTCGGCCTGATCGGCATCATCATGTCCCTGCTCCTGCTCATGGTGCTCGCCTACCGGGGTGTGTCGGTGGTGCTCGCCGCCCCCATCTGCGCCTTCTTCGCGATGGCGATGTCCGGGGCCCCGCTGCTGCCCGGCTACACCGAGATCTTCATGCCGGCGCTGGGCAACTTCGTGCGCAACTACTTCCCCCTGTTCGCGACCGGAGCCATCTTCGGCGGCCTGATGACCACCGCCGGCTATGCCAAGGCGATTGCGCAGATCCTGGCTCGCACCTTCGGCGCCAGGCACGCCCTCGTGGCCACTGCCCTGACCTCCGGCCTGCTGACCTATGGCGGCATCTCCACCTATGTGGTGGTCTTCGTGATGTTCCCGCTGGCCCTGGAACTCTTCCGTCAGGCGGACATTCCCCGCCGCCTGATGCCCGCCACCATCGCCGTCGGCAGCCTGACCTTCACCATGACGGCCCTGCCCGGTAGCCCGCAGATCCAGAACATCATTCCCGGCAATGCCTTCGAGACCAGTGCCTTCGCCGCCCCCGGTCTTGGCCTGCTGGGTGGCGCGATGATGCTGTTCAGCTCCCTGGCCTGGCTGACCTACCGCAGCCGCCAGCTGGCCAAGGCCGGTGAGCACTTCGCGGCCCCCACCGAGACGGAGAAGGCGAAGGTCACCCATGGGGAGGCCGTGGACAGCCACGCCGAGGTGACCGAGGCCTCCACCCATGCGCTGCTCACCCCCGCGCATCCGGGGCTGGCCTTCATCCCGCTGCTGGTGATGTTCACCGTGAACCTGGTCTGCACCAAGTGGGTGCTGCCCTCGATGGACTGGGGCTTCCTGGAGCAGGAGCCGTACAAGGGAGCCACCCTGGGCAACCGGCTGGCGGTCTGGGCGGCCCTGGTGGCCATGCTGGCCTCGGTACTGACGGTGCTGCTGCTCAACTTCCGCAAGCTGGGTCTGCTCTGGAAGGTGATGGGTGACAGCGTGAAGAATGCCTTCATCCCGATCCTGACCACCGGCTCCGAGGTGGGCTATGGCGCCGTGATCGCCAGCGCCGCCGCCTTCGCGATCATCCGCGACGGCATCCTGGGCGTCAGCGGCAGTGCACTGATCGCCTCGGCGGTCTCCACCTCGGTGGTGGCCGGAATCACGGGTTCCGCGTCCGGTGGCATGACCATCGCCCTAAACGCCATGGGCGAGGAGTTCAAGCGGATGGCGCTCGAGCAGGGAGTCAGCCTGGAGGCGATGCACCGGATCACCGCGATGGCTTCGGGCGGTCTGGACTCGATGCCGCACAATGGCGCCGTGATCACGCTGCTGCTGGTCTGCGGCCTCACCCATCGCGAGTCCTACAAGGACATCTTCATGGTGACGCTGTTGATCCCGGTGCTCACCGTCGCCACCCTGATCCCCGTGGTGATGGCCTTTGGCTCCTTCTGAACCCAGGTCACTTCAGATTCATCACCATGGTGTCGGGCTGGGCGCCGTCGGCGCTTACCGTCGCCCGGTAGGTACCGGGCAGCAGCTTGTCGGGTCGAAGGGTGCAGCCGTCGGCCGAGCGCTTGCCGGGCCAACTCACCGACGCCGTGATGCCCTTGCCGGGAGCGAGTTCCACCACCTCGCCGGCCGGGGCCCACTTGGCGCAGTGCACACTGCTCCAGATCCGGTCGGCACCGGAGGTGACGGCCACCTGCACCGGCGCCTTGGCCAGATCCAGCTTGCAGGCATTGCTGCCGCCATTGGAGATGCCCACCTTGAAGGCGACGCTGGAACCCACCTTCGGCGCCTTGTCCCCGTCGATGGACAGCGTCAGGCCGTCGGAGCCGCAGGTGGTGACCTCGGTGGGCGTCGGGGTCGGAGTCGGGCTGGCCGAGGACGCGCTCGCGGACGGTGAGCCCGAGGCACTGGGCGTTGCCGAGGCGGAGCCGCTGGGGGTGGCCGAGGGGGTGGGGGTGGCCGAGGGGGTGGGGGTTGCTCCCCCGGCGGTGTTCAGCGCCGACGGGTTCTGCGGGGTGGCGGCCACCGTACCCTTGTCACCCCCACCGAACAACCCGGAGAGCACCCACCAGATCAGCACCAAGGAGAACAGCAGCGCACCGATCACGATGCCGCGCCGCAGCCAGTAGGTGTTCGCGTCTTCCGGGCCCGCCGGGTGCCTCACCGAGTTCATGGCACCGATCGTAGGGAATTGCCCGGCGATCCCCGGGAACCACGCCCTAACAGGCGATCGCGCCCGCACGCACAGACCGACGAGCCCCGTCCCAGCCGGGTTCTCCAACAACGGGCCCTACCATGGCCGGGTGACTCTGGACAGGGCTGACGCGGTGCGGCGGGTGGGTGCGTGGTTCGACGAGAACCGACGAGACCTCCCCTGGCGCAGTTCGACCCCGTGGGGCGTGCTGGTCAGCGAGTTCATGTTGCAGCAGACCCCGGTCAGCCGGGTGCTCGGCCCGTGGCAGGAGTGGCTGGAGCGCTGGCCCGAGCCCGACGACCTGGCGGCGGAGGAACCGGGCGCAGCGGTGGCGGCCTGGGGGCGGCTGGGCTATCCGCGTCGGGCACAACGGCTGCACCGGGCGGCGACGGTGATCAGCGAGCGCCACGGCGGCCGCGTCCCGCAGGGGCTGGACGAGCTCCGGGCGCTGCCCGGCGTGGGCCAGTACACCGCGGCCGCCATCCACTCCTTCGCCTTCGGCGGCCGCGCCGTGGTGCTGGACACCAACATTCGTCGGCTGCTGTGCCGGTTGGAACAGGGCAAACAGTTCCCACCGCAGTCGGCCACCGTCGCGGAGTGGCGCGACGCCGAGCGCTGGCTGCCCGAATCACCGGCGCAGGCCGCCCACTGGGCCGCGGCCTCGATGGAACTGGGCGCCCTGGTCTGCACCGCCCGCAGTCCGCGCTGCGACGACTGCCCGGTACGGGAGCTGTGCGCCTGGCGCTCGGCCGGCTATCCGCGGCACGAAGGACCGCCCCGCCGAGCCCAGGCCTGGCACGGCACCGACCGGCAGTGCCGTGGGGTGCTGCTGGATCTGGTCCGGCAGAATCCCGACGGCGTGCGGATCGAACTGGCGCTGGAGGCCTGGGCGGACCGGGAACAGGCCGAACGCAGTCTGTCCGGGCTGATCAACGACGAGTTGCTGCGAGCCGACCAGGGTCTGCTGCGACTGTGACCCGATTGTCTTCCGGTTCGAGCGGTTGCTCGGAGGAGTCAAAGCGTCGCCAGCCCAGCACCAGCAACAGGGCCGCGGAGAACAGCAGTTCCAGCCGTTGCACCGCGCCCAGGAAACCCACCGGCAGGCCTGGCAGGTGCAACGCCAGGGTGACGGCCGTGGTGGCCATCCAGGCGATGAACAGCCCGGTCAGCAGCTGTCGGCCGCGGCGGCCGATCCAGCAACTGCGATGCGAACGCCGCCACAGCAGCACAAGGAAGGCGATCCACAGCGCGGTGCCGGCCAGCACGCTGGTCACCTCGTGCGCGATGTGCGTCCACGGCACGGCGCCGGCGGCCTCCCGGGCGTGACAGGCCTGGTCCCGGGTGGCCACGCAGCTCATCGGGAAACTGGCGTCCAGCACTGTGACGATGCCAAAGACGGTCAACAGCCGATACATCCACAGCTCGCCCCGGGGCCCCCGACGGTCGCGTCGTCGCACCAGCAGGGTGACCAGACCGGCCACCGCCAGCGATAGGCCGGCCAAGGTGTCGCCCAGCCGGAAGAGCCAGGCATTGGGTTCGCCCTCGGCGCCCAGCTCGCTGACATAGGACGTGATCGGCGACAGGTCGGTGTGCACCAGGAATTCCAGCAGCCACACGGAGTAGAGCAACCCGCCCAGCATCAGCAGCAGCCCCGTGACCTTGCGCGTCCACACCATGCAAACAGCGTAGATTCCGCGGGGGTCGCCCCGGATCGGCCCATGGACCCGATCCGTCGAGCCCGGCTCAGCCTCACGGTGGAGGAAACACGGTGAAGGAGGCACGGCTGAGGGAACCCTGACCGCCCAGCCCTGCGTGCCGGACGCTTCCCCCGTCGCTCTCCTGCTAGTTTGGTCGACGCACACGGGAGTCCGGAGCACCGGGCTGAGAGGAAGGTTTCGCACCTTCGACCGTCGAACCTGATCTGGGTCATGCCAGCGCAGGGAGGCCTCTTGCGGCAGCCGAGGGTCGGCTGTCACCCGTGCCCATTTGGAAAGGGCACAACACATGAGCAGCACCACCGAAGACCTCACCCGTCCCGTCGAGACCAAGGGCTGGCGGGTGGTGGACATCGTCGTCGCCGCCGTCCTGGGCGTGGCCGTCGGCCTGGTCTTCTGGGCCTTCAACAACACGATCGCCAGCTTCTGGGATCCGATCGACGCCGTGCTGCCCGGCCTGGCCGGGCTGATCGCCGGGGTCTGGTTCCTGGGCGGCCCGCTGGGTGGCCTGATCATCCGCAAGCCCGGAGCGGCGCTGCTGGTGGAGACGCTGGCCGCCACCGTCTCCGTGCTGCCGGGCAACAAGTGGGGCATCACCACCCTCTACTCGGGCCTGGCGCAGGGCATTGGCGCGGAGATCGTCTTCGCGATCTTCGCCTGGAGGCGGTGGAACCTGCCGGTGGCGATCCTCTCCGGCATCGGCGCCGCGCTGGGCGCCTTCACCTACGAATACCTGAAGGGCAATCACGCCTACGGCCTGACCTACAACGCCACCTACTTCATCTGCCTGGTGATCTCAGGGGCCGTCCTGGCCGGCGGCCTGGCACACGTGCTCACCAAGGCGCTGGCTTCGGCAGGTGCGCTGAACCGCTTCGAGTCCGGCAACCAGGCACGTCAGGCCGTCTGAGCGGATGCCCCTGGTAGCCGAGGGTTGGGGTTGGCGGCACGCCGGCCGCCGCGGTTGGGCGGTGCGTGACGTCAGCTTCACCATCGGCGACGGCGAACGGGTCCTGCTGCTGGGCGCGTCCGGGGCCGGCAAGTCCACCCTGATGCACGCCCTGGCCGGGGTGCTGGGCGGGGCCGCGGAGGGCGAGGAGGCCGGCCGGCTGCTGGTGGACGGCCGCCACCCCACCCGGATGCACGGCCACGTCGGGCTGGTGATGCAGGATCCGGACACCCAGGTGGTGCTGGCCCGGGTGGGCGATGAGGTCGCCTTCGGCTGCGAGAACCTGGCCGTCCCGCGCGACGAGATCTGGCCGCGGGTGCGCGACGCCCTGGACGCCGTCGGGCTGGACGTCAGTCTGGACCGACCCACCACTGCCCTGTCCGGCGGGCAGAAGCAGCGGCTGACCATCGCCGGGGCGCTGGCGATGCGGGCGCAGGTGCTGTTGCTGGACGAACCCACCGCCAACCTTGACCCCGAGGGCGCGCGCGAGGTGCGCGGCGTGGTCGATTCCCTGGTGCGGGAACGCGGCACCACCCTGGTGGTGGTGGAGCACCGGGTGGAGCTGTGGGCGGATCTGGTTGATCGGGTGATCGTGCTGGCGCCCGGCGGCGGGATCCTGGCCGACGGCAGCCCCGACCGGGTCTTCGCCGAGCACCGCGACGCCCTGCTGGTCGCGGGCGTCTGGGTGCCCGGCACACCGCTGCCCGACGCCCGGGACCGGCTGTCGGTGGTGTCCAACACCGCGGCCCCGGGGGCCTCGACAGGCTCGGCCGTCGTGGCTGAGCCCCTGCCCGGGGCCTCGATCGTGGCCGGCTCCCTGCGCGGGAACGCAAGCACGGCGGCCGAGCCTGTCGAGGCCTCCCCTGTCGCCAACTTCCTGCACACCGAGAACCTCACCATTGGCCACAGCCCCGACCATCCGGTGCAGCACGACGTCAACGTCGCCATCCCGGCCGGTCGTTCGACGATGATCACCGGCCCCAATGGCGCCGGCAAGTCCACCCTGGCGCTCACCCTGGCCGGCCTGCTGCCCAAGCTCGACGGCCGGGTGGTGGCCGACCAGGGCCTGTGGCCCAGCCCCACGGTCAAGTTGGGCCGGTGGAGCCGACGTCGCCGGATCGACCGGACCGACCCCGGCAGCTGGGCCTCGCGGGATCTGCTGACCCGCGTCGGCACGGTCTTCCAGAGCCCCGAGCACCAGTTCGTCGCCACCACAGTGCGTGATGAACTTGCCGTCGGGCTGCGCGCGCTGGCCGGAACCGACCCGTCGTGGACCCCGCAGCGGATCGACGCCCGGACCGACGAGCTGCTGGCCATCCTGCACCTGGGCGGCATCGCCGGCGCCAATCCCTTCACCCTGTCCGGCGGGGAGAAGCGCCGGCTCAGCGTCGGCACCGTGCTGGCCACCGCCCCGCGGGTGATCTTCCTGGACGAGCCCACCTTCGGGCAGGATCGCAACACCTGGCTGGACATGGTGGAGCTGGTCCGCTCCATGCTGGCCGACGGCCGCGCCGTGGTGAGCATCACCCACGACGCGGACTTCATCGCCACCCTGGGCGAGCACCACATCAGGCTGGAGCCACAGCCATGAGCCGTGGACACAACCTGCTGGAGCGGATCAATCCCGCCACCCGACTGGTACTGGCGATCGTCCTCAGCATCCCGCTGATGATCACGCTGGACTGGGTGAGCGCATCCGTCGCCCTGGGGCTGGAGGCGGTGGCGCTGGTGCTCTGCGGCATCTCCCCGCTGCGGATCCTGCGCCGGCTGCTGCCGCTGGTGCTGATCGCCCCGCTGGGCGCGGTCAGCATGCTGCTCTATGGCGAGAGCGGCGGCCGAGTCTGGTGGCACTGGGGGCCGATCACCGTCAGCGACAACTCGATCGAGCTGGCGATCAGCCTTTTCATCCGGATCTTCGCCCTGGCGCTGCCCGCAATGATTCTGCTGGCAGACATCGACGCCACCCGGATGGCCGACGGCCTCTCCCAAGTGCTGCGGTTGCCTTCGCGCTTCGTGCTGGGCAGTCTGGCGGGATTCCGGATGCTCGCGCTGTTCACCGACGACTGGCGCACCCTGGGGCAGGCCCGGCGGGCCCGCGGCCTGGGTGACGCCGGGCGCTTCAAGCGCTGGGCACTGATGAGCTTCTCGCTGCTGGTGCTCGCGCTGCGCCGCGGCGGCCGGCTGGCGACGGCGATGGAGGCCAAGGGCTTCGGCGGACCAGTCGAACGCACCTGGGCCCGGCCGTCGATGGTGGGCTGGCCCGACGCCATCGCGGTGCTCGTGACCTTCGCCATCGCGGCCGCCGCGCTGCTGGCCGCCTGGCACTTCGGCACCCTGCTGACGGTGCTCTCCTGATGGTGTCTGCTGATGGTGGTGGCCTGGGCCTCCGGGTCACTGGCCCGCTGCGCCGGATCCTGGTCGACGGCGGTTCCGGGGCCGGCAAGACCAGCTTCGCCCGCCGGCTCCAGGCACACTGGAGCGAGTTGTGCTCCGAGCAGGTGCAGCTGGTCAGCCTGGACGACTGCTACCCCGGCTGGGACGGGCTGGCGGTCGGCTCCCGAATGGTCGTCGACGACATCCTGCACCCCACCACCCCCGGCTACCGTCGCTGGGACTGGGAACGCAACCGTCCCGCCGACTGGGTGGAGCTGGATCCCGGCCGCCCGATGGTGGTGGAGGGCTGCGGCGCCCTGAGCGTCGCTTCGGCACCGCTGGCCGGGTTGGGCATCTGGCTGGAACTGGAGCACGCGGAACGCAAGCGTCGCGCGCTGGCCCGCGACGGGAATGGCTACGCACCGTGGTGGGATCGTTGGGCCGCCCAGGAGGCCGAGCACTGGCGGCTGAACCGACCGTGGCTACTGGCAACGCTGGTGATCAGGGTGGCACCCGAGGCCAGCCAGGAGGCCCTCAACCCGCTGAAAACTATGACGACAGGCTGAACTTCCCCTGAAGTAGCTCAGGCATGTTAACAGCCCATCACAGCTAGCATGTGACATTTTGCACAATGCACGCTGACAAGGCATTACAGCGACAAATATCGATGGCTGTCGATGTCGCCGGGGATCCGGGATCCGCCCGTCCGGGCGCCCCGGACAGGTGCACCCAAGCCCAATTTGGACTAACGTCTAACTTGTACCGAGACAGGCCGAATCCCCCGACTCGGAATGTCTCACCCGGTTGACCTGCAGGAACCCCCGAGCCGGCGGGTCACCCCACAAACCGAGGCGGACGGATCCCCCGAGCCGACTGCCTCTGCACAACCCGGCGAACGGATCCCCCGAGCCGCAGCCGGGACAGGCAACACCCGCGAGCGCATCCCCCGAAGCGTACGCGGGTGTTGCCATGCCCGGGCACGAACAGTCGGGCGAGCCCCGATCAGCACCTTCCCTAGACTGGCGGCCATGCTGACGCTCGACGAAGCCGGCGCCGTCGCCCGGGCCCGAACCCTGCTTGACCAGACCACGGGCCGCGTCCTGCTGGGGCTGGCCGGCTCTCCCGGGGCCGGGAAGTCCCACCTGTCGTCGGCGCTGGCCAGGGCGATTGCGGGCAGCGTCGTGGTGGGGATGGACGGCTTCCACCTGGCCCACAGCGTGCTGGAGGCCCGCGGCGACGTGGAGCGCAAGGGCGCCATCGACACCTTCGACGCCGACGGCTATGTCGCGCTGCTGGAGCGGGTGCGTGAACCCACCCAGCGCAGCGTCTGGGCCCCGGAATTCCGGCGCGAGATCGAGGATGCCATCGCGGGAGCGATCGAGGTGCCGGGCTCGGCCCGGCTGGTGATCACCGAGGGCAACTACCTGCTGGTTGACCAGGCCCCCTGGCTGCGGGCGGCCGAGCTCTGCGACGAGGTCTGGTTCGTGGCCCCCGACGAGGATCTCCGGGTGGATCGGTTGGTCAGCCGGCACGTCGCACACGGCCGGGATCCGCACCAGGCCAGGAAACGCGCACTGGAGGGCACCGACGGCCGCAATGCGCGGCTGGTGGCCGAGACCATTGGGCGAGCGGACGCGATCATCCGCTGACCGGATCAGCCAGCCAGATCAGACCAGGACGTACTTGGCGACCATGGCCAGCACGAGCAGCAGAGTGACCAGGGCCAGCCACGGCCAGGTGCGATTGGGCTTGCCCTGCCAGGTGCGCTTGACCGCGGTCATCATCAACTGACTGGCGGCCAGTCCGGTCAGGAAGCCGCCCAGGTGTGCCTGCCAGGCGATCCCGGGAATGGTGAAGGAGATCACCGCATTGATCAGCAGCACGCCCCACATGGAGCGTGACGAGGCTCCGATGTGGCGGTACATCGGCAGCAACGCGCCGAAGAGCCCGAAGACGGCACCGGAGGCCCCCACCACGGGGGCATACCAACTGAGGGCACCGGGCTGGGCGAGCAGCAGGTAGCCGACGCCACCACCCAGCGCGCAGATCAGGTACAGGGCAGCGAAACGGGCCCGGCCCAGCGACAGCTCCATCCACTGCCCCACCGACCACAGGGCGAACATGTTGAAGGCGATGTGCATGATGCCGCCCGGATCATGGGCGAAGGCCGAGGTCAGGTACCGCCAGGGTTCGCTCTGCCCGATCGCCGGGCTGAGCACCACCTGCTCGGTGAAGCCGGGCAGGGTCCGTTCACCCAGCCACACCGCGGCGCACAGCGCAATGATGCTCCAGGTCACCACGGCCAGTTGCGGGCGTTGGCGACGTGCCGGCTGGGCCACTCCCGACGTCCATTGTTCAGTCACGCGAACAACCCTAGGGGTGCCAGCCAAGAGTTTGCTGTGGGCCGGGCTAGGCTGGATCGACACCACCGAGGGGACCTGTGAACCGCACCGACGAGCGCCTGACCACCGACGATCTGCGGCGCATGCTGCGCAGCGCCTACGGCCCCACCCTGGCCCCGACGGGCCATGACTTCGCCGTCGCGCTGGTGACCGCCGGACCGAGCAGCGGCTACCTGGCGCGGCTGGCCAACGAACAGCAGGTGGTGGTGCGAATCGCCCCCGACGAGCAGACCCCGCTGCTGACCCACGAGGCGGATCTGTTGAGCAGCGAGGTGGAGGCGCTGCAGGTGATCGCCGAGCACACCGGGGTGCCGGTACCCGCGATGCACCACCACGACGACAGCCACGAATTGGTGGGCGCCGAGTGGTACGCCCGGGAGTACCTGCCGGGCCGGCCGCTGGCGCAGCTCACCCCCACCGACCAGGAGCTGGCCGGCCTGCGCGCCGAGCTGGACGGGGCCGCCCGGGCCCTGCACGGCATCACCGGCGACGGATTCGGCCGCTTCCAGCAGCCCACGCTGGATTCCTGGCAGGACGCCTTCAGCGGCCTGGTGGAGGATGCCCTGGCCGATGCCCAGCGTCTGGGGGTGGAGCTGGGGGTGGAGCGTGACCGGGTGCATGCCGCCCTGCTGAGCCACGGGACCGCCTTGGACGAGGTGGACACACCGGTCTTCTGCCCCTGGGCCTTCGGCCTGGACGACGTGGTGGTGGACGACGAGGCCCACCTGGTGGGGATCGTCCAGCCCGACCGGGTCTTCTGGGCCGATCCGCTGCTGGGGGCCGGGCGGCTCGGCTCGGCCGGCGAGCTGTCGCCCCAGGGACAGACCCGGGTCGCGCTCTACCGGCTGTATGCGGCGCTGGTGGCCGTCGTCGAGGGCGCGGCGCGACCCACGGCCGTCCAGGGAGCGGGGACCGAGCGGGCACGGCAGCGGCTGCTGACGTCGCTGGAGGCCCTGAACGGCTGACCCGCCAGCGACGTCGCCGGGGTGAAAACCCCTCAGGCCATCAGCCGCATGCCGCCGAAACCGGTTCCCGCCTTCACCTTGGGGCCCCAGGAGCCGCCCTTGTTCAGGTAGCTGTACAGCACACCGTCGGGGCTGCGGCCGATCATGTCCAGCCGGCCATCGGCGTTCAGGTCACCGGGGATGAACAGCGCGGTCCAGCCCGTCCAGCCGTGCCCCACCTCCTTGCCCTCGGTCAGCCGGCCCCTGGCATCGCTGGCATAGGCGAAGAGCTTGCCGTCCTTGCGGACCGCGACGATGTCCGCCCGGGCGTCGCCATTCATGGATCCGGGGCCGATCAGGTACTGCATGCCATTCCACTTGCTGCCGATGGTGGTGGGGCCGGTGATCCCGGTGCTGCTCAGGTTGTAGCGCAACAGGCTGCCGTCGGCGGTGCGTCCCACCAGGTCCGTCACCCTGTCACCGTTCATGTCGCCGACCACCGTCAGGGCGCTCAGCGCGCCCCAGCCCTTGCCCACCTTGGTGCCGGCCCGGAACTGGCCGGTGCCGAGCGAACGGTACAGCCACATGCTGCCATCGGTGCGTCGGGCCAGCAGATCGCTGCGGCCGTCCTTGTTGACGTCGCCCGCCAGGCTGAGCCAGTTGGTGCTGCCCCAGCCGTGACCGATCTTCCAGCCGTGGCCCAGGCGGCCGCCGGCGCGTCCCTTGTACAGGAAGAGGTCGCCCGCGGCGTTGACGGTGTAGACGTCCGCGACGCGATCGCCGGTCTGGTCCCCCGCCACCCCGGTGGCCGGCGAGGCGGTGGTGAACTCCACGGTGCGGGTCAGGGTCTTGCTGCCGCCGGCGAGCACGCCGAGGGTGGCGGTGATCTGCCCGGTGTAGTGGGTACCGGGCTTCAGGGTGGTGGCGGGCACCAGCGCGCCGGCGGCCTCGGTCATGTACTCGGCCGGCACGACGCAGGTGGGCACGCCCACCCCGTCGGCGCTCAGGCTGCCGGAGACCTTGCTGACCGCACCGTAGACGCCGTAGTCCCAGGCTGCGGTGATCGGGAATCCGGTGCCGGAGCAGCCGGTGCTGGCCAGCCAGGGCGCCTGGTTGCGCAGCTCGGTGACATTGTGGCCGGCCGGGTAGGAGCGCGGATGGCCGGTGGGCAGCTCGCCGGTGAAGGTCATGGCCACGGTACGGACCTGGCCGTAGCCGCCGAAGCCGATCCTGGTGGCGGTGGGATCCAGCGCGAGGCTGGTGCGCAGGTAGGGATCGCTGATCATCCCATTGATGGTGGCCGTCAGGCTGCCCACCGACATCGCCTCCGTGTAGGGGGCGATTTCCGCCCCCGACTGGGTGTAGCCGGGCAGATTGCTCTCCTCGGAGTAGAAGTCCTCGTCGGTGTTGGCGTTGAGGTTGACGTACTTGCCGTGGTTGTTCAGCGCCGTGGTGACGGAGGTGTCCAGCGCGATGGGCTTCACGCCGTAGCGGGCCCGGTGTGCGTTGAGCCGTTGCACCGCGGCGGCGGGGGTGATGTCCGTGCTGGCCTGCGCGCTCACCATCCCACGGTGCAGCGTACCGGCCCCGGCCCGTCGGGTGGGGCTCTCGCGCTCGTCGTCCTGGGCCGAGGCGCCGGGCGCTCCGGACAGAGCAAGCCCCGCCGCCAGCGAGACTGCAAGAACTGACCTACTGATGAAACGACACCGCGTCATGGCTGCTCCTCGTTCGTTCTCCCCAAGCACGCTTCAGTCTGCCCCATGCCGCGTGCCAGGGGGCATGCCCCCTGCCCGCTGGACGCCACGGGGCGGGCACCCGGTCTCCCCGGATGCCCGCCTCGTGCTTGCCTGTGGCTGGTGGCGTTTCAGCAGGGTCTCCGCCCCACGCGTCGCCGCTCCAGCCCACTCAGCCCTGCTGGCCCTCGCCCTGCTCACCCTCCGTGGGTGCGGCCAACTCGGCCGGCGGGCTGTCGGGCAGCTCCGCCTTCGCGACGCCGGTGAAGGTGAACGGATCGGTCGAACCCTCCGGCGAGGCGTCGACGACGATGATCTGGCCGGCCGAGAGCTCGCCGAACAGGATCTTCTCGGCCAGCACGTCCTCGATGTCGCGCTGCAGGGCGCGACGCAGCGGACGAGCACCCAGCAGCGGGTCGAAGCCACGCTTGGCGATCAGGCTCTTGGCGGCGGGCGTGAGCTCGATGCCCATGTCCTTGTCCTTGAGCCGGCCCTCCACCTGAGCCACCATCAGGTCGACGATGTTCTCGATGTCGGCCTGGTTGAGCTGGTGGAAGACCACCACCTCGTCCACGCGGTTCAGGAATTCGGGACGGAAGTGCTGCTTCAGCTCGTCGGAGACCTTGGCCTTCATCTTCTCGTAGCTGGAGGCCTCGTCACCCTGGCGGTTGAAGCCCAGGCTGACCGACTTGGAGATGTCCCGCGAACCCAGGTTGGTGGTCATCACGATCACGGTGTTCTTGAAGTCCACCACCCGGCCCTGGGCGTCGGTCAGGCGACCCTCGTCCAGGATCTGCAGCAGCGAGTTGAAGATGTCCGGGTGGGCCTTCTCGATCTCGTCGAACAGGATGACGCTGAACGGCTTGCGGCGCACCTTCTCCGTGAGCTGACCGCCCTCCTCGTAGCCGACATAGCCGGGCGGGGATCCGAACATCCGCGACGCGGTGTGCTTCTCCGAGTACTCGCTCATGTCGAGCGTGATCAGGGCATCCTCGTCGCCGAACAGGAATTCGGTCAGGGCCTTGGTCAGCTCGGTCTTGCCGACGCCGGAGGGGCCGGCGAAGATGAACGAGCCCGACGGGCGCTTGGGATCCTTCAGCCCGGCCCGGGTACGACGGATGGAGCGCGAGAGCGCCTTCACGGCGTCGTGCTGGCCGATGTAGCGCTTGCCCAGCTCCTCCTCCATGTGCAGCAGGCGGCTGGACTCCTCCTCGGTCAACTTGAAGACCGGGATGCCGGTGGAGCTGGAGAGCACCTCGGCGATCTCCTCCTCGCCCACATTCGCGGGCGCCTCGGAGTCACCGGCCTTCCACTCCTCCTCCTTCTGGGCGCGCTCGGCGAGCAGCTTCTTCTCGTCGTCGCGCAGGGAGGCCGCACGCTCGAAGTCCTGCCCGTCGATCGCGGCCTCCTTCTCCAGTCGGACGGCGGCGATCTTCTCGTCGAACTCGCGCAGGTCCGGCGGGGCGGTCATCCGCTGGATCCGCATCCGCGCGCCCGCCTCGTCGATCAGGTCGATCGCCTTGTCGGGCAGGAAGCGATCCTGCACATAGCGATCGGCCAGATTGGCGGCGGCGCTGAGCGCCTCGTCGGTGATGGTGATCTTGTGGTGCGCCTCGTAACGGTCCCGCAGGCCCTTGAGGATGTCGATGGTCAGCGCAATGCTCGGCTCGGCCACCTGGATCGGCTGGAAACGACGCTCCAGCGCGGCATCCTTCTCGATGTGCTTGCGGTACTCGTCCAGCGTGGTGGCACCGATGGTCTGCAACTCACCGCGGGCCAGCATCGGCTTGAGGATGCTGGCGGCGTCGATCGCGCCCTCGGCGGCACCCGCACCCACCAGGGTGTGGATCTCGTCGATGAACAGCATGATGTCGCCGCGGGTCTTGATCTCCTTGAGCACCTTCTTCAGGCGCTCCTCGAAATCGCCGCGGTAACGGGAACCGGCCACCAGTGCACCCAGGTCAAGGGTGTAGATCTGCTTGTCCCGCAGGGTCTCCGGGACGTCGCCGCGGACGATCGCCTGGGCCAGGCCCTCGACGCAGGCCGACTTGCCGACGCCGGGCTCACCGATCAGCACCGGGTTGTTCTTGGTGCGGCGGCTGAGCACCACCATCACGCGCTCGATCTCCTTCTCGCGCCCGATCACCGGGTCGAGCTTGTTCTCCCGCGCGGCCTGGGTCAGGTTGCGGCCGAACTGGTCCAGCACGGTGGCGGAGCTCGGGGCCGGGCCGACGTCGGGGGCACCAGCGGTGGCCGCCTCCTTGCCCTGGCCGCCCGAGAGCAGCTGCAGGACGGTGTTGCGCACCCGGTTCAGGTCGGCGCCGAGCTTGATCAGCACCTGGGCGGCAACGCCCTCACCCTCACGCACCAGCCCGAGCAGGATGTGCTCGGTGCCGATGTAGGAGTGGTTCATCTGCAGGGCCTCCCGCAGGCTCAGCTCCAGCACCTTCTTGGCGCGGGGGGTGAACGGAATGTGCCCCGTCGGCACCGTCTGCCCGTGGCCGATGATCTCCTCGACCTCCGAGCGCACCGCCTCCAGGGAGATGCCCATCTGCTCCAGGGCCTTGGCGGCAACGCCCTCACCCTCGTGGATGAGGCCGAGCAGGATGTGCTCGGTGCCGATGTAGTTGTGGTTAAGCATCTTGGCTTCGTCCTGGGCGAGCACGACAACCCGTCGCGCCCGGTCAGTGAACCGCTCGAACATTGGACTCCTCACTACAGGCCCGGCGGGCCCGGTCGCGCATCGCACTCGCCGGTCGGTCCGGCAGGCGTTGCAGATGCATCAAGTCTAGTAACTCCCACCGACAGCTTTCTGTTCCCGACGCGGCCGACGAGTTGACCCGGCCACGAGGCCGAGCCCGCCGGGGCCCACGGGCACCAGAGGCCAGCCTCGCCGAACGCCTGGCACGCCCGTTCGAGCGAAACCGGGGCAGACAGAACGGTTCTCGGGGCCGGACAATCGTCCAGCCCCGAGAACCGTAATCAGGAGAAATGAATTCTCAGCCGTTGGCCTTCTCGTAAGCCTCACGAATCTCAGCCGGAACACGACCACGCGAGCTGACCTGCATGCCCTGTGCCAGAGCCCAGGCGCGAATGTCATTGGCGGCACCCGCCTTGGCCTTCTTGCCGGTGGAACGACGCCCACCAACTCGACGAGCGTTCTCCACCCACACGTTCAGACCCTCACGCAGCTTGGCGGCATTGGCCTCGCTGAGGTCGATCTCATAGGAAACGCCATCCAGGGAAAAGGAAACGGTCTCGGCGGCAGGGGAACCGTCAACATCGTCCTCGAGCACGATGTGCACGCGCTGAGCCATCGGGTAATCCTTTCGTAAGTGATTCTGTATTCATGGTATCGACAATGACGCCCACTTCAAATCCCCCCGAAGGAAACAACCCGGAAATACCCACCCGCTGTTCATCATTCGGCTTCGATACCATCGGTGCGTGACCCAGCTCCAGCACCTCGCCATCGGCGCCCTCGCACCCGCTGCCCTGCGCGGCGCGGACCGTCCGGGAGAATGCCGCCACCTTGATCTGGGGCCGGAACATCCGTCACGTACCGGGCTGCTGCTGATCGACGTCGAAACCCATGACGACGTGATCACCGCCGCCCGGGTGCAACCCGGTTTCAACCACCGCAGTGCCGAAAAGCTCTTCGAGGTGCGGGACTATCGCCAGCTGCTGATGCTGGCCGACCGGCATGACTGGCAGTCGCCCTTCACCGGTGAACTCGGCGTGGCACTGGTCTGCGAACAGCTGATGGGGCTGGTGCCGCCGGTGCGTGCCACCTGGTTGCGCACGCTGCTGGCCGAACACGCCCGGATCGGCAGCCATCTGGCGCACCTGGGCTTCCTTCCCCACCGCGCCGATGACCAGGCCTTGGCGGCCCGACTGCGCACGGCGCGGATCGCCGGCCGGGAACTCATGCTGGCGATCAGCGGCAACCGGGTGCACCCGATGCTGAACCGGCTCGGTGGTCTGGCGCTGGACGTCGACGCCGAATGGCTGTGGCAATTCCGGCGGTGGGCGGACGACTGCGCTGCCCTTGCCCGTCAGTTGACCGCACTTCTGGATTCGCAACGGATTGGGCAGGCGCTGGGCGTGCTGGATGCCCGGGTAATCGATGCCTATTCGCTGAGTGGACCGGTGGCCGCAGCCAGCGGAATCGAGCGTGATCTGCGGCTGCTCGATCCCTACCTGGCCTATCCGGAGTTGAAGGATGAACTTTCCGCTGGCATGGCCGACGAATTCACCCCGCGGGGTGATGCGGCGAGCCGCTTCAGGGTTCTTGCCGCCGAGATCGGGAGCAGTGCCGCGGTGATTTCGCGCTGTGTGGCGGAGCTGGCAGACATTGCCGGGCCGGTGGAGACCAAACTGTCCAAGATCGTCAAATTGCCCGATGGCGAGGCCTATCTGGCGATCGATGCCCCCTGGGGAATGGCCGGATTCCTGCTGGTATCCCGCGCGGAACGGACTCCATGGCGGTTGAAGCTGCGCACCCCGAGCATGGCCAATGTCCAGGCCCTGCAGGAAGCCCTGATCGGGTGCCCGATGGCCGAGGTGGAGGTGGTCATTGCCTCCCTCGGCTGGACCAACGGAGACCTGGACAAGTAGGCCACAAAGAACGATCCGCCACCGGCAACCGGTGGCGGATCGACTGTTGTTCGCCGAAGATCAGGCTTGGCGGCGCTGTCCCTGGATCGGGTAGACCAGCGGAATGTTGGAGACATCCAGGTTGCGACGGGCCAGTCCGCGTCGGGGCAGATTGAGCACCTCGTCCTCGGCCGCGGCCAGCTGCTTCTCCAGATCGCTGATCCGCTTGTTCAAGGCGGAGATCCGCTGCTGCTTGGTGGCGGCCTCCTGCTGGGCACCGGTCAACTCGACCCGGACGGCCCCCAGCTGGCCCTGGGCCTCGGCGAGCTGCGCCCGCAAGGCCTCCTGCCGCTTGGTGTGGCGGGCGATGGTGGCCATCATCTCGACGTGGTGGGCGTGGGCAGCGTCGCGGGCCTGGTGCCGCAGCGCCTTCAGCTCCGCGGCGTGCTCGACCAACATGGCGTCCATCTGGCGCCAGCTCAGCCAGACCGTGACGAAGGTGGTGAGCAGGGCGATGCCCAGTCCGACGCGGGTCAGCCACAGCGGGCCGAGGCTGCAGGCAAGAGCGGCGATGGTCCCGACGCTGAGAATGACGAGGGACTGGCGACGGGACTGCGGAATCCGGGGCATCTGACGGGCGGGCATGGCGCCAGTTTATGCCGAACCGGTGACTTTGGGCGGATCGACCGCTGGGAGCCGGTCGTGTCCGCCCATCCCCGGCAACCATCCGCTCAGGCAGGCTGATCGGTGCCCGGTTCCGCATCCTCATCGGTCTCCGAGCCGTCGTAACCGGGCGGCACCAGACAGGCCCGCTCCAGTTCCCGTCCGGCCAGGGCAAAGATGGCGCTGGCCAGAATGGTCACCAGGCCGTGGATCACCCGCTGCCGCGGGGCCGGGATGCTCCAGCTGCCCAGGTAGACCAGCACGTAGACCAGGTGGCCGCCGGCCAGCACGGCCCCGGTCATCAGCATCGTCTTGCCCAGCACCAGGGCGCGCACGCCGCTCTCGTGCGGCAGGTCGCCCCGGCGGTCGGCCACCTGGCGTCGCAGCACCCGGGCGTAGACCAGCGCGGCGGCCCCCAGGGCGCCGAGCACCAAGGGCAGGCTCCACGGGGTGACGGGCACCAGCTGACCGGTGGCCTGCAGCGTGCCGACGATGAACCAACCCAGCAGCATGCCCGCCATCACGGAGATGACGGCCTGTCGACGGGTGGTCAGCCCCAGCCCGCCCGGCGAAGGATCGCCGGGCAGGCCCGGGCCCTGCTGCTCGATCACGGGAGCTCGACGACCTCGTCGCTCTTGACGACGCCACTGATGTCCATGCCGGCCACCAGGTCGGCAATCCTGCCGTGACCCGCCAGCTCGGCGTCGGGATCGATCTCCAGCCACGGAACCAGCACGAAGGCGCGCTCGTGGGCGCGCGGGTGCGGCAGGGTCATCGCGTCGGAGTTGACGGTGCGCTTGCCCACCATGATCAGGTCGATGTCCAGGGTGCGGGGGCCACCGACGACGTCGCGGGTGCGGCCCAGGCCGGCCTCGATCGCGTGCGCGCGCTCCAGCAGGATGGCGGGTTCGATCACGGTCTCGGCCACCAGAACCATGTTCAGGAAGTCGGGCTGCTCGATCACGGCGCCCTCCGGCTTGGTCACGTAGACGCTGGACAGGTCGACGGGGATCAGATCCGGGGTGTCGGCGAGCGAATTGACGGCGCTCTGCAGCAGGTCAACGCTGTTGCCCTGGTTGGAACCCAGGCTGAAGACGACCTTGGCGATCGGCTTCAGGTTGCCGAGGGTGTCGACATCGGGGACGAAGGGATTGCTCATGACTTGCTCCTCGTGATGCTCACCGAGACATCGGTGAAGGTGAAACCCATGGGGGCCGTGGGCTTGTGCACGCAGACCTTGGCGACCTCGACCAGTGGTTCTTCCAGGCAGCGCCGGGCGATCCGTCCAGCCAGGGTCTCGATCAGGTCCACCGGGTCGCCGGTGATGATCCGGACGACGTCGGCGGAGATCACCGAATAGTCCACCGTGTCGGCAAGCCGATCGGTGTCGGTGACCACGTGCAGTCCGAGTTGTAGATCGACGACGAAGACCTGACCGTCGCGTCGTTCCTCCGGGTAGACGCCATGGAAGCCGGTTGCCGAAAGACCCTGGACGCTGATCCAGTCAAGGTCTGCCATCGCGCCTCCAGTCCGGCTTCGGTGGTGACTGGCGGTCACCGGGTGGGTTCTCGAACAGAGCTGACAGTACCCGAGCCTGCCGGTCCGACCGGAAATCGCCCAAGTCAGGCAGACAATCGAGTGGCGCGCAAGCCGTCGACATGCTCGACCACCGTGGTGGCGTCGAGCAGCGGTCGACCACGATCCCCGAGCCACCCCACAGACAGAACCACGATCCCCGAGCCTGTCGAGGGGCGGCCGACGCCCACCGTCAGCCCCGAACGAGGACGTTGCTCACCCCCCAACTCCGGACCTACTCACCCAGCCGTGGCCCTGCGACGGCCGGGCCTCAACCCCGCAGGCGTTCGAAGACCCGCACCATGTCGGCATTCGCGCGCACCTCGTGGGTGCGAACCGCCCAGATCCCCTGGTGCGCGCACAGCGCGGTGATCGCCTGGGTGGCGGCGTCCCGACCGGCCGGCTCACGGCCATCGAGCAGTTCCCCCAGGAAACGCTTGCGGCTCACCCCCACCAGCTGCCGATGCCCCAACGCCTCGAAGCGGTCCAGGTGGCGCAGCAGTTCCCAGTTCTGCTCGGCGGTCTTGGAGAAGCCGATGCCGCAGTCGCTGATCAGCCGCTCGGGGGCGATGCCGCCGGCCAGGCAGGCGTCGAGCCGCTCGACGAGTTCCGCGAGCACCTCGGTGACCACGTCGTCGTAGCTGGCATTGGTGTCGCCGGTGCCCAGGAAGCCGCGCCAGTGCATGCAGATGAAGTCGACCTCCAGGTCGGCGACGGTGCCGATCATCGCGTCGTCCGCCAGGCCGCCGGAGACGTCGTTGATGATCCTCGCACCGGCCCCGGCGCTGGCCCGGGCGACGGCGGCGCGCATGGTGTCGACGCTGATCACGGCCCCCTCGGCGGCCAACGCCTCCACCACCGGGACCACCCGGGCCAATTCCTCGTCGGGGCTGGGGCGCACCGCACCGGGTCGGGTGGATTCGCCGCCGATGTCCAGGATGTCGGCGCCGTCGGCCAGCAGTTGCCGGCCGTGCGCGATCGCTGCCTCGGGGGTGACCCAGTTGCCGCCGTCGCTGAAGGAGTCAGGAGTGACGTTCACCACACCCATCACCAGGGTGCGGCCCGGGATTCCCGGCACGACCGCGGTCATCGGTGACCGCCCATGATCAGCGCCATCGCCTCGGCTCGGGTGGCGGGTTCGCGCAGGTAGCCGCGCACCGCGCTGGTGACGGTCTTGGCGCCGGGCTTGCGCACCCCGCGCATGGTCATGCACAGGTGCTCGCACTCGATCACCACGATCACACCCCGGGCGTGCAGGTGCTCGACGATGGCATCGGCAATCTGGGTGGTCAGCCGCTCCTGCACCTGAGGGCGCTTGGCGTACAGGTCAACCAGCCGCGCCAGCTTGCTCAGCCCGGTGACCCGGCCGTCCTTGGCGGGAATGTAGCCGACGTGGGCGACGCCGGTGAAGGGCACCAGATGGTGCTCGCACATGCTCCACAGCTCGATGTCCTTGACCAGCACCATCTCGTCGTGACTGACGTCGAAGGTGGTGGCCAGCAGTTCCGCAGCATCCTGGCCCATCCCACCGAAGATCTCCGCATAGCTGCGCGCCACCCGCGCCGGGGTCTCCCGCAGGCCCTCCCGCTCCGGATCCTCGCCGATGGCCAGCAGGATCTCGCGGACGGCCGCGGCAATGCGGTCCTGGTCAATGGGTGCGCATTCAGGGGTCACCCCGCCATGGTAGGAGACGGGCCACGCTCGCGAGGTCTGCCCACACACGAAGAATGGCGACGGGCCCCAGCATTGCGCTGGGGCCCGTCGCCATTCGGATGATCGATCAGTCGTCGACGCTGCCGCGCCGGGGGCGATCCCACGGGCTGGCACCGGAACCGCCGTCGGTGGGCGGCTGAAGATCCTGACCGGGCAGCCCGGGGGTGGTGTCGGGCCCGGCCTGCGGCGGCTGGGTGGGCCAGGACTCCGGCTTGGCACTCCACGGATCATTCGCCGGGGGCTGCGGCGCGGGGCCCGCGGGGGTGTTCCACGGGTCATTGGCCGGGGGCATCGGGTTGGGCGTGACGCCGGGCGGGGCCCAGTCGCCGGGGGCCTGCCAATCCTTGCCGGGAGCATCCACCGGGCCGGTGTTGCCGGGCGGCAGCTGGGTGCCACCAGCGGGGGTTTCCCCCTGCTGCTGGCGACGCGGCGGCACCGGCACCGGCGGCGCGTCGGACGGGATCCGGTTCTCGGATCCCGTCCACGCACCGCGGTCAGGCCAACGCTTCAGCGGCTCGAAAATGGCGGCGATCTGCGCCTTGTCCAGCGTCTCGTGCTCCAGCAGCTGGCGGACCAGCTCGTCGAGCACCTCGCGGTTCTCCTTCAGGCAGTCGAAGGCCTCCTGGTGCGCGGCCATCAGGAGCTTGCTGACCTCCTCGTCCACCACCGCTGCGGTGATGTCGGAGTAGCCGCGGCTGGGCTGCGATCCGCTCATCCCCAGGAAGGGTTCGGTGTCGCCGCCGCCCAGCTGCACGGCGCCGAGGCGCTCGGTCATGCCGTACTGGGTGACCATGGCCCGGGCCACCTTGGTGGCCTTCTCGATGTCATTGCTGGCGCCGGTGGTCGGATCGTGGAAGATCAGCTCCTCCGCGGCCCGGCCGCCCATCATGTAGGCCATCTGGTCCAGCAGCTGGCCACGCGTCGACGAGTACTTGTCCTGGTCGGGCATCACCATGGTGTAGCCCAGCGCCCGGCCGCGCGGCAGGATGGTCACCTTCTGCACGGGATCGTTGTTGGGCATCGCCGCCGCCACCAGGGCGTGGCCGCCCTCGTGGTAGGCGGTGACCAGCAGCTCGTGGTCGTCCATCAGGCGGGTCTTCTTCTGCGGGCCGGCGATGACGCGGTCGATCGCCTCACCCAGCTCGTCATTGCCGATCACCGGCAGGTTCAGCCGGGCGGTCAGCAGCGCCGCCTCGTTGAGCACATTGGCCAGGTCGGCGCCGGTGAAGCCGGGGGTGCGCCGGGCGATCGACTCCAGGTCGACGTCGGCGGCCATCGGCTTGCCCTGGGCGTGCACCTTGAGGATCTGTGCGCGGCCCTTCAGGTCGGGCGCCTCGACGGCGATCTGCCGGTCGAAGCGGCCGGGGCGCAGCAGCGCCGGATCGAGCACGTCGGGCCGGTTGGTGGCGGCGATCAGGATCACATTGGTGGTGGAGTCAAAACCGTCCATCTCCACCAGCAGCTGGTTGAGGGTCTGCTCACGCTCGTCGTGGCCGCCGCCCATGCCCGCACCACGATGCCGGCCGACGGCGTCGATCTCGTCGATGAAGATGATCGCCGGGCTGGCCTCCTTGGCCTGGTCGAACAGGTCACGGACGCGGCTGGCGCCCACACCGACGAACATCTCGACGAAGTCCGAGCCGGAGATGCTGAAGAAGGGCACACCCGCCTCACCCGCGACGGCGCGGGCCAGCAGGGTCTTGCCGGTGCCGGGCGGGCCGTAGAGCAGCACGCCCTTGGGGATCTTGGCACCGACCCGCTGGAACTTGGCGGGCTCGGCCAGGAATTCCTTGATCTCCTGCAGCTCCTCGATCGCCTCCTGGCAACCGGCGACGTCGCTGAAGGTGGTCTTGGGGGTGTCCTTGGTGGCCACCTTGGCCTTGGACTTGCCGAAGCCCATCACGCCACGGGCGCCGCCACCGCCCTGCACCATGTTCATCAGGAAGAAGAACAGGCCGAACATCAACAGGAAGGGCAGGCCGGTGTACAGCAGGCTCGACCAGATGCTCGGGCCAGGATTCTCGCCGCGCCACTCGTCCAGGTTCTTCGCCGCGGTGCGCTGGTTCAGCAGCTGCACGATGTCGTCGCCCTGACTGCCCGTCCAGGTGGACAGGTAGGTCTTCTTGGCGTCCTTCATCACGATCTTCAGCGACTGGTCACCGTCATTCATCACCACCTGCTGGATCGGCTCTGAGCCCTGCAGGACCCGCAGCGCGCGACTGGTGGGCACCTTCTCGCTGTTCGACGCGGAATTGGCCAGCTGGACGGCACCGAAGACGAAGACGATGGCCAACAGCACCAACAACAGGGGGTTGCGGGTGGCCTTCTGGAACTTGTTCATTGACGACCTGACGTTGGACGACGGAGCATCCTGCACCCTACCAGCGGCGGGAAGAACTCCGAGGCGAGTTCAAGGCCACCTCAGAGGGCCTCGACCGGCTCGCCCATCGTGGTCATGTCGGCAGGCAACCCACCACGATCCCCGAGCACAACCGCACCACGATCCCCGAGCCTGTCGAGGGGCGCCGCCCTCAGCTGTAGACGTGTGGGGCCAGGGTGCCGACGTCGCGCAGGTTGCGGTACTTGCCGGCATAGTCCAGACCGTAGCCAACGACGAATTCGTTGGGGATGTCGAAGCCGACGTACTTCACGTTGACCGGGGCGGTCATCGCCTCCGGCTTGCGGAACATGGCGGCCACCTCGATGCTGGCGGGCTCGCGGCTCTTCAGGTTCTGCACCAGCCAGCTGAGCGTCAGGCCGGTGTCAACGATGTCCTCCACGATCAGCACGTGCCGGTCTGTGATGTCGCTGCTGAGATCCTTGAGGATCCGCACGACGCCGGAACTCTTGGTGCCCGAACCGTAGGAGGAGACGGCCATCCAGTCCATCGTGAGGTGGATCTTCATCGCCCGGGCCAGATCACTGACCACCATCACGGCGCCATTCAGCACGCCGACCAGCAGGACGTCGCGGTCGGCATAGTCGGCGTCGATCTGGGCGGCCAACTCCACCACCCGCTCCTGCACCTGGTCGGCGGTGTACAGCACATGGGTCAGGTCATTCGAAACGTCAGCAGAGTCCACACCGCCACCCTACCCAGCCGAGGTCGGCAGCGTCACCAGCGCACCGCCCACGCGCCGCACGGTGAGGCCACCGGGCAGGTCGATCCCGCGCTGGCCGTGCCAGTCCTCCACCAACGCGGCGACGGCCCGGACATGCCTCATCGACGGCGACGGCACCCCGCGGGCGGTCAGCCAGCTGCGCAGCACCCGGCCACGCAGCGCCGGGTAGAGGTGCAACAGGCCGACGGCATCCAGTTCGTCGCCGCGCACCAGGTCTCGCACCGCATCGGCGGCCAGCCGGTCCAGCAGGTCATTGTCCTCGCGCGCCAGCCCCGCTGTGCGGCCCAACCCGTCCACCACGCCGGGGCCGAGCACGTCGTCCAGCAGAGGCAGCAGCTCCCGCCGTACCCGCACCCGCCGGAAGCGCGGATCGTCATTCATCGGGTCGTCCCACGGCGTCAGGCCCCATTCGGCGCAGGCGGCGCGGGTCTGTTCGCGTCGAATGCCCAGCAGCGGACGCACCAGCAGCGGCCCGCCGTCGTGCCGCCGGATCGGCGCCATCCCCTGCAGCGACGCACACCCCGAGCCGCGGGCGAGCCCCAACAGCACCGTCTCGGCCTGGTCGTCCAGGGTGTGTGCCAACCAGACCGGCTTGCCGTCGGTAAAGAGCGCCGCCAGCCGGGCCTGTCGGGCAGCGGCTTCCAGCCCCTGCCCGGCCTCGGCCACGGTCACCCGCGTCACCCGGGCCGCGACGCCCAGCCCCCGCACCGTCTCGGCGACGGATGACGCCACCGCGTCGGAGCCGGGCTGCAGGGCATGGTCCACCACGACGGCGGTGGTGGCCTGCGGCGCGAGCTGGGACAGGGCGGCGGTCAACGCAAGTGAGTCGGCACCACCGGAACAGCCCACCACCAGCGAGCCGCCCAGTTGCGTCAGCACGGGCCTGACAGCCTGCACGACCGCCAGCTGCGCAGGCCCCAGGGCTCGCCGGGCCATCAGCAGTCACACCCGGTGAGGGTGGCTGCCATCCGATCCAGCCAGACCCGGACATCCCACTCCTGGGTGGGGTTGTTGGCCATGAAGGCGAAGACCACCTCCTGCCCGTTGCGGGTGCGGGTGTAGCCGGCCAGGGTGGCCACCTTGCTCAGCGTGCCGGTCTTGGCATTCACCCAGCCACGACCGGCGGCCTCCTCGGGGTTGTAGAAGCGACTCTGCAGGGTGCCGCTGACGCCGGCGCTGGGCAGCCCCTCCAAGAGCGGACGCAGCTTGTCGGTGGCAGCCGCCCTCTGCAGCACCTGGGCCAGCGCGTCGGCGGGCAGCAGGTTGCCCCGGCTCAGACCGGAGCCGTCGCTGATCTTGATCGACGCGGTGTTGATCTTGAGCTCCGCCAGTTGCGTCTGGATGCCCTTGGTGCCGCCCGCGAAGCTGGCGCCATTGCCGGTGGCCAGCCCGATGTGGCGCAGCAGCACCTCGGCGGCGCCATTGTCGGAGTGCACCAGGGTCTCCTGCACCAGGTCGGCGACCGGCAGCGACTGCACCGCGGCCAGTTGGCGCGCGTTCGCGGAAGCCGACGCCTTCGCCGGGGCGCCGACGACGGTGATCCCGGCCGCCTTCAGCTGGGCCGCGAAGACCGTGGCCGAGGTCAGCGCCGGGGTCAGGCTGGGCGGGGACTTCTCGTCCGGCTTGCCCTTGTCAATCCACAGTGGACTGATGGTGCTCACCTGGTCGTGGTAGCCCTGCGGCCAGCTGGGATGCCAGTTGGGGCCGGTGAACAACGACTCGTCGAAGCCCAAGCTGATCTTGGAGATCCCCTGCTGCTTCAATGCGGCCGCGGTCTGCCGGGCGAGCTCCTGGCTGGTGGCGGGGAAGGGGTAGGCCTTGGCCGGTTTGGCGGCCAACAGCGGATCACCGCCGCCCACCAGAATGATCTTGCCGGGGCTGGCCTGCACCACCGTCGTGGCAAAGGTCTTGTCCGGGCCCAGCACCTTCAGCGCCGCGGCACAGGTGAGCAGCTTCATGGTCGACGCCGGAATCTGCCCGGTCTGGGGGCGGCTGGTCCACAGTTCGGCACCCGTACGGGCGTCGAGGACGACCCCGGAGGTGGTGCCCATCTTGGTCACCGGGATGCCCCCCAGCGCCTTGGCCAGGGCGGCCTTGTCCACCGGCTTGCCGACCGCGGCAGGGGCGGCCGCAGACACCACACCACTGCCTCTCTCGGCGCCCGAAGAGGGCTCTGAGGAGGGGTTTTGGAACGGCTCGTCGAAGAATGTTGGAGAAACAGTGGGCGACCCGCCCTCAACCCAGAGCCCGCTGGCATAGAGCGCGGGACGCCACCAGATGGCCCCGGCAACAGTGAGGACCGCCACCAGTACCGCCGCCAGCACCACAGCGAGGACCCCGCGACCCTGACCAGAGCGGTTTTGACCACGCTGTGAGCTCACGATCCTCCCCCGTTAGGCGGTAGTGTACGGAATGTTCAGGTGCCCCAATCATAGAGAGAGCTCACCGTGACAGATGACTTCGTGAAGCCAAACCTCAACGGACTGCCTCCGGGCGTCACTTTCGACGTGACGATCGAAATCCCCAAGGGCACCAAGAACAAGTACGAGATGGACCACAACACCGGTCGCATCCGCCTGGACCGCACGCTGTTCACCTCCACCCAGTACCCCTACGACTACGGCTATGTCGAGGGCACCCTGGGTGAGGACGGCGACCCGCTGGACGCCATGGTGATCGGCAACGAGCCGACCTTTCCGGGCTGCCTGATCGAGTGCCGCGCGATCGCAATGTTCCGGATGACCGACGAGATGGGCGGCGACGACAAGCTGCTGTGCATCCCGACGGCCGACCTGCGTCGCAACCACCTGCAGGACATCACCGACGTTCCCGAGTACATGCTGCTGGAGATCGAACACTTCTTCACGGTCTACAAGGACCTGGAGCCCGGCAAGTCGGTGGAGGGCGCCACCTGGACCGGCCGCGCCAACGCCGAGGCCGAGGTTGTGAACTCCTTCGAGCGCGCCAAGGGGACGGCGTACGAGCACCACACCGTCTACGTCTCGCACTGATCCTGGACACATCAGGCACGCTCGCAATGTGGCGAGTCGCACGGGGGTGCATCGCAGCGCCGTCGTGCCGCTGAACACCGAAAGGGCCCGCTCCACGGAGCGGGCCCTTCTGTTTGCCCTGAACACCCACCGGCGCGACGTCGGCGACGGGGCGTTCCCGGGCGTCAGGCGAGCAACCAGAAACCCGTCCCCGCCATCGCCAGGCAGCCGGCGGCACCACCCAGCAGGTAGGCCAGGGCCAGTGCGGCTCGGCCCTGCTGCACCAGCCGCACCACCTCGACACTGGCGGTGGAGAAGGTGGTGAAACCCCCACAGAAACCGGTACCCAGCACCAGTTTCACGTCGGGGTCCATCCCGTCGCGCAGCGTGGCGGCGGTGAGCATCCCCAGCAGCAGGGAGCCCAGCAGGTTGATCAGCAGGGTGCCCAGCGGGAAGGACCCGGGGCGACGGGCACGCACCAGCGCATCGACGACGAAGCGGGCCGTCGCCCCGACACCGCCCAGGAGCGCCATCAGCACCAGGTTCATCACGACCCCATCACCCGTTGGGCAGCCAATCGGGTACCGGACAGCATTCCCAGCCAGGCCAGCAGCACCCCGCCCAGCAGGCTGATCGCCAGATAACCCGCTGCCAGCCCCGGCCGGGCGGCGTCGGCCAACAACACCGTCTCGGTGGCCAGGGCGGACATGGTGGTGAAGGCCCCCAGGAAGCCGGTGCCGAAGAACAGGCGGGCCAGCCGGGGCCGACCCTTGTCGGGCGCCAACCGCAGCAGCATTTCCAGCAGCAGGCCCAGGCAGAAGGCCCCCAGCAGATTTGCGGTCAGGGTGCCCACCGGCCATCCGTCGCGGGTCGCCAGTCGCTCGACTAGGCACCAGCGGGCCAGCGTGCCCGCGCTACCACCGACGCAGACCACCAAGAGGTAGCGGGGCCGCAGGTGCAGCGGCCGCGCGGAGGCCAAGTGGTCGACGTCGGGGTCAACCGGCGGCCGGGGGTGGTCAGCGGGCATCACGGGTTCACCTCCGGCTAGGTTGCCTGCTGCGATCATGGGAGACTTGAGCGGTGCCGAACCATCTGATGCTGCTCGCCCCGTCCGCCAACCGAGTGTACGCAGGTGAGTCCGCGCAACTCGCCGCGGGTGAGCTGAGCATCAGCGCACCCTTCGTGCGCAATGTGGCCCCCACCACCGTCGCCGGGGTCGACTACCTGGGCTTCGACGCCGACCAGCTGGACGATGCGGCGCTGCGCACCCTGGCCCGCCAGTCGGCCGCGCTGGCCCTGTTCGGCGTCGAGGGGGAACTGCTGCGCCCCGTCGAGCTGCCCGACGCGCTCACGCTGGACGACGACCTGGTGACCATCCCCAAGTACCCGGGCAAGACCAATGAGCAGTTCACCCGACTGCTGGTCAATGTCACGCTGGCCAGCATCGACACCGAACTGAACCCCAAGGCGGCACAGGGCCCGCTGGCCATCCTGGATCCGCTGTGCGGCCGTGGCACCACCCTGCTGGTGGCCTGGCTGCTGGGCCACAACGGCTACGGCGTCGAGGGTGATGAGAAGGCCGTCGAGCAGATGGCGTCGTATGTGAAGACCTGGCTGCGCCGCAAGCGGATCAAGCACACCGCCGACACCACGCCGGTGCGCCGGGAGGGCAAGTCCGTCGGCAAGCGCTTCGACGCCAAACTGACCACCGAGAAGCTGGAGCTGACCGTCTTCACCGGCGACACCCGCACCTCGCAATACCTGTATGGCAAGAAGAAGTTCGACGCCATCATCACCGACGCCCCCTATGGCGTGGTGCACGGCGCCCACCACGCCACCGACGTGCGCGGCCATGCCGGCAAGCGCGATCGCTCACCCGCGGGGCTGATCGGTGAGGCGCTGCCGGTCTGGGCCAGCCAGCTGCGCCCAGGCGGCGCGTTGGGGATGAGCTGGAACACCTACGGCCTGGCCCGGGAGGACCTGGCCGAGCTGATGCGGGCCAGTGGCCTGGAACCGCAGGATGACGAGCGGTGGAAGGGCTTTGCACACCGCGTCGACGCATCCATCAACCGGGACCTGATGGTCGCCGTGAAGCAGGAGGAGATCCGATGACCCGCACGCTGGTGCTGATGCGGCACGCCGCTGCCGAGGGCTGGGCCCTGACCGGGGACAAGGGACGCCAGCTGAACGAGATGGGCCGCAAGGAGGCCGCGCTGGCCGGTCAGGAGCTGGCCGGGCTCGGCATCCAGCACATCCTGTGCTCATCGGCGGTGCGGACCCGGGAGACGGTCGACTGCCTCAACCTGGGCGTGCCCGTGGAGTACATGGACGCGCTGTACAACTGCAGCACCGAGACGCTGATGCAGCGGATCGGCGAGATCGACGACGAGGTGACCGGTCTGCTGGTGGTGGCCCACTCCCCCGCGATCCCGTCGCTGGCGGCGGACCTGACCTGGGCCGGCGACCCGTCGACCGCCGATGACATGAAGTGCTGGTTCCCAACCGGCGCCTTCAGCCACTTCACGCTGGAGCGCGGCTGGGCGAGCCTGACCGACGACCAGAGCCTGAAGCTGGCGGGCATCCGCCGGCTCTGACCTGCGGGGTTCAGCGGTATCCGCGCCGCCCGGCTCCGTGGCTCTCAGTAGATGATGTAGACCCGCACCGAGGTGCCACGGGAACACACGATCAGCCGGTCGGCGGTGCAGCTGAAGTCATAGGTGGTACCGCTGACCGGGCTGGTGGCCTTCAGCTGGAATGTGCCCTTCGGCTTGTCCGGGAGCGCCTGCTGCACGGCCTTCGCCAGACCGCAGCTGGTGCTCTGACTGGCGCCGACAGCGGTGGTGCACACCTTGGCCGATCCCGGCAGCGTCGTGGCCCGATCGCTGGTGTCCTCCGACGGCGTGGGTGTCGGGGTGGGCGTCGGGGTGATGGTGGCCTTCTTCTTGGCCGACGCCTTGTGCGAGGCGCCACCCACCGGCGACATCTTCAACGGCCCGATGTGCCGCATCAGGGGCGCGACGGACACCATCAGCGCGAGCGCCAGCAGCCCGGCGCCGAAGCAGAGGGCGAGCACCAGCTGGGTCCGGCGATGCCGACGCAGGCTGTCCCGCGCACTGCGCGGTTTGGCGGTGATCCAGGCCAGGGACGGGAGGGTGGTGATTGCGGCACCGGACATCAGGTCGGCCCCGCGATCCTTCATCGCCGTGCCGCGTTGCTTCAGCGCACTGCCGGTGGCCTGCAGCGCGCTGCCCGCAGTGGCCAGCGCTCCCTGGCCGGGTTCGGCGTCGCGGCTTGCTGGCGCGTCGGTCGTCGCCGCTGGGGCAAGCCCGACGATTGGTGCAGGATGTGCTTCGACGACGGTGACCGACGAGAGATCGCGAGCTCTCGGGTCGGCCGGCCGCTCGGCCGCGACAGGGCGGGCCGTGGCCGCGCCGGCCACGGCGTCACCGGTGGCCGCGCTGGCGGCGGGGGCCGGAGCGGCGAGTGCGGTGAACCAGTCCTTGACGCGCGTCCACGCACCGGGCTCCCACTCCCCGTGCTGGGGGGTGGTGCTCGGGATACCGTGGCGCTCCCGGATCAGGTCGAAGGCTGCCCAGGAGCCGGGGGGCGGGGCGGGTCGAGCCTGCGCGCTCGGGGCCCCGGCCACGCTCGGGGCGCCCGTCGCGCTCCCGGGGCCAGGCGTGGGAGTGTCGAGCTCGTGATCGTCCCTGAGGGTGTTGTCAGCAGCGGGCGCCTGGGCGGGGTTCGTGGTCAGCGCCACCGTCGGTGGGTGGTCGACCTCCGGGAAGATCTCGGAGAAGTCCTGCCCCGGCTCCTGGGCCGAGGTCAGCCGGATCGCGCCGGCCTGCGAGAGTTCGGCGGCGCAGGCGGGGCACGTCGTGGCGCTGGCCTCCACCTTTCGGCCACAACGCGCGCAAAACATGTCCCGCCTCCATACCTGCTCCGGGCCAGGTGGACGGCCCACCTGCTTGACTTGGGCTGGCGCCCGATCTGCACCGACGCCGCCCAACGACCCGGGGAGAAGATATGCTCCAAGACCCGCCACTGCGACGTCGCAGTGTTCAAGCCGCAACGCTACTGCTCAGCGGTGCCATCACGGGTGCTTTCCTGACAACTGGCGCGGTGGTGCCCGCGGCCGACGCGGCGCCACCGGCCGTCGCGCAGGCGCCTCTGGCCCAGCAGATCCAGCCCACCACGCTTCCGGCCGAGGAGGCAGCCCTGCTGCCACAGGCCGCCACCGGACGTGAGGTCAGCGCCCTGGTGCAGCGGCTGGAGCGCAAGCACGGTGCCCTGATCTCGGTGGCGGTGCTGCCGGTCGGCTCCACGGCCACACCGTGGCAGACCGGTCGGCTGAAGAATGCGGCCGCCTGGTCCACGTCGAAGGTGCCGGTGGCGATCGCCGCACAGCGCAAGTACCCGCGTGGGGCCAAGACCCGCGCCCGGATGCGCGCCGCCATCACCGCGTCGGACAATGCCGCGGCCGAGGAACTCTTCCGCTCCCTGGGCACCAGCCGCCAGGCCGCGGCGGCCACCACCGCGGTGATCCGCGCCGGTGGTGACCGGCATACCGTCGTGCCGTCGGTGCGCAAGCGTCGGGGCTACACCATCTTTGGCCAGACCGGCTGGAGCCCGGCCAACCAGGCCCGGTTCACCGCCTCGCTGCCCTGCCGAGGAGATGCCGCGAGCACGCTGTCACTGATGGGGCAGGTGCGCTCTGACCAGCGCTGGGGGCTGGGCAGCATCCGTGGCGCGCGATTCAAGGGCGGTTGGGGCCCGGAGCGCAATGGCCGCTACACGGTGCGCCAGCTGGGCGTGGTCACCGTCAAGGGCCAGCGGCTCGCCGTGGTGATCGTGGTGGCCAATGTCGGCTACGCCACCGGCGTCGGCATCACCACCCAGCTGGCCAAGCAGGTGGCGGCCCGCCCGCCGAAGCTGGCCACGCCCGCCCGGCGCTGCTGAGCCCACCAAAGCTGGACGACTGTACTGACCGCATCTGGCACCGTAGTCGGTGCCGGATGCGGTCAATGGCCGAAACCCGCCCGAAACATGGGCGCGGATTTCTTGACATCGCTGTAACACCGGCTCAACAGTGCGGAAATTCACACCCGGCACTGTTCTCCGCATGAACCTGATCGAGATCAATGCGGGTGACACCGCCTGGGTCCTCGTCAGCGCCGCCCTGGTGCTGCTGATGACCCCCGCGCTGGCCCTGTTCTACTCCGGCATGGTCCGCTCCAAGGGCGTGCTGAACATGATGATGATGTCCGTGGTGAGCATGGGCATCGTCGGGGTGCTGTGGGTGCTGTACGGCTATTCGATGGCCTTCGGCAATTCCTGGCACGGTCTGCTGGGCAACCCCTTCGAGTTCGCGGGGATGCGCGGCCTGTTCGATGCGACGGTTGGCGCCGAGGGCCACCAGATCCCGGCCTTCGCCTTCGCGGGCTTCCAGGCGGCCTTCGCCGTGATCGCCGTCGCGCTGATCAGCGGCGCGGTGGCCGACCGGATGAAGTTCTCCGCCTGGGTGGCCTTCAGCGTGCTGTGGGCGACCGTCTGCTACTTCCCCGCCGCCCACTGGGTCTTCGCCTTCGACGGCTTCGCCGCGGAGCGCGGCGGTTGGATCGCCAATGACGTCAAGGCCTTCGACTTTGCCGGCGGCACCGCGATCCACATCAATGCCGGCGCCGCCGCGCTGGTGCTGGCCATCGTGCTGGGCCCGCGGATCGGCTTTCGCACCACCCCGATGCGGCCGCACAACCTCACCCTGGTGATGCTGGGTGCCGGTCTGCTGTGGTTCGGCTGGTTCGGTTTCAATGCCGGCTCCGCCCTGGCCGCCGACGGCCTGGCAGCGATGGTCTGGGTCAACACCCTGGTGGCGGCCGCCTCGGCGATGCTGGCCTGGCTGGTCACCGAACGCTTCCGCGACGGCCACGCCACCAGCCTGGGCGCAGCGTCGGGGATCGTCGCCGGGCTGGTCGGGATCACCCCGGCGTGCGCGGTGGTGACCCCGCTGGGCGCCATCGCCGTGGGTGCCCTCAGCGGCGCCGCCTGCGCCTGTGCGATCGGCCTGAAGTACCGCTTCGGCGTCGACGACTCGCTGGACGTGGTGGGCGTGCACCTGGTGGGTGGCCTGGTCGGCACCCTGGCGGCGGGGCTGTTTGCCAAGGGTTCGCTGGCCGACGGGGCGGCGGGCCTGTTCTATGGCGGTGGGCTGGAGCAACTGGGCCGTCAGGCGCTGGGAGCCGTCGCCGTGCTGGTCTACAGCCTGGTGCTCAGCTACCTGTTGGCGCTGGTGGTCGGCCGGACGATCGGGCTGCGGGTGGATGCCCGCGCCGAGGCCGCCGGGATCGACCTGACCGAGCACGCCGAGAACGGCTACGACCTCTCCCGGGTGCAGTACTCCAGCTACAGCAAGTCGCTGGTCGTCCCCCTCCCCCAGAACACCGAGAAGCAGGAGGTCGAGGCATGAACCTCGTGACCGCCATCATCCAGCCCGACGCCGTCGACGACGTGCAGATTGCCCTGCACCAGCACGGGATCAACGGCATGACCCTGACCGAGGTCTCCGGCTATGCCCGGCAGCGCGGCCACACCGAGGTCTACCGCGGCGACGCGATCACCATCGACTTCACCGACAAGGTGAAGCTGGAGATCCTGTGCGCCGGGGACGAGGCCTGGGCCGTGGTCAAGGTGATCTGCGACGCGGCCCGCACCGGCAGCGTCGGCGACGGCAAGGTGTGGATCTCCCCCATCGCGGATGTGGTGCGGATCCGCACCGGGGAACGCGGCGACGCCGCCATCTGACGGGTACGCCGGGCGTGCTCGCTGCACAAGGAAGGGGATGAGGGGCGGTGCCGATGGCACCGCCCCTCATCGCCGTCCGCAGGCGAGTCCCCGGACAGTCACAACGCCCGGCGGGGCGCCACCGGCGTCGGGTGGTCGAACAGGTCCAGCATCAGCGCATTGGTCAGGTCATGGCTGGCCTCGCGCAGCTTGCTGACGTCGACCGCCTCGAAGCGGTCGGCGACGGTCGGTTCGGCACCGGCCAGCACCCCCTCGTGGTCCGCCCGAGTGACCTCCGCCACCCGAACGGCAAGATCGCGGCGCAGCTCCTCCCCCAGCACACCGCCCTTGCGGCTGGCACGGTGCGCCACCTCGGCGCCGTACTTCTCCAGCTCGGCCACCTCGTCGCCGTCCTCGCTGGTCAGCATCCGGCCGGTCTGGGCCAGGATCCAGGCGCCGTCGTGGTAGTTGCCATAGCCCAGATCGGCGACCGCCTGGCGCAGCAGCGGACGGTCGTCGCGTTCGGCCTGCCGGGCGATCAGGTCCAGCTGCAGGCCCAGCAGCCGCTCCCCGGAGCGGGTGGAACCGCCCAGCCGGCCCAGCGGCACCCGCGGATCGCTGCCATTGGACTGGGCCATGGTGTCCAGCAGCTCCGCGCCGGCCTGGTCCGCGGTGTGCACGGTGTCGCGCAGCGGAACCGCCTTGATGAACATGCTGATCGCGAAGACCAGGATGCTCAGCGGGATGCCGATCACGAAGACGGTGTGCAGGGCGTCGCCCAGCCCCGCGCGAATCGCCTCGGCCACCACGGGCGGCATCTTCGCCAGGGCGTCGGGATCGAGCACGTCGCCGGTGGACAGCTGTGCTCCGCTGGCCTGCATCTGGGCCGCCACCTCGGGCGGCAGGTGACGCGGGATGGCGGTCTTCATCTGGGTGGTCATGATGGTGCCGAAGACGGCGATGCCGATGGTGTTGCCGACATTGCGGAAGAACTGGGTGGCGGCGGTGGCGACGCCCAGATCCCGTCGGGAGGCGGTGTTCTGCACGGCCAGCGTGTACTGCTGCATGCACAGGCCCAGGCCGATGCCGAAGACGGTCATCGCCAGGGTCAGCTGGCCCTGCGAGGAGCCGACGTGCAGCCGGGTCAACAGCCAGAAGCCCACGCCCATGATCGCCACGCCGCTCAGCATGAACTCCTTGTAGCGGCCGGTGCGGCTGACCAGCAGGCCGCCCAGGATGCTCAGCCCGATCAACGCCAGGTTCATCGGCATCAGGATCAGGCCGGAGTTCGTCGCGGATACCCCCAGCACGCCCTGTGCATAGACCGGGATGTAGATGATGGCGCCGAACATCAGCATGGAGATGAAGAAGCCGGCCAGGTTGCTCAGCGTGAACAGCGAACTGCGGAACAGGCGCAGCGGGATCACCGGCTCGGCGGCCTTGCGCTCGATCAGGACGAAGGCGACGGTCAGCACCGCCCCCGCGATGTACAGCCCGATCACCTGCGGGCTGCTCCAGGCCCACGTCGTGCCACCCATGGAGGTGGGCAGCAGCAGGCAGACCAGCGCGGTGGAGAGCACGGCCATGCCCGCCCAGTCGATGCTCACCTCCCGCTTCTCGTGCGGCAGGTGCAGGAAGCGGAAGATCGCCCCGAAGGCGGCGATGCCCACCGGCAGCGACGCGTAGAAGAGCCAGCGCCAGCCCCAGTGGTCGGTGATGAAGCCGCCGGCCAGCGGACCGGCCACCGAACTCATCCCGAAGACCGCGCCCATCAGGCCCTGGTACTTGCCGCGCTGCCGCGGCGGGATGATGTCGCCGATGATGGTCTGGGAGAGCGGCATCAGGGTGCCGGTGCCCAGGCCCTGCACAGCGCGGGCGAAGACCAGGAAGCCGAAGCTGTGCGAGGCCCCGGCCAGGCAGGTGCCCAACATGAAGACCAGCAGGCCGGCCAGGTAGAACCCGCGCCGGCCGTAGAGGTCGGAGAGCTTGCCGACGATGGGGACGGTGATCGCGCTGACCAGCATGGTGGCGGTGGCCACCCACGAGTAGTGGTCCATCCCGCCCAGCTCGGCGACGATCCGGGGCATGGCCGGCCCGACGATGGTTTGACTGATCGACGCGACGAACATGCCGAGCATCAGGCCGATGAAGATGCGCTTGTTCTGCGGGCTGAGACCCTCGAAGGCCTCGCTCGGCGCGTCGGTGCCCGAGGCCCCGGGTCCGGGCGAGGTGCCCGGGGTGTTGCCGGGGACGGCGGCGGTGGTGGACATGCGGAACTCCCTGTGGTGCAGCGGATGCGGAGGTGGGATGGTCGCTGCGAAAAGCCGGTCTGCGGGAGCCCGGATCGTGGCCTCCCAGATTTCCTTGGGCGGGTGGTGCGACTCATCCAGTGTGACAAGAACTTGCAGTTACTGCAAAATATTCCGCATGAGTGCAGATCAGCCCGGGCCAGCTGGTCCCGAGTTCCCCGGTGCCGAGGAGCGCGAGGGCCTGCGGGAGCGCAAGAAGCGCCAGACCCGCCATGGCCTGCACCGCGCCGCCATCGTGCTGGTCAGCGAACGTGGCCTGTCCGGCGTCACCACCGACGACATCGCCCGGGCCGCCGGCGTCTCCCCGCGCACCTTCTTCAACTACTTCCCCACCAAGGAGGCCGCACTGATGGGCGTGCCGGAGGTGATCGTCGAGAAGGTCTCCCGACTGGTGAGCGAACGCCCCGGCGACGAGCCGGTCTGGGCCAGCACCCGGCTGGTGGCTGAGCGGCTCGCCCAGCTGAGCACCCGCGACGAGAACCTGTGGCGCCGGCGTCGCTGTCTGATGGCCAACCGGCCGGAGGTGGCGCACCTGGTGATCTCCAGCGAGCGCGCCCTGGAGACGGGCCTGGTGGAGGCCCTGGTGGCGCGGGCCGAGACGCTGCATCCCCAACTGGCCCCGTGGCGATCCCGGATGATGGGGATGACGGCCCTGTCTGCAGTGCGGATCGCGTCGGTGCTCGGGGACGATCCCGACGAGGTGCAGCGGCTGCTGCGGGAGATGCTGGACGCCCACGACGAGCTGTACGCGGGCTGATCCACTGACCAGCGCCGATCCGGCCGGGCGCCCCACCCGGAGTCAGCCGGGCGGGGGTCAGCCGGGCGGGGGTCAGCCGGGCGGGGGTCAGCCGGGTGAGGGTCAGCCGAGCAGGGTCTGCGCGACGGCCTCGCCGGAGCGGACCGCGCCCTCCATGTAGCCGTTGTACTTGCTGGCGTACTCCGCGCCGGCAAAGTGCACGCGCCCCTCGCTGGCGGCCAGCGCGGGCCCGGACGTCGTCCAGACACCGGGCGCGAAGTGGGCGCCATGGCAGCCCCCGGTGAACTCCTCCGCGGCCCAGTCCCGATCCACATACGCGATCGGGGCGGGGTGCTCGGCGCCGAAGGCGGCCTTGACCGTCTCCTCCATCGCCCGCTGCCGCAGGAAGCCGGAGCGCTTGCCGACGCTGGAATCACCCTCGAAGAAGCCCATCAGCACGCCGTGCTTGTCGTTCGGTCCGGAATTGTCGAAGATCACCCGCATGGCGCCCTCGTCGGAACCCAGCTGACCGGACAGGCCGGCGCGACGCCACCACGGCGCCTCATAGACCAGGGCCGCCTTGATCACATTTCCCGCGGGGACCTTCTGCGCCATCTGGCTTCGCCATTCGGGCAGTGCCGGGGTGAATTCCAGCCCGCAGACCAGCCGCGGCGGCAGGGTGATGACCACGTCACGCGCCTGCAACTCGGTGCCATCGGCCAGGATCACGGTGACCACATCGGCCTCCTGACGGATCCCGCGAACCTCCTGCCCCAGGCGCACCCGATCTCCCAGGGGCTCGGCCAGCAGTTCACAGATCTGCACGATGCCGCCGGCGATCCGCTGCTGCTGCACACCGCCGTTGACGGCGATCAGGGACTCCATGTCCACGCCATTGTTGACCCGCTGCAGCCCCTCCACCAGATGCGTCTGGTCAGCGGAAACTCCCATCGCCGAGTCGAAGACCCGGCCGAACCAGGCTCGCGCCCCGGGGGTGCGCAGGTTGGTGGCCGCCCAGGTGCTGACCGTCTGCTCCAGCCACTTGCGATTGGCGTCGGCCCACGCGGCATCCTTGATCACCCGCTCGGCAAGGCGACGGAAGCGCAACAGCCCCTGCCCCAGATCGGCCATCTCGAAGGGCGACAGATCCTGCTCGATCTCATTGTTGGTGGGCACCTTGCGGGAGGCACCGCCCACCCGCACCACGATGTCTCCGCTGGTGGGATCGAGCGCGGTCAGGGAGAACTGGTCCACCAACTCGTACATCCGGGTGTGCGACGGGGAGATCCACTGCCCGCCCATCTCCAGCACCGCGCCCTCGGCGGTGACATTCTCCAGCCGCCCGCCAACCCGATCCCGGGCCTCCAGCACGACGACATCCCGGCCGGCCTGCACCAATTTCGTCGCGGTACTCAGACCGGCCAGTCCGGCCCCCACCACTACACAGTCCAGCATCGCGACCCTCCAGGATGACGTGTCATTTTCTGGGCACGACTCTACTTGGGCGCTCCGACGAGAAATTCGCCGGGGGCGCCCTGCAGGAACATGGCACAAGGGGTCCCACCTGACGGTGGGACCCCTTGCCAACTGGGGTGAACTGTGCCCGATGGGTTGGGGGCAACGCCCCTCTCCGGGGCGCCGCCCGGTCAGCCCTCCTGGTGCGTGACCTGCATCGGATCGATCACCGACGCACTGTTGACGGCCGGCTTGCCGGCGTCGAAGCGGGCGGTGAACTTCTGGCTGGTCCAGCTCTGCCAGTCGTCGGCCTTGCGCGCCGTGCCCAGGGCCCGCAGCGCCTTGATCTCGAAGACATAGTCGCCCGCGGAGGCCTTGGCCAGGTAGGGATTCTTGCCGGTGGTCAGGTAGGTGCCGTCCCAGCCCCAGGCCAGATTGCCCACCTCGCGACCGTTGTGTTCCAACTCCAGTGCGGTGCCCAGCAGCTCACCCTTGGAGCCGTCGGGATTGGCGCGGTGCACCAGGATCTGGAAGGTCTCCACCGGGTACTCGATCCGGAAGACCGCGATCGGACGATCGTCGTTGGCCATCGAGTAGCTGCGCCCGGCCTGCTCGTCGAAGCAGGTGGGAGTCTTGTCGATCACGGAGCCCAGGCAGGGGGCGTCGGATCCGGGGCCGTGCAGCACGTCGACGCGCTGGTAGTCACCGGCCATCCCCAGGTAGGGCACCGTGAGGGTCGCTCCGGTGGCCGACTTCGCGACGATCCAGCCGCCGTAGAGGTAGCCATTGGGAGCATCCTTCGGCGCCTGGATGCTCACCTTGATGCGCTTGCTGCCGCGGGCCGGCACGACGACCTTGCTCGGCAGGCTGACCTGGGCATCCAGCAGGTCGAACTGCGGGTCGCTGGTGCCAACCGTGCCGATCGAGGTCTCATTGCCCAGGGTGTAGACCACCGCCCGACGGGAATCATTGCGCAGGGTGAGCGTGGTGGTGACACCTCGATGCCGCTGCTCCCCCAGGCTGATCTTGGTGGGGCTGATGGTCTGCTGGGTCAGGATGGCGCGATCCACCTGGATCAGGCCGGCGCCCTGCCGGATCACCGGCTCGGCCAGCCCGAGCTTGGGGTTCAGGCTCCACGGGGCGTCGTGCACGGCGGTGTTCATCAGCAACTGCTGCACCTTCTCGGGCTTGCCCCTCAGCTTTGGCCGGGCCTGCAGGAGCTGGGCAATGGCGCCGACGGTGTGCGGGGTGGCCATCGAGGTGCCGGACAGCGACGCGTGGGCGCCCTTCTCCAGCGGGTAGGTGGACCAGATGTTGCCGCCGGGCGCACCAAGATCAGGCTTCAGGGTGAGATCGGCCGAGACTCCCCAGCTGGAGAAGCTGGAGACCTGGCCGCCGGCCGGATCCTTGCTGGAGATGGTCTGGTTGGTCCACTCGATCACCGGGTTGGCCTGCGCGGCAAGATCAACTCCGTCGGCCTGGCTGATGATCACCACCGGGATGGTGATCGGGACTGCACCCTCGACGCTGGGGTTGATGGTGCCCGGCTGGTTGTTGTAGAGCACCACGGCCTTGGCACCGGCCTGCTGCGCATTGAGCGCCTTCTGGTAGAAGGTGCAGGTGCCGCGTTGCACCAGGGCCGCGGCGGGCGTCGCGAACTTCTGCTTCAGCTCGTCACCGTAGGGGTCACAGCCACCCGCTGCTGGGGTGCCGGGCTCCCCAACGCTGACCAGCGGCAGCTGGCCGCTGGTGGCGGGGGCGGGGGCCGGCGAGGCGGCACCGTAGCCGTACTTCTTGTCCGTGCCCACCAGGGTGAACACCCGCTGGGTGAGGTGGGTGTTGTCATAGCTGGCAACCGAGAGGGTGCGCTTGCCGACGCTGGGCGCGCCGGAGGTGAACACGCCGCTCTCCCCCTCGTTGCCGGCCGCAGCCACCATGATGGTGCCGCGCCTGGCCATGGCGTCGGAGGCGGTGGCGGTCGGGTAGTCCGGCCAGGTCATCATGTCCGCCCCCAGGGACATGTTGACCACGTCCATCCCATCGGCCTCGGCCCGCTCCATTGCGGCCAGGATCACCTCGGAGCTGGTGCTGCCCTTGCAGCCGAAGACCCGGTAGGCGCCCAGGGTCACCTTGGGGGCAACGCCCTTGACGCCCTGCTTGCTGGTGTCGCCGTCGGCGCCAATGATTCCGGCGACGTGGGTGCCGTGGCCGCCGCAGTCATCGGGCACGGCGTCGGGCACCGGAACCGAACCGTCGATCTTGGAGTTGTAGTCGTCGCCGACGAAGTCGTGGCCGTACTTCACCCGGGAGGTGGGGAAGGCGGTGCCACCATTGGTGCCGCCGCCACCAAGATCAGGGTGATCGATGTCGATCCCGGAGTCGATCACGCCAACCTTGATCCCGGAGCCGTCGTAGCCAAGATCATCCCGGGCGACGGCCGCGCCGGAGAGGTTCACGGCATGGGCCAGGTTGGGCTCGGTGCCCTCGGTCACCGGCCGCTCGATCTGGGCCACCGGGTAGATGCCGGTGACGCCCTTCACCGACGCCAGTCTGGTGACCTGCTTGGCGTCCAGGGTGACGGCCATGCCGTTGAAGGTGCGCGAGTACGTGCGCTGGCCCTTGATCCGGACGCCGGCGCTGGCGGCGGCCTTCACCACGGCGCGCTGCGACGCGTCGACGGCGGTGCTGCTGCCGCCGTCGGCAAGGGCGGCGCCCTCCACCCGCACCAGCCAGCGGTTCTTCACGAATTCACCATTCTGGTCGCCGGTGGCGATCTTGATGTAGTCGGACATCCGGCCAAGGTCGGCGCCCTCGGCGTGGGCGGTGGGGACGGCCGTCAGGCACGAGGCGGCCAGTGCCGTGGCCGCGAGGCTGCTCAGCAGAGCCCTGTTTCGGTGCTGCATGGTTCTCCTCATTGAGTGGGGGTGGTGCGATCGACGTCGACCGCATTGCCCCGGACCCTAGTGCGACCAACGGCCCCGTCGCTAGGGTTGCCGGGTGACCATCTCAGCGCAGAGCCCCGTCGCCACCCGCCCTCGCACCGCGATCGATGAGATCGCCGACGACTATTTCGAGAGCGCGGTGAAGCTCAGCCCCTGCTACCTGACCAGCCTGGGCCGTCCCGAGCGGCAGCACGAGTACGACGACTTCTCCCCCGCCGGGCTGGAGCGTTACGACGCGCTCAACCGGGAGACCCTGGCCAGGCTGGAGCAGGCCAGCCCCGCCGACGCGATCGACCGGGTCACCCTGGCCGCGATGCGAGAACGCCTCGGCCTGGAGGTGGAGATCCACGAATCCGGGCAGGATCTGCTGGGCATCAACAACATCGCCACCGCCCTGCACCAGATCCGCTCCGTCTACGACATGATGCCCACCGCCACCGACGAGGACTGGCGCACCATCGCCCGACGCCTGCACACCGTCCCGGATGCCATCGACGGCTGGCTGGCGAGCCAACGTGCCGCGGTGGAGCGTGGCCTGCTGCCCGCCCGGCGCCAGGTGGACCAGCTGGCCGAGCAGGTGGAACAGTGGAGCGCCGACGGCGGCTTCCTGGACGGCCTGCGGGACGGCGCCCGCACCGATTCCGGCCCGCTGGCCGACGACCTGGCCGCGGACCTCTCCGACGGGATCGAGGTGGCGCGCGCCGCCTTCGTCGGGGCAGCGCTGAGCCTGCGCACCGAGCTGGACGCCGCCGGAACCGACGTCGACGGTGTCGGGGTGGCGCGCTACCAGTTGCTCTCGCGCGCCTCGCTCGGATCGACGGTGGACCTGGCCGAGACCTACCGGTGGGGCCTGGCGGAGGTGGCCCGGATCCAGGAACTGGAGCGCCAGACCGCCGAACGGATCAAGCCCGGCGCCAGCATCGCCGAGGCCGTCGAGCTGTTGGATGCCGATGAGGACTACCGGCTGCACGGCACCGACGCCCTGCGGGAATGGATGCAGGGCAAGGCCGACGAGGCCGTGGCCGCGCTGGCCGACGTGCACTTTGACATTCCCGATCCGGTGCGTCGGATCGAGTGCTGCATCGCCCCCACCACCGACGGCGGGATCTACTACACCGGCCCGAGCGAGGACTTCTCCCGCCCCGGCCGGATGTGGTGGGCCGTCCCCGAAGGCGTCGAGAGCTTCAGCACCTGGCGGGAGCTGACCACCGTCTACCACGAGGGTGTGCCCGGGCATCACCTGCAGATCGGCCAGACCGCCTACCGCAGCGAACTGCTCAACCTGTGGCGCCGGCACGGCTGTTGGGTCTCCGGCCACGGCGAGGGCTGGGCGCTGTACGCCGAGTGGTTGATGGCCGATCTGGGCTACCAGGACGACCCGGGCAATCTGATGGGCCTGCTCGACGGCCAGATGCTGCGCGCCGTGCGGGTGGTGATCGACATCGGCCTGCACTGTGGAGCAGAGCTGGGGCTGACGGCTCCGGATTCGGTTGGTGGTGGCGAATGGACCTTTGACAAGGCTTGGGAGTACTTCAACCAGCACGTCTTCATGGACGAGGGCTTCGCCCGCTTCGAGGTGAACCGCTACTGCGGCTGGCCCGGCCAGGCCCCGTCCTACAAGATCGGTGAGCGCTTGTGGCTGCAACTGCGCGACGAGGTGAAGGCCAAGCAGGGCGACGCGTTCAGCCTGAAGGACTTCCACCGGACCGCCCTGGACATCGGTGGCGTCGGGTTGGATGTGCTGCGCGAGGCGGTGCTGGAGTCCGCCTGATCCTTGGCGCGGAACCCAACCACGATCCCCGAGCCTGTCGAGGGGCCTTCCGCTTTTCCTTCATCGCCTGTGATTCCGCTGGGGGTGAGGAGGGCTCTGGACCCACGCTCCCCTAGGCTGGCCGTGCTCAGAGAGGGGGCAGGCAATGGTGAGGTTCGCCACAATCGGTACGAGCTCAATCGTCGAGCTCTTCGCCCAGGCTGCGGCCATGGTCGAGGAGGCTGACTACACCGTCGCCTATTCCCGGGATCTGGTGCGGGCCACCGAATTCGGTGAACGCTTCGGCGCCCGCGGGGTGGCCAGCCTTGACGAGCTGGCCCGCGACCGGGGCGTCGACGCCGTCTACATCGCCTCCCCCAATGTGCTGCACCATGAGCAGGCGCGAATGCTGCTGACCGCCGGCAAGCACGTGCTGGTGGAGAAGTCCGCCTGCGTCAATGCCGAGCAGTGGCTGGATCTGCTGCGGGTGGCCGAGCAGCGCGGCGTCGTGCTGCTGGAATCCGTCCGCTCCGTGCACGAGCCCAGCTGGCGCACCGTCAACGCCTATCTGGAGAGCCTGGGCCCCGTGCGGCAGATCAACCTGCAGCTGTGCCAGCGCTCGCGTCGCTACGACAATTTCCTGGCCGGCCGGGTGGAGAACATCTTCAAGCCGGAGATGGCGGCCGGCGCGTTGATGGATCTGGGCGTCTACTGCCTGCACCCGCTGATGACCCTGTTCGGGCTGCCGTCGCGGGTACGCGCCTCCAGCGTGAAGCTCTCCAACGGGATCGACGGCTCCACCACCCTGCTGCTGGACTATCCCGACTTCACTGCGACGGTGACCTGCTCCAAGGTCTCCGCCAACAAGTCATGGAATGTGATCTCCGGCGAGGACGCGTCGCTGGAGATCGACGCCATCGACAACCCGAAGCACATGCGGATCTGGTGGGCGCACAGCTCCACCCACGAGGATCTCGAGGTGGTCAAGGAATTGCCGCAGCAGGCGCATGTGCTGCAGGCCTTCGCCCGGCTGGTCGCCGAGCCGGCCCTGGCCCGGCCGCACCAGGAGGCGACGCTGAACGCCCTGACCGTGATGGACGAGGCTCGGCACCAGGTGGGGCTGCACTTCCCCGGCGATCCCGAGGACGAGGCCTGAGCGAGACTGTCGTCGCCACCCAACAGGCCCTAGGCTGACGGTGGCCCAGCGCCGCCCAACCACGGTCCCTGAGCCTGTCGCAGGGAATAGCCCCACAGGAGTTGTCATGTCACTGGCCATCGGCGTCGATGTCGGCGGAACCAAGATCGCCGCCGGAGTGGTGGATGAGGACGGCAGGATCATCGCCCAGTTGCGCCGCGCCACCCCCGCCAAGGACACCACCCGCACCGCTGAACTGATCGCCAGCATGGCCAAGCAGCTGGCCGACGAGCACGGCGCCACCACCATCGGGATCGGCGCGGCCGGTTTCGTCGACCAGGAACGTTCGACGGTGATCTTCGCCCCGAACCTGGCTTGGCGCAATGAGCCGCTGAAGCAGATCGTCGAGCAGGCCACCGGGCTGCCCACCGTCGTGGAGAACGATGCCAACGCGGCCGGCTGGGCCGAGGCCCGCTTCGGCGCCGCCAAGGGGGTCAGCTCCGCCGTGGTGCTCACCATCGGCACCGGGATTGGCGGCGCGATCATCTCCAATTCCCAGTTGGTGCGCGGCTCCAATGGCTTCGCCGGTGAGCTGGGGCACTTCATCATCCGCCCCGACGGGCGTCGCTGCGGCTGCGGCCTGCGCGGCTGCTGGGAGCGCTACGGCTCCGGCACCGCGCTGGTGCACGAGGCGCGGGAGCTCTCCGCGCTAGATCCGAACCTGGGCAAGCGAATGCTGGAACTGGCCGACGACAACCCGCTGAACATCACCGGGCTGCACGTCACCCAGGCCGCGCAGGAGGGCGACGCGGCCGCGCTGGACTGCTACTCGACGCTGGGCACCTGGATCGGGCGCGGCATGGCCGTACTGTCCGCGGTGCTGGACCCGGACGTCTTCGTGCTGGCGGGCGGGGTCAGCGAGACCGGTGACCTGCTGCGCACCCCGGTGCACAAGACCTTCAAGAAGTCATTGACGGCGCGCAAGTTCCGTCCCGAACCGGAGATCCGGATGGCCGTGATGGGCAATTCCGCCGGGATGATCGGGGCGGCGGACCTGTCCCGCTGACTTCCCAACCACGATCCCCGAGCCTGTCGAGGGGCCGTGATACGAGGACGGGCCGCGGAGCGGTCCTCCGAGGATCACAGCAGCCCCGCAGGCGTCCGCGAGCGGCGCGTCGGAGGATCTGCAGCCCGGCACGGCGCTGGGATGGTTGAAACGCACCAGAGCGTGGGTTGCGACGAAGAAGCAGACCGGCACCGAGGTCGCCGTGCCGGGCTGTAGATCCGGAGACGCGACGCACCCCACCGACATGACTCACAGCACGGACTGACTCACAGCACGGACTGACTCACAGCACGGACTGACTCACGCACGGACTGACTCACACCACGGACCTGACCGAGCCGGAAGCCGTCCTCGGCTCCCGTGTTCGTCCATCAGCGGAACACCATTCCAGCCTCATCGGTTCGTTGCTACTGTGCCGGGCAAGCGTGGCGCCCGCCGCGTCGTCTGCACAACGGGGTGAGCATGAGTTTCCATGACGCTGTCGTCTACCAGATCTATCCCAAATCCTTCCGCGACTCGAATGCCGACGGCGTCGGCGATCTGCGCGGCATCATCGAGAAGGTCGAGCACATTGCCTCGCTGGGCGTCGACCTGGTCTGGTTGAACCCCTTCTACCCGTCGCCGCAGCGTGACAATGGCTACGACGTGAGCGACTACTGCGCCGTCGACCCGTCGATGGGCACCATGGAGGACTTCGAGGAACTCGTCGAGGAGCTGGGAAAGCACCGGATCGGCGTGATGCTTGACATGGTGTTGAACCACACCTCCACCGCGCACGAATGGTTCCAGAAGGCCCTGGCCGGGGAGCAGAAGTACCGCGACTACTACATCATTCGTCCGCCGAAGGCCGACGGTTCGCCGCCCACCAGCTGGGGCTCCAAGTTCGGCGGCAATGCTTGGGCGCCCTTCGGCGACACCGGCGACTACTACCTGCACCTGTTCGACATCACCCAGGCGGATCTGGACTGGCGCAATCCCGAGGTGCGGGCGGAGATGGCGGCGGTGGTCAATTTCTGGCGGGGCAAGGGGGTCAAGGCCTTCCGCTTCGACGTGATCAACCTGATCGGCAAGCAGGCAGAGCTGCTGGACGGCACCCCCGGCACCGACGGTCGCGACGCCTACACCGACGGGCCGGATGTGCACCCCTACCTGCGGGAGCTGGCCGCCGCCAGCTTCGGCCAGGACGAGGATTCGGTGACCGTCGGAGAGATGTCGTCCACCTCGATCGAGGCCTGCGTCGGCTATTCCAACCCGGACAACCACGAGCTGTCGATGGTCTTCAACTTCCACCACCTCAAGGTGGACTATGCCGGAGGCCAGAAGTGGACGCTGATGCCCTTCGACCTGGCCGAACTCAAGCGGCTGCTCGACGAGTGGGCGCGCGGCATGCAGGCCGGCAATGGCTGGAATGCGCTGTTCTGGAACAACCACGACCAACCGCGGGCGATCGACCGTTTTGGTGATCCGGCCAACTACCACACCGAATCCGCGACGATGCTGGCCACCGCCATCCACCTGCTGCGCGGCACGCCCTATGTCTACATGGGCGAGGAGATCGGCATGACCGATCCGCTCTACGAGGCCATGACGGACTACGTCGACGTGGAGGCGCAGCACGCCTTCGCGGAGCTGGTGACCAATGGCGAGACGCCCCAGCGCGCGTTCGAGATCGTGCATGCCAAGGCCCGGGACAATGCCCGCACCCCGATGCAGTGGGACTCGTCGACGCACGCCGGTTTCAGCGACGTCGCGCCGTGGCTGCGGCCCACCAACCAGGAGCGGATCAATGTTGCCGACGAGGAGGCCGGTGGCCGGATCCTGCCCTACTACCGGGAGTTGATCGCGCTGCGCAAGCGCGACGAGTTGATCAGTGAGGGCAGTTACGAGTCCTTCGACCCGGGCCACGAGGCGGTCTTCGGCTATCTGCGCTCCCACCAGGGGCGACGCCTGCTGGTGCTGGCCAATTTCCACGCGGAACCGGCCGAGGTCACCATCGCGGAGGACTTCGCCGCCGGCTCGGTGCTGATCGGCAACCACGACGACGTTGCACTGGCATCCCGCCTGGTGCTTCGCCCCTATGAGGCTCTCGGCATCGTCGCCGAGGGCTGAGCCCACCCAATGCGCCTACTGTCCCGGGCGCCACACAACCCCAAGGGAGAGGAACCCCAATGACCGATGATGTGATCCCCGAGATCCGTCCCGAGACACTGGTCGCCCCAATGGCGGGCGAGGTGGTGGATCTGGCCGATGTGCCCGACCCCGCCTTTGCCAGCAAGAAGATGGGCGACGGTTTCGCCGTCCGCCCGACCGGCAATGAGGTGGCCAGCCCCGTCGCCGGCACGGTCTTCATGGTGGCCAAGACCGGCCACGCCATCGGTCTGCGGTCGCCCGAGGGGCTCGAGGTGCTGCTGCACCTGGGCATCGACACCGTCGAGTTGGAGGGCAAGCCGTTCGCCCTGACCGTCGCCAAGGGCCAGGAGGTGGCCGCGGGCGAACCGATCGGCACCATGGACCTGGATCAGGTGGTGGCGGCGGGCAAGGACACGTCGGCGATCCTGGTGATCACCAATACCAAGAAGCGGCTGGGTGGGCTCGACGTGAACCACGGCCCCGCCTCGCTGGGCGCCCAGGTGGCCACCGCGCAGGTACTGCCCGCCCCGGTGAAGAAGTCCGCCGCGCCCGCCGCTGCAGCAGCCGGGGCCGTTGCGGTGCCCGCCGCCGCGAGCACGGCCGCCCAGACCGTCGAGGGGGCCGCTCCCGCCAACGCGTCGAACCACCACCAGCTGGTGGACCGCACCACGCTCAGCGGCCACGACCTGCTGGCCTTCGACATCATCGACAATGTCGGCGGCGCGGACAACATCCGCTCCGTGATCCACTGCATCACCCGGGTGCGCTTCTACCTGAAGGACGAGAAGCTCGCCAATGACGACGTCGTCTCCAACCTGGACGGCGTGATCGACGTCGCCAAGGCCGGCGGCCAGTACCAGGTGGTGATCGGCCCGGCCGTCGAGGACGTCTTCGACGCCATCACCAAGCAGCTGCCGCAGGTGGACAGCACCGTCGACGTCATCGATGACCGGGAGAAGCCCACCACCCTGGTCGGGTGGTTGAAGTACGGCTTCAGCGAGCTGATCGGCGTGATCACCGGCTCGATGATTCCGATCATCGGCCTGCTGGCGGCCGCCGGTATCCTCAAGGGTGTCCTGGCGCTGCTGCTGAACTTCGAGGTGATCACCGACAAGTCGTCCACCTATGCGGCGATCAACGCGATGAGCGACTCGGTCTTCTACTTCCTGCCGATCTTCGTCGGCTTCACCGCCGCCAAACGACTCGGGTCCGATCCGATCGTCGTAGCCATCATCGGCGGTGTGCTCACCCACCCGGTGCTGACCACCGAGGCCGCCAAGGAGGGCACCCGCAAGATCGCCGGGATGAGCCTGAACGCCGACTTCTTCGGCCTGCCGTACCACCTGGCCAGCTACTCCTACTCGATCTTCCCGATCATCGTGGCCGCCTGGCTGGCGTCCAAGGTGGAGCCGTGGCTGAAGAAGATCATTCCTGTCACCGTGCGGATGATCTTCGTGCCCTTCTTCGAGGTCTTCATCGTCTCTGCCGCGATCCTGCTGATCCTGGGCCCGATCGTCACCTTCCTGTCCGCCGGCCTGGCCGCGGGCATCCAGGGCGTCTACGACCTGAACCCGACGATCGCCGGTGGCCTGATCGGTGCGCTCTACCAGTCGCTGGTGATCTTCGGCCTGCACTGGGCCGTGATCCCGTTGGTGGCCAGCGACATCGCCCAGACCGGCAACTCGAACCTGAACGCGTTGATCTCCGCGACGATGGTTGCCCAGGGCGGCGCCGTGCTGGCGATCTTTGCCAAGACCAAGGTGGCCAAGATCAAGGAGCTTGCCGGTTCCGCGACGCTGGCGGCCTTCGCCGGCATCACCGAGCCCGCCATGTACGGCCTGAACCTGAAGTACGGGCGGGCCTTCATCACCGCGTCGATCGGTGGTGCCGTCGGTGGCCTGCTGACCGGCCTGCTGAAGGTCAACATGTGGGGCTTCACCGGTTCGCTGATCGGCTTCACCTCCTTCATCAACCCCAAGGATGGGATCGACTCCAGCTTCTGGGGCTTCCTGATTGCCTCGGGTGCGGCGCTGGTGACGTCCTTCGTGCTCACCTACATGTTCGGCTTCTCCGACGCCGACCTGGAGGGCGAGAAGGAGGTCAAGAAGGTGCGCCTGGGCAAGCGGGAGCCCACCGCCAAGTGATCTGACTCCAGCCCTGCACCACGTGTGGGTGGTTGCCGCCGTCGACGGTGGTGACCACCCACACTGTCGTTCGGGGCCTCGACAGGCTCGGCCACCGTGGTCGCGTCACCGAGCTACACCCCAACCACGATCCCGAGCTTGTCCAGGGGCATTGCCGCGCAACCTGCGAACACGAGTGTGTATGGGGGTGTGCATGCACACCGCTCTCTGAAGGTGTCCAGGTGTCTGGGCGTCTGGGGCCTCGACAGGCTCGGCCATCGTGGTCACGTCGCCGGGCGGGCGCCAGTCACGCTCCGCGAGGCAGGAACTCAACCACGATCCCCGCGCAGGAACTCAACCACGATCCCCGAGCTTGTCGAGGGGTGGTTCACTGCTCCTGGATGTCCAGCTGCTCGCGGGCCACTTCCCCGTCGATCTGCACCTCGCGCACGGTGGTGTCCACCACCAGCGACACCTCCTCGTAGGGCACCAGGTCATACTCGACCCGCGGCACCTCCTGGTGCAGCACGATCTGCTCGATCTGGTGGCTGCCGGCCACCCGAGTGGAGCCGTCGACGGTGCTGAGCTCCGGGTCGGGCGCGCCTCCCAAGTACTCCACCACCAGCTCCTCACGGCGGACAGGGACCGTGATGGAGCGCTGCTCGGTGACGATCCGGCGGGTGACCCGCGCACGGGTCCATTCACGCATCTCACCCTGCACGACGAGCTGCTCACTGAGCAGCGTGATGTCGTCGGTGAGCTGCTGGTCGTGCTCGTTCGTGCTGGTCACGGGGATCTCCTCACGTCGCGGACCCAAAGATCGTCGCACAGCCGGGTTGATGAGGACACCCACCAAGGGGTGGATTCACCACGGGCGCAATGCGGGGGCTCCGTGGTACCCCAAAGGAGCCCATCGAGCCAGGGGTCCCTTGCCGTGGGAAGTGCCATGACAGGGGAGCGACAATCGGGTTACCTGCAGACGAACTCACAGCGGACTCTTGCCCGGAACCCTTTCCGCACCGCCATCGGTGCGATGGGGACGAAGTGACCCACAATTCCACTTCAGGAGGTTCCGGCGTGATGAAAGGCCCCGCCACCGCAGACCACCCCACCGCCACCCCGGTGGGCCTGAGCACAGCGTGGGTACGGGCTCTTGGCATGACGGCCGTGCTGTGGCTGGTCCTTGGCGTGGGGTGCTTCGGTCTGGCCGCCAGTGCCATCCACAGACGGATGGGCACCAGCGTGCACGCGGCCTTCGTGTTGGACATGGTCTTCGTCGTCGGTTTCCTGACGGTGACGGCCGTGACGCTGTGGTGGCTGCCACGCACCGGCCGAACGCTGGCGGATCTGGGTTGGCGTCGCCCTGCCCGATGCTGGGCGTGGGTGGCGGGCGTCACCTTCGGCGTCTTGTGGGCAGCACTGTCCTATGCCTCTGGTGGCGACCCCACCAGCACGGCTTGGCAGCGGATCCCGATGGTCCTGGCCGGGCCGGTGCTGGCCTTCGGCGAAGAGGTGGCGCGCGCCTTCATCCTGGACCACCTGCACCGGGCCAGCGTGGCGCGCTGGGTGCAGGTGCTGGTGGGCGGGCTGGCAATGGGCAGCTACCACGGCGTGATCGGGGGCCACTTCACCCCCACCTACATGGCCTCCTCAGTCGTGATGTTCACCATTCTCTCGGCCATCTACGTCTGGGGTGGGCGCAGCCTGATGCCCGTGCTGGTGGGCCATGCGCTGCCCCACGTGCTGGCCGACCCGTCCCTCACTCAGGGAATCCTGGTGGGGCTCCGGGCGATGGGTGGGTGAGCTTCACGGCGTTCGCGTGAGGCTCAGGACTCTGTCGGAAGCTCGCCGATCGAGCTAGCTGTACTGACCGACAGGTTGGTTGAAGGACCGTGATCCGCACGTGTGAACAAGGGAGGGCCTTGGCGCCTCGTCCGTCGGCATCACCCCCAAGAAACTGGGGGTCCGCCAGGGCAGCCCGCGGGTCTAGCCTGCCAATGGCCACCCGAAGCGCCCCTGGATTGGACGAACCATGAAGACTCAACGCTTGTTGCCCCTCACACTCGCAGCGACGGTGATGTGCGGCACCCTGACGGCCGCGCCGGCCAGCGCCGGCCCGGCCCCCATCACCAAGGCCAAGCTGCTCAGCGCGCCTGTCCCGTCGCTCTGCGAACACCGCCCCGGCAAGCTCAGGAAGGGTGTCTGGCGCGACGGCCAGCCCGGCAGCATCAACATCGACCTCTCCAACACCGTGCGGTCAAGCCCGGTGAGCGCACCGGCGCCGTCGCCACCTTCCATTGCAGCAAGGGCGGTGTCGCCTGGCCCGAGGTGGTGGTCTTCTACGACCAGAACATGAAGATCGTCGGCAGCTACAGCACGATCAAGCTCGGCTATGCCTCCGGCCGGGCGCAGGTGCATTCCGTCAAGCTCAGCAAGGGCGTCGCCACCATCCATGCGATCGCCGTTGGCCAGCCGGACGACAGCGATCTGTGGGGCACCCAGAGCGCCACCATCAAGATCAACTGGAGCAAGAAGAAGCGCAAGCTGGTGGGCAGCAAGCCGGCGTACTACAACGAGTGGCGCACCTTCAAGGCCCTGGCCAGCGCCATTCGCGCCAAGAACCGCAAGGCCGCGCTGCGCTACGCGACTCCCTCGACGGTGGACGAGTTGCTGGGCCTCCAACGCTGGGGTGGCAAGCTGACCACCTATTCCTGTCATGGCATGAACTGGACGATGACCGAGTCGCTGCCGTGGGACTTGATCGATATCGGCACCCGCGGTTGCGTCGTGGGTCGGGCCTACCCGGACGGCGCTGACGGTGGCGGCTTCATGGTCCGCTTCGAGCACAGCAATGCTGCCTGGACCAGCTTCGAGGCGACCGACGTGCAGCAGTTTGCTGGCTGACCCGGGGCCGGGATCGCTGGGGTTAGGCTCTGCCCTGAACCCGTCGGCGTCCGCCGGCGAACTCGCCCCGGGGAAGGCCGCACATGATCCACACCGCACACGTCGACGGCATCCTCTTCGACAGCGACGGGGTGCTGGTGGATTCGCTGGCGGTGGCCATGGGCGTCTGGCGGGAGTGGGGCAAGATCTGGACCCCGGGTTTCGACCCCACCGTCGACTTCCCGCACGGCACCCCGGCGCGCGACATCATCGCGCCGTGGGTTTCGCCCGAGGATCACGCTGGCGCCCTCAAGTCCATCGAGGACATGGAGGTTTCCGAATCCCACCGGATGCCGGAGGTTCCCGGCGCCGTCGCCTTCACCGAGAGCCTTCCGGCGGACAAGTGGGTGGTGGTCACCTCCGCCGGTCGCGAGCTGGCCGTCCCGCGGCTGGCCAATGCCGGCCACAACCCGACGCGGATGATCACCGCGGAGGACGTCACGCTGGGCAAGCCCAACCCGGACCCTTACCTGCGCGGCGCGCAACTGCTGGGCCTGGAGCCGTCCCGGGTGGCGGTCTTCGAGGACGCGTCGGTGGGGGTCGAGGCGGCGCGGGCCGCCGGGGCCGGCCTGGTGGTCGGCGTCGGCGACAAGCTCGACCCGACCACCGTCGACGTGCTGATCCCCGACCTGCGCCACGTTCGCCGAATCCCCTCCGACGAGGGAATCCTGCTGGAGTTCAGCCCCGAGCCGCGGTGACCAAGCGGGCCGTGTGCAGCGCCAGGAGGGCGAGGCGGGTGCTTGTGCTTGATCAGGCCGATCAACGGCAGCGCGACGGCCTGCTTGATCTCGGCAACGTCGCGGGCGGAGTTGGCGCGCATGCCGACGGCGCCGGCGAGCTCGGCGGCAATAGCGAACAGCGGCATCGCACCGCCGTCGGGGCGATACATCGGCTCACCGGGAAGGGCCTGGCAGGACACCACCAGACCGCCGGCGAGGGCTGCGACGACATGTTCCATGTCTGCTCCTTGGGACTGTTACGAGCACCGAAGTGGTCGGGACATGAAAAAGACCCAAGTCTCACGGCAGCATCGGCTGCCCGGACCCAGATCTTGCCTCGCACGTGCTTCGAGTAACAATCCGAGAAGGACTCTTTCTGCCAGACACTCCAGACCCCGCCGGGTCAGGGCTCGACGGCGGGGTGGCCTTTCCCCAGGCATCCCGCTGGGGGGATGTCAGATTCTCTGCGGAACCCTGCTGGGTTCAAGCCCGTCGGGCCAGACTCTTCAGCTGGATCGCTTGATCCATGCTGCACAGAGCTCGGCACGCCGAACGTGATTCGGACAACCGCGCTTGTTGCCCAGCAATGTCCGCCGGTATGCCCAGAAGTCTGTCTCCTCGATCTGCCCTCGCCACAGGGCGATACGCAAGAGGTCCCAGGTGGTACAGACGCTGATCCGCTGCTGCGCCTGGAGGACCTCCACCCGTTTGGGAACTGACGTGTCATCGGTGACCATCAGCCCAGACTCTTTGCGATTGATCATGATGGCCAAGGTTTCCGACTCACCCTCATGCCCCGCATTGGGGTCGGTGGAAACCGACGCGAACCAGTCCAGATTGAGCTGGTAGTCATCAAACTCTGCCCTGGTGACAAGGCGCACCGGCTCACCGAAGATCTGAGTGGAGCGGAGCATCTCCGGCAGTTCCATCCGCTCAGCGCGCCGTGCACACTCCTCGGAAACCGTGCCGCACCACGTCCCCCGACCGTTGACGATCTGTTCCAGCAAGTCCATCCGGTCGATCAAAGCAAAGTTCACCAGCACGGTGGTGTCGGGGAAGATGAGTTCAGCAGCCGTCATGACAGCAGGTTCATCAGCTTGTCGCCGTCAATCGACTCAGCTTCGGACTCCTCAACCTCCAGTGCTTCCTCGTCCACGCCGAGGACCCACGCCAGCAGCGACTTCCGCACCACGCCCGTGGCAACTCCGTCGAGGCAGGCGGTGACCACCCAGTCGGGAAAACTGCGGGTGGCGGCCTCCTTCATCCTGGTGGTGATCGGGTCGCCGCCGCCGACAGGCTTCCGGTGTTGCCGCAGATAGCGTTGCGTGGTGACGTCGAGGCCAGCCAGCAGATGCTCGTCCACCGGCAGCTTCAGCCAGCCGATCCGGGTTGCCAGAGCGCTGGTCGAGACACCCCGCGCCCAGACCTGCCCGGCCACCTCTGCGGGCGTCACAGACGACCAGTCGACGGCCCGCATTTCTTCCGCTGGCAGCAGCAGCTCAGCAGCAAAGGCATTGGCCGCCGCCTCTTCCCGGTCAACGTCGTTCCGGGTGGTGCAGTCAACCTCCCGGTGCCCCAGCACCAGATGCCCCAGCTCGTGGGCCATGTCCCAGTTCTCCCGGAACCAGTTGCCGTTCTCCGGTACCGCGATGACCGCCCGGTTGCCAACGTGCAGGCTGTAGGACGTTCCCAGACCCGCGACCCTGACCACGTCGATTCCCAGATCCCGCAGTCGCTCCATGAAGGGCCGTACAAAGTCGGAGCCCAAGGCAGCACGCGCATCCTCCACATCCTGCGGGATGGTGCTCGCGGGCTGCGGAGCGACGCGCGCCGCATTGCGCAGGGCAATGCCGACATCGGCCAGGATCTGCTTGTCGTCGGCGGCACCATCATTGGTCCGCTCCCACGTGTCGCGATCCACTTGGTGACGGGCGGCCAGCACCAACCGGTTTGGGTCCGGCCGACCGGTGATCAGCTCATGAACGTCAACCTCCAGCGCCTCACCCAGTCGGGCGAGCTCCAACGCCGAGAACCCTCGCTTGCCATGCAGGGCACGCGAAAAGGCATCCTCCGCGATGCCCACCTTGGCGGCGATCTGCCGACGGGTGACACCTTCTGGGATTGCCTTGGCGACGCGCGCGCCGATGGTCTCGTTCATGCACCAAGCCTACGCCAAACTTGTGAATATCCCAAGTTCATTGCCGTCGGCTCACCCAACCGCAGGCTCGTCCAGACCCAACGGGCTCCATTGACACTATGGTTCGCAATTGCGAACCATAGTGTCAATGAAACGGTGACTACAGCGACGTCAGCGTCCGCGCACCTCGGAAGGATGCGGAAGCTTCAGCTCCGCGACGATCGGCATGTGGTCCGACGCAATGGTCGGGACCACCTTCATGGAGATCGGAACCACCTGGCCGCTGGCCAGGATGTAGTCGATTCGTCCCTTCGGGTTGTCCGAGTCAAAAGTGAACCCGTCGCCCTCGCCCACCGCAGCCCACACGTCGGTCAGGTGCTTCACGAAGTCCTGGTAGACGGGCTTCTCCGGGCCGGCATTCAGGTCCCCGACGAGGATCGCCGGGCGGTCATCGGCGGCGATGATCTCGTTCATCTCGCGGGCCTGCACCTCCCGGCCAGCATCCGAGTTGTGCGTCAGGTGGGTGTTGTAGAAGCGCACGGGCACGCCGCGCACCTTGAGATCGGCCTGCGCCAGGCTGCGCTGCTCGCCCTTCGGGTGATTGGTCAGCGGGGTTGAGGTGCAGTTCTCCAGCGGGTAGTCGGACAGGATCGCCGTGCCGTACTGGCGGTTCTCGGTGTGCCCGTCGGCGGGCGGATTGTCCAGGTTGGCGGTGTAGCAGTAGTTCATGCCGAGCCGCTCGGCCAGCCACTTGGCCTGGTCAACATGCTCGGAGCGCTCACCCCAGTGACGATCCACCTCCTGCAGACCAATCACCTGCGCGTCGGTCTGCTCCAGGACGGTGGCGATGCGCTCCAGATCAAGGACACCGTCGGCGCCCTGCGCGTGATGAATGTTGTAGCTGTGGCAGTCAGGGTGCGATCGACGCCATTGGGCTTTCCCGGAGCCGCGACGGCGGGCACCAGTGCGGTTGCCGCCAGGGCAAGTCCGAGGACGGAGGGGACGATGATGGTGCGCATGATTCTCCTTGTGGGGGTGGGTATTGCCAACACGATCCGCCGCAGGCAGATCTGCACCAGTCGACCAGCCTCGAATGGAAGGCGCGTGACGACGAGGTCAACCGTCGGCAACCACCAGGTGACTCGCTTGTGGCTTCCCCCAAGGCTCTTGAGTCTTTGAGGAACTGATCAGAGCCGGTGAAATCCACACTCCGAAACGGGCACCGCCTCGACGCATGCGGCGTAGGTTGTGGGACAGGTGTTTCGGCTGCACGACAAGGAGGTCTGCAGGCTCTGCAGGAGATCGAGTTCACGTCACTGAACGGTCGCGACACCATTCAGGCGTGGGTATACACGCCAGTCAGCGAGCCGACCGCGGTGGTGCAGATCATCCATGGCCTGGGCGAGCATTCCCGCCGGTATCTGCGACTGATTTCGGCGCTGGTTGACCAGGGCTTCGTCGTCGTGGCCGATGACCATGCCGGGCATGGGCGCACCGCGATGCAGCACGGCATCTGGGGCGACGCGGGTGACGACGCCGCGAATGTGGTGGTCTCCGACGAGCTGACGCTGCAGGCCAAGGCGCGCGAGCTGTTCCCCGATCTGCCGTATGTGGCCTTTGGGCACAGTTGGGGCTCGATGATCGCGCGGGCGATGGCGATCCGCCCCGAGGCCAGGCTGAGCGCGCTGGCGCTGTGCGGGATTGCGGCGCAGATGAAGGGCATCGAGCAGACGATTGACCGCGAACGGTTGGAGTCCCTTGCCACGGCCCCTTCCGTCGCCGAGCCCGCACCGGATGAACTGGTTGGGCAGCTGTTTGACGGTTTCCTGGACCGCTGCGGGGAGAATCCCGGCCCGACGGACTGGGTGGCGAAGGACCCGCAGATTGTCGCCGACCACGGCCGCGACCCGTTCAACAATTTCGGCGCCCCAATGAGTTCGCGCTTCCTCAAGGGCTTCGTGGACCTCTACGACATTGCCAACTCCGACGACTTCTACGCCAAGCTCCCCCAGGACCTCCCCGTCCTGATCCTGGCCGGTGACCAGGACCCGGTGGCCAACTACGGCGAGGGCGCGTACCACGTGGCGAACCGCCTTGTGGCGACGGGTCACGAGGACGTCCGGGTTCGGGAGTGGAGCGGGCTCAGGCACGAGGTGCACAACGAGCCGGAGAGCCGCGACGAGGTAGTCGCCGAACTCGTGGAGTTCGTGGGACGAGTGCGAGGCGCGTAAGACTCTGCAGTTCGAGCTCGTCACGAACAGACCGCATCTGACTTGCAACTTCGACCAGTCTGCCGACGACAGACGAGATTGTCCATCTGGTTCAGTAGCGAACGCTCGCATCCTGCGATAGACATGATTCATGACTGAGATGGGTGGACTCTTCACAGGGAACTTCGCTGGCTACAGGCGACAAACCAGACCTGAACTTGAGAATGCGCTTGCCACCGCCACCGTAGCCGTCGACACAAATGTGCTGATCGACTTATATCGATACCGTCCACAAACAGCGGAAGACCTACTGTCCAGCTTGGAGCAGGTCGGAGATCGTCTCGTCATTCCATACCAAGTCGTCCGAGAATTTTGGCGCCGACACAGCCGCACCCAATCGTCCCCTGAGGGGGCCACAGATACGTTGAGGGCAGCACTCCAAAAGAACCAACGCGCCATGGAGGAGGCACTCCGACAGTGGGGGAAGAGCCTAGGAGTCAACGACAACGAGGTCGCGGAGCTACGCGACCAAGTCGCCGATAGCATCAGTTCAGTTCTGCAGACAGCAGCCGACACCTTAGAAGGAGATGACGCCGCAACCCCCTCCGGCGACCGTTTCATTGAGAGAATTGCCGCTTTAGCCGAGGGACATGTTACTCCCAGACTGAGCGAGGAAGAGTGGGAACAGTGCGTCATCGAGGGAAAGCGCCGTGTTCAAGCCGAAGAGCCCCCTGGATACTTGGACAAAGAAAAGGAAGATAGCGGACGCGCCGAGGGCGCCGCAGGCGACTACTTGGTCTGGTACCAAGCAATGAAATATGCCAGCCAAGTTCAAACTGACTTGGTTTTTGTGACGCGTGACGAAAAGGAGGACTGGTGGTGGAAACAAAGAGGTGCATTCCTAGGGCCGCGCCCAGAGCTAGCTAATGAATATTCCGAAGCATCGGAGGGCAGGCGCGTATTCTTCTTCCGACCTGCTGACGTACTTGAGATCGCACCACGAGCCCTACAAGTTCCAATCTCCGAAGAATCAAGCCGGGATGCGGAGCGCATCTCCGAAGAGGGAGGAGCCGACGAGCATGCCGAGGAACCACAAGAGTGGACATTGGATGCCTTGAGGGCGCTTCTAAGCGCCTTGGATGACGAGGCGCCCGTCCAAGCCATGGCACTGAGAGAGGCTGCGAAAAACCCCGGAGGCCGCATCGACCGGGAGCGGATCTATGCTTTGGGCGAGTATGACGACGACAGGATGCTCCGTGGTTTCACAAGGCCATTCACCCGTCTAACCGAACTACTCCAATATCGCAACATAATACCCGAAGGTGTACGAGCTATATTTTCAGCACGCTACCCACGCGGGGTAAAAGCAGCCTATTTTATTGTCCCCCCAGAGGTACCTGCTCTGATGGCGGAACTTGAGGGCCCCCAAACACAAGCCCCAGAGCCCTAAGCGCCCATCTAGGCAAGAACTAGGAAGACCCAACTCCGGCGGATCTGCTCCCGACTTTGGGCGCAGCAGCATCGAACCACACCGGCGGAAGATGAAGACCGCTGCGAGAGTGACGTCCTGCAGATCGTAGCCAAGGAAGGCCGCGCAAACCGGGTCGTCGAGCTCAATCCACCTCTTTGCAGACCCTGCTTTGGATCTCTTTAGTGCCCTGAGATATTCTCGATGGCCTTGCGGTTTCGTTTCACCTGGGCCAGGGCGTCTCTGTTCAGCGCCGCGGTGCCCTTGCTGGCGCTAATTAACCGCGGCGTGTGGGGCGGTCTTATCTTCGGCGATGACGGCTCGGGCCCTATTTCTCTTGCGCTTGGAGTGTCTTGCGGTCATGCAGGGCGGGTGTGGCTGTAGCGCCAATGACCCGCCACGGGTTCGGCTCACTTCCCGGCGGCCTTCGACCAGAACCATCATTCGGCCACTCACATGCCAAACTTAGGACAATGCGACAATAACGATACTGAACAACGGACCAGCCGGGACTCATGAAAAATTGAAACTAGGCCTACAGCGCCTCGAGCAGGTCGTAGCACAACAGCGTCAATGGCTTGGCCATCAAGCCCAACTCCTGGGCATTTGCCGTCTCAGAGAAGATGAACTCAGAGGGCCACCGCTCACCATGGAAATACTTATTTCGTAGATAATAGCAGTACTTCAAAATCAACAGTCGTAGAACATCTGCATCCTTCTTCAGACCCGACTCCGCTACATTGTCGAGTCGATCGATTGTACCCTCCCACAAGCCAGCATCTTTCAGAATCTTCTTCTTGCACGAGGCCTTCCCAGCCAAAGCCCCACACACGCGATAGTCATCGAACCCCCCAAGGAACTCGACGACTCTCTTCGCCTCATTCTTCGATGCTCTTGGGATGTTGTTGTTAATCATCGCGATAATCCACCGATCCTCCAAGAAAGCTTGGTCTACGGTTGCCGCATACGCCATAGCACGAGGGAATCGTTCCGGGGAAGAATTAATCTCCCTACGGATATATTTGAGCATCTCAAAGTCTTGCGCCTTACCAGACTTGTAGCCAGCTAGTCGATTAAAGGCTCGCCATGCATAGTCAAACTCAAGAATCGGATCACTAGCACCCAGCACCAATTGCATAGCGGAAGTCATCGCCACCTCCGAAGACTCAACTCCTTGCTCGAGTGCGGGAATAGCAAAGCTCTTGTCAAGATACTTAGGCGACGCCTTGAAATTCTGGACTAGTTCTGGAACTTTACATGACAAATCATCAACCCTCGCATCCAATGCCAAGATCTCGAAGGCGCCAAATTTGAAGTAACAAAGAAGCATCGACTTTGAAACAGCCTTAAGGTAAGTACTATTCTTAGTGATAAATAGATTATCCGCACTAATCCTCTTCCGACTACCGGCAATAGTCACCACCCCTCGCTGAGCGCGAACTCCATCGTAGAACTGAGTTCCACCCACGCCACCAAAATACGAAACGCGACCTTCGATTCCATTGATTCTTGGATTACTTGTATGGATTACAATTTCGAAATTCTGGCTCATTTAATTCTCGCCTCCCGTGAATTTTCGACGACCCGCTGGCAGCAGCTTAGTCTGACGATGCCAGCCGGGAAGTGATTCACATACCGAGCAGCCTCTCACTGGCACACGCGATCGAGGCAGCGCCGCTCGGATCGGGCCGTTCAAGACCAAACTGATCCGCTCCAAAGGCCCCGGGGCAGTGTCGATCAGATCGAGCTGGCAACCCTACGTGGGTCGACTTCTACAACACCATCCGCCCCACGAGGCCCTGGACGATCCACCCCCAGCGCGGGACGAGGACCTGCACTGAGTCCGGCTCGAGCTGTCCGCCTGATGCTTTGGGTGGTTCATCCGGGGCGGACAGATACAAACATGGCTTCGTTTCCGAACGCACTGCTGCTGAGAGCTCCACTCTCCCCCGCGGACTCTGGGTTGCGACGGCGGACAGCGAGGCCAGACCTTCGTCCGTGCGATCACCGGACCCACCATGGACCTAACCGGAGCGCGGTAGAAGGAGACTCCGAGGTCTCATCGATCCGCTTCGGAACCGCAAGTCTCATGTTGAAGCGAACCAAGAACCGGTTCCACTGAGCCTGCCTGGACCACGGTCGCGATGCACGTCGGTGACGCCGGACCAAAACCTGCAGAATTTGTTGCAATCCACGAGATCTGCGGCGTTCTCTTTCCCAGACAAAAGACGAACCCCCCTGACAAGGGGACTTGATGGAGCCGCCCAGGGGAGTCGAACCCCTGACCTACGCATTACGAGTGCGTTGCTCTACCAACTGAGCTAGGGCGGCGCGCCCGCCGGAGCGGACCAGAGAACTATAGCCGGTCCGCCTACCCGGGCGCGAACGAGACCGCGCCGTCGCCCGGGCGGCCGGCCTCGCGAAATCTGTCAGAGGCTTGTGCCAACCTGGTCGCTATGAGTGAGTCAGCCGTCCAGCCCGGCCTGTATGAGAGTTTGGTGACGCGCGCGCTCGCCAACCAGCTGGATCAGACAGACCTTCAAGCCGAACTGAGAGACGTCGACGCCGCAGATCAGCCCGACGTCCTCGCCCGGCACCTTGCGGCGGCTCTGCGTCGTCGCCTGCCCAAGAACCCCGAAGAGCGGATCAGCGTCGTCAACCAACTGCTCGGCCTCCTGCAGGATCCGGACGAGGAACCGGTCGCCCCCATCCGACAACTGCTCCGGCTCAGCCCGGAAGCGCGCCCCGGCATCCAAGCCGTCACGGAGCGCCGGCCCAACACTCCTCTCTCCGAGGTTGCGCTCCTCACCAACGCCCCTGGTGAACCCGGATTGGGTCACGAGCTACGGGCGGAACTCGCGTCGGCGGACAGCGTCGACCTGCTGTGTGCCTTCGTCCAGTGGCACGGCCTGCGCTTCCTGGAAGCCGAGCTGGCCGACGCTCGCGACCGGGGCGTGCCCATCCGCGTCGTCACCACCACCTACATCGGTGGCACAGAGCGCCGCGCGCTGGACCGGCTGGTGCAGGACTTCGGCGCCGAGATCCGCGTCCAGTACGACGCCCGCGTCACCCGGCTGCACGCCAAGGCCTGGCTCTTTCGCCGCAACACCGGCTTTGACACCGCCTACGTCGGCTCCTCGAACCTGTCGCGCGCCGCGCTCGTCGACGGCGCGGAGTGGAATGTCCGGCTCTCGTCCGCCACCACCGGGCACCTGCTGGACAAGTTCTCCGCCACCTTTGACTCCTACTGGAACAGCGAACGGTTCGAGCCCTACCGCGGCGCCGAGGACGCCGAACGCCTCGACCGGGAGCTCCAGCGCGCCAAGGGTGTCCGGATGGCCCCGAGCGAAAGCCTGATCTCCGGGCTCGAAGTCCGCCCTTACCCGTATCAGCAGGCAATCCTGGACGCGCTGCAAACTGAGCGGACCGCTCACGATCGGCACCGCAATCTGATCGTCGCCGCCACCGGAACCGGCAAGACGGTCATGGCCGCGCTCGACTATCGCTCACTGTGCACCGGAAACCAGCGCCCGCGGCTGCTCTTCGTCGCTCACCGCCGCGAAATCCTGATCCAGTCGCTGCGCACCTACCGCGAGGTGCTCGCCGACGGCACCTTTGGCGAGCTGTTCGTCGACGGCAACCACCCCGAGAAGTGGAGCCACGTCTTTGCCAGCATCCAGTCGCTGAGCAGCTACGGCCCCGAGAAGATCCCCACCGACGCCTTCGACGTCGTCGTGGTCGACGAGTTCCACCACGCCGAAGCCGCCACCTACAAGCGGCTGCTGAACCACCTCCAGCCCAAGGAGCTCTTGGGCCTGACTGCCACCCCGGAACGCGGTGACGGGATGGACGTCCGCACCTTCTTCGACGGCCGAGTCGCCGCCGAACTACGGGTTTGGGATGCCGTCCAGCAGGGTCTGTTGGCGCCCTTCCACTACTTCGGGATCAGCGATGGCGTCGACCTGACCCACGTCAACTGGCGGCAGGGCCGCTACGACATCAGCGAGCTGGAGAAGATCTACACCAGCAGCGACGCCCGGGCACGCCTGGTGCTGCAACAGCTGCGCGACAAGGTGATTGACCCGTCGGGCATGAAGGCGATCGGCTTCTGCGTCAGCGTCAAGCACGCCGAGTTCATGGCCGACACCTTCCGCCGTGCCGGGCTCAATGCCATCGCGCTGAGCGGCATGTCCCGTAGTGAGGAGCGCGACGCCGCCATCAAGAGGCTGCGCGCGGGCGAGCTGTGCATCATCTTCACCGTCGACATCTTCAACGAGGGCGTGGACATCCCCGAGGTGGACACCATCCTGCTGCTGCGGCCCACCGAATCCCCGACGATCTTCCTGCAACAGTTGGGCCGCGGCCTGCGCACCTGCCCCGACAAGGATGTGCTGACCGTCCTGGACTTCGTCGCCCAGCACCGCAAGGAGTACCGACTGGATCTGCGCTTCCGCGCGCTCACCGGGCACCGCGGCAAGGAGCTGGAGAAGCAGGTGGATCAGGGCTTCCCGCTGCTCCCGTCGGGCTGCCAGATCGTGCTGGACCGGGTGGCGCAGAAGACGGTTCTGGAGAACCTCAAGAACAACCTGCAAATGCGCTGGCCACAGCTGGTCGGGGAACTGCGCGCCGACCCCACCGACAGACTGCGAGACTTCCTGGACAACAACCAGCTGGAGTTGTCCCAGGTGGTGCGTCCGGGCAACAACCGCAGCTGGACGCATCTGCGCGCCGACGCAGGTTTGGTACCGGCGCCGAGCCCGCTGGAGTCCAAGCTGCTGCGTCGTGTCCGGGCAGTCACCCATGTCGACGATCCTCAGCGAGCACAGGCCTACCAGGACATTCTGCGCGGCACCGGAGACCTGGAGTCGGCGCTGGCCCGGATGCTGTTCTGGACGCTCTGGCCCGACGGCGGCGGCTTCGCCTCGCCCGAGGAAGGCCTAGCCAGCCTGCGAAACCACGGGACGGTGACCGACGAGCTGAGCCAGGTGGTGGACCTCGCCTTCGAGAACACCCACCGAATGACCGTCGAGCTGGCCGGACCGCTCACTGGTCTGCCGCTGCGCCCGCATGCCAGCTACACCCGCGAGGAGGTGTTGGCGGGGCTCGGTCACGCCCGGCCCGGGCGACCGCCGTCGCAATTCCGCGAGGGTGTGCTGTTCACCGAGGTGGACGGCCGGCCGGTGGACGCCTTCTTCATCACGCTCAAGAAGTCCGAGGCGGACTACTCCCCCAGCACGCTCTACCGTGACTACCCGATCAGCCGAAGCCTGTTCCACTGGGAATCGCAGTCCACCACGTCGGTGAGCTCCCGAACCGGTCAGCGCTACCTGACCGGCGCCAGCACCCCGCTGCTGTTCGTCCGGCAGCAGCGCGACGGGGAGTTCGGCACCTCGCCGTATGTCTTCCTGGGCGACGCGCGGTACGTCAGCCACACCGGCGACCGACCGATCGCGATCACTTGGGAGCTGCGGATCCCGATGCCCGCGGACCTGTTCGCCGCGACGTCGATCACCCAGTAGCCGGACTGGCGGCATCGGTCAGGGTCCATCTCCCTGATCGTCTGACGAGAGGTGTGTATGTGTTGCACATGCACACCCGCCGCGGAAATTCTCGGGCGAGACTTTGGGCGGGGCCCTCGACGGGCTCGGGCATCGTGTTTGCAGCCTGCGGCTCGTGGACACCAGCCACCGAGCAACCGCGCAGCCGGTAGTGACAGGGGCAGCCGCTGCAACGCCTGCATCTGTCAGTAACTGCTGCGGGGTCGTTCCCGGAGGATGGCACAGGGCCGTCGACGGGCTCGGAGCAGCTCACTCCCACCTCGCCTCGTCCGGGTCGAGCCCCTCGGCCCGGGCGGCCTCGTCGAAGGCCTCTCGGATCCAGCCGGCCAGGCCGGGGTTCAGCCGGTCGTAGTAGGCGGCGAAGCCCTCGTCGGACTCGAACAGCCGGCCCAGGCAGACCTGCATGGCGCGGGTGATCGGGAACCAGTTGCTGAACGCGGCCCGGTAGCGATCGGCCAACACCCGGGCCTCGTCACCGTCGGGATCGGTTCCCCTGCCGAGCGCCTCGGCGGCGTCGCGCTCCCACTGCTTCATCGCGTCCGCCTGGGCGCGCCACTGGTCGGCCGTCCGGCCTGCCGAACCTTCCGCGAACTGGGCCCACTGGGCGCTGTCGCCCCACCGTGCGCGGGCCTCGCCCAGCCACTCGGGACGCCACCCCTCCCCGAAGGCCGCGCGCTGCTCGTCGCCGGTCAACAGCACGCCCCGCTCGTGGGCGTCGACCAGACGTGCGAGGCGCTCGTCCCGTCGTCGCATGCTCTCCATCTCGGACGCCAGCTGCACCCGGCGCTTCCGAAGCATCGCGCCCACATCGGACGAGCCAGCCGCAAGCACGTCACCAATCTCCTCCAGCGACAGGCCAGCCTCCCGGTAGGCCACCACCCGTCGCAGCCGCTCCAGATCGGCGGCCCCGTACAGCCGATAGCCAGTGCTCGAACGCCCCGACGGGCTCGCCAGCCCGATCCGGTCCCAGTGGTGCAGGGTCCGCACCGTCAGGCCCACGCGCGCGGCGGCGACGCCGACGGCGACCTCCTCGGGCTGCTTGTCCATGCAGCCATTGTCGTCGGTCACCGAGGCGCGACGATCCCGACGTCCTTCAAACCGGCCTCCTCCGCGCTCCCCGCCACCAGCGGCTTCGCGGCGGTGAACACCACCCGGGTTCCCTCGGGCGTGGTCACCGTCAGGTCGCGCGTGTTCCAGGGCATGTCCGTCGGCCCCTGGACGTTGGCGTCAGGGAAGGAACGGCACGCGTCGGCCACCTCGTCGAGCTGGGAGAGCACACACGCGAAGCTGAGCTGCAGCCCAGACGGGCTTGCGGCGGGGCCGGGAACCAGCAGGACGTCCTGGAAGGCCCACCGCCGCAGGTGCACCAGCTGTCCGGGGATGCCGAACAGCTCGAAGAAGCCCAGGGCGTTGGTCCAGAAGTCCACCGACGCAGCCAGATCCGGGCACGGGATCCTGGCGAACATCGGCATCCCGTAGATGCCACGGAACGGCTCGGGCGGCTGCGCGTCGTTGGGTTCAGCGGAGGACGGGCACCGCGCAACCGTTGCTGACAGGTGCAACCGTCCTAGCGGTTGCACCTGTTCTGAACGGTTGCGCGGTGGGCCTTGGGTGGACTCACGGCCCCTCGACGAGCTCGGGGAACGAAACGGGGGGCTCGGGCGCCGGGGTCCGGGTCAGCCCTTGACCACCGCGGCGATCGCCTTGGCGACGTAGCCCACGTTCTCCTCGTTCAGGCCGGCGACGCAGATCCGGCCGTCGTCGGTGCCGTAGACCCCGTGGTCGGTGCGCAGCCGGTGCATCTGCTCGACGCTCAGACCCGAGTAGCTGAACATGCCGTTCTGCTGCAGCACGAAGTCCATCTGCTCGGCGCCGGCCGCGCGCAGCCCGGCGGCCAAGGCCTCGCGCATGGTGCGGATCCGGGAGCGCATCCCGGCCAGCTCGGCCTCCCAGCTGACGCGCAGCTCGGCATCGCCCAGCACTGTGGTGACGATCGCCGCGCCGTGGCTGGGCGGGCAGGAGTAGTTGGTGCGGATCACCTTGCACAGTTGGGAATGCACGCGCTGGGCCTCGTCGGCGTCGCGGCAAACCACCGAGAGTCCGCCGATCCGCTCGCCGTACAGCCCGAAATTCTTGCTGAACGAATTCCCGACGAAGAAGCGCTGCCCGCTGGCGCCGAAGGCGTCCACCGCCAGACGGTCCTCGGCCAGCCCGCGGGAGAAGCCCTGGTAGGCCATGTCCAGGAAGGCGATGGCTCCGGTCTGCGCGACGGCGTCGGCGATCCGCGGCCAGTCCTCGGCGGCCGGGTCGTAGCCCGTCGGATTGTGGCAGCAGGCGTGCAGCACGACGACGGTGCCGGGCCGCAGCGCGGCGATGTCGGCCAGCATCCCGTCAATGTCCACCCGATGATTGACCGCGTCGTAGTAGCGGTAGCGCACCACGTCATAGCCCGCGCCGCCGAAGATCGCGGCATGGTTGGCCCACGACGGGTCACTCAGCGCAACCGTCGAGGCCCCCATCAGCTGGTGCAGGAAGTCCGCACCCTCCTTCAGCGCGCCGGAACCGCCCAGGGTCTGGACGGTGGCGACCCGCTCCAACAAGCCCTCGACAGGCTCGGGCGCCGTGGCTGAGTTCCCCTCGACAGGCTCGGGCGACGGTGCACCGAAGACCAGCTGCTGGATCAGCGGCACCAGCTCCGGGCTGCCGCCCATCGGCAGGTAGCCGTGCGGCGCCTGCTGCTCCGCCAACCGCTTCTCGGCCTCGCCAACCGCCTGCGGCAAGGGCAGACGCCCCAGCTCGTCCAGGTAGACACCCACGCCCAGATTCACCTTCTGCGGCCGGGGGTCGGCGCGAAACATGTCGGTCAGGCCAAAGATGGGGTCGCCGGGGTAGAGCTCAAGATCCTCGAAGGTTGCCATGCGGGCACGCTACCGCGGCCACGGCCAATAGGCTGATCCCATGCCCAACCGGGCCCGAGAGGAGCAACAATGGCGCGCGTGATCCACACCGGCCAGGCACTGGTCGACGAGGTCGTCGAGATCCCCGCCCTGCCCTGGCGCGGCGACAACTCCATGGCCACCAGCTACCACCGCTATGCCGGCGGCGCCACCAACATCCTGGTCGCGAGCGCCCGCACCGGCGCCCAGAGCGTGCATGCCGGCGCCCACGGCAAGGGCCCCAATGGCGACCTGATCCGGCAGGTGATGGACGCCGAGGGAATCCAGGTCAGCTCTCCCGTCGTCGACGACATCGACACCGGCATCTGCTTCGTGATGATCGAGCCCTCCGCGGAGCGCACCTTCGTCACCACGATGGGCGCGGAACGCCTGATCAGCGTCGAATCCTTGCAGACCAGCGATCCCCAACCCGGAGACCTGGTGCACGTCACCGGCTACTCCCTGGTGGTGCGCAGCACCCGCAAGCCGCTGCTGGAGTGGCTGGAATCCCTGCCAGACGGCGTGATCGTGCTGCTGGACCCGGGCGCCGCCTTCAGCGCCCTGCCCGCGCCCGTCCGGCAGCGGATGTTGGCGCTCACCACCGTGTGGACCTCCAATGGCGACGAGGCCTACCAGCTCACCATGGAGCGGGACATGCAGGCCGCCGCCCGGGAGGCCGCCGACTTCCTGCCAGAGGGTGCCATCGCGATCGTCCGCGACGGTCGGGAGGGTTGTGCCGTGCACGTCGACGGCCAGACCCACCTGGTTCCCGGCTACCCGCAGAAGCCCGTCGACACCAATGGCGCCGGCGACTGCCACACCGGGGTGCTCTCCGCCGAGTACCTGCTCGGTGGCGACTGGGTGGAGGCCTCCCGACGGGCCAATGCTGCCGCCGCGCTCAAGGTCACCCGCCGTGGCCCGGCCACGGCCCCGACCCGCGCCGAGGTGGACGCCTTCCTGGCGGAGTGGGCCGCGACGCACTGATCCCTGCGGTGCTGAGGCCTCGACAGGCTCGGCCGCCGGGGTTCAGCCCTGTGCCTCAGCAGGTCATCTTGTCGGCGGGCACCTTGCCGTCGTTCACATAGCCCTTGACCGCATTCTTCACGCAGTCGTTGCCCAGGTCCCAGGCCGAGTGGCCGGCGCCCTTCCACGTCAGCAGCACACCGGATTCCAGCTGATCGGCCATCCAGACCGCCTGCTGGTACGGGGTTGCCGGGTCACCCGTCGCGCCGAGCACCAGGATCGGGGCGGCACCCTTGCCGGTGAGCTTCAGCTGCTCCGACGGTTTCGTCGTCCAGAAGGAACACTGCAGATTGGGGCCGAAGAAGGGGGCCAGGATCGGCGCCTTCTGGATGTCCTTCGGCCATTCGTCGCGAGCCCCCTTGGCACCCGGATCCTCGCTGTCCGCGCAGGCGATCGCGGGGAAGGAGTAGGTCATGGAGCCATAGGAGCCGTCGGCCTCGCGGCCATTCATCAGGTCGGCGGTGAACAGCAACGGCTTCCCGTTGCCTTTGCGGGTCGCCTCCAGCGCCTCGGTCAGCTGCGTGTAGCCCTGGCTGCCGAAGTACAGGTAGGTCACCGCGCCGGTCACCGCCAGCGACTGGGTGAGCTGGCGCTTGCCGACGGCCAGCGGCTGCGAATCCAGCTTCTTCAGGATTCCGGTCACCGAATCGAGCACCTGCTGCTGCGTGCTGCCCAGCGAGCACTTCTGCTGCGCACACCACGTCGCGTAGTCGTTCAACGCCAGGTCAAAGCCCATCGACTGGATCACCGACTCGTCGGTGGTGATGTTCACCGCGCTGTCCAGCACCATCCGCCCGACCCGCTGCGGGTACAGCTCGGCGTACATGGAGCCGATGTAGGTGCCGTAGCTGACGCCCAGGTAGTCCAGCTTGTCCTCGCCCGCCAGGTGGCGCAGGAAGTCCAGGTCACGCACATTGTCGATGGTGGAGATGTGATCCAGCAGTGCCCCGGAACGTTCCCGGCACTGGGCTGCAAAGTCCTTGTTCGCCTTCTCCGCCAGACCCCATTCGGCCTCGTCGTCGGGCGAGGAGTCGCTGGCCAGATAGGCGTCGGTCTGCTGGTTGCTGCCACACACGACGGGGGTGGATTCGCCGCTGCCGCGGGGATCCCAGCCGATCACGTCGTGACCGGGGAAGCTGTCCGCGTCAAAGCCGTCCACCATCTCCTCCCCCGATCCGCCGGGGCCGCCGGGGTTGATGAACATGGTGCCGGTGCGCTTGCCCTGGGTGGGCCGCTTCTTCACCTTCAGCGTGATCGCCTGGCCGTCCGGACGGTCCCAGTCCAGTGGCACCAGCACCGACGCGCACTGGTAGCCGTCGCAATCCTTCCAGCCCAGCTTCTGGTCCAGATAGCGCTGCCGACCGCTGCCGGCCGGCGGCTCCGCGAAACCCTCGGGCCTGGCATTGGAGGTCATCGTGGTGCGATCCGGCGACGTGTACTTGCTCTGCTTCTGGTGCGCGTCAGGGTCAAAGCCCGCGACGTCGGCCGCCGTGGTCTTCACCTCTGCCCCCTGGGCATCCTGCCCGGCCTGCCCCGACGCGCTGACGGCCGGCGTCGACGCCCCATCCGAGGCCGACGGGGAACCGCCCGGAGTCCTGGGGGTGCAGGCCACCATCAGGGTGGCGGCGGCCAGCACGGTGAGCCGGACTGGAAGGCTTCGGGTGCTCATCGGGGCTCCTGTGCGGGTGGTGCGGTCGGTGGCTTGCGTCCGGCGAAACCGCCGCGCTTCTTGTGCCGCGGCTTGCGCTTGCCCTCGGGCTGCGGGGGCTCGCTGGCGAGGGTGGACGGCTCGGGGTCGGGCAGTTGGGCGTCGCGTTCCTTGCGACGAAGGGAGCTGGGGCAGACCTCCACCAACGGGCAACGGGCCACCTCGCCCTGCCGGTTGCGGACGGTGACGCTCTGCCCGGGCACGGAATGGCCGATCACGGTGCCCTCGCCGATCGGGCTGTCCACCCGATCCCCCACCGCCGGCGCCTGCTTCTTGAAGTCGGCATAGAGCGGATGCTCGTACTTGAGGCAGCACATCAGCTTGCCGCACTGCCCCTGGATGGCCAACGGGTTGGGCGAGAGGTCCTGCACCTTGGCCAGCCGCAGCCCGACGGGTTCGAAGTCGGTCAGGAAGGTGGAGCAGCACAGGTCTCGCCCACAGGAGCCGATCCCACCGCTGATCCGCGTCGCATCCCGGGAGGCCACCTGGCGCAGGTCGATCCGGGCGTGCAACGAGCGCGCCAAGTCAGAGATCAGCGCCCGGAAGTCCACCCTGCCGGGGGCGGTGAAGTAGATGGCGGCCATCACGTCGAAGTCCTCGGAGCGGTCGACCCAGTCCACCCCCACCACCTTCATCGGCAGGTTGTGCTGCGCGATCAGCGCCTTGGCGACGGTCATCGTCTCCGCCCGGTGCCGCCGGTTCTCCGCATCCCGACGAAGGTCCTGCTCCGTCGCCTCACCGACGCAGACAGGCAGCCCCGTCAGGTTCTCACTGTCGACGAACTCCGGCGCCCACACCACCTGCGCCACCTCGGGGCCGTGGTCGGTGGGGTACAGCACCTGCTGGCCCACCCGCCACTGCTGTTCCCCGGGGTCCAGGTAGTGCAGCTGACCGTGGGTCTCGAAGGTCACCGCCATCACACGCGCCATGGGGCAAGACTAGAGGCTTGCCGAAAAGGGTCCCGAAAGTGGCCTCGAGAAGCTCGGCCACCGTGGTTGCCTACCCGCCCAGCGCAACCATGATCCCCGAGCCTGCCGAGGGGCCATCAGAAGACGCACCCGGCCCGGTACCGCTGGGGTACCGGACCGGGTCTCGACGGAGTCGGGTCAGGCGGTGGGTTGGCCCATCCTGGCGATGCCACGATCGACGGAACCGCGCTCCTCCTTGATCCGCTGGATCAGACCCTCGGAACGCTCGATCGAGCCGAGCAGCGCCACCAGGGCACCCTTCTCACCGGCGGGCAGCGACTTGGTGTCGATCACGCGCCAGCGCAGCTCATCGATGCTCTGCTCCTTGTGGTGGCCGGGCGGCAGCTTGGACTCGCCGTCGGTGGGCACCACGATGTCGGTCATCCGACGGTCGAGCCGCTCCAGCGCCTCCTCCAGGAAGACCTGGCTGGCGGGGCTGAAGTCCTCGCGCTTCACCCGGCGGGCAATCTGGTGCAGTTGCTCGGTCAGGGAGCTGGTGAAGTCCACCTCCTCGATCAGGCTGGCCACCAGGTCCATCTGCTCCCGGTTGAGGTCCTCGTGGAAGAGGTGCGCGGAATAGGCGCGGATCTCGCGGGAGAGCGAATCGGCCGCCTCGGCGTGCTCGCCGATCTCCTTGGGCGCGTCGGGCTTGCCGCGGGCAATGTCCAGGAAGATCGAGCCGGCCACCAGCGAGCGCTGGATCTCCGCCTGCACTGCGGGAACGGCCTTGTTGTAGTCGTCACGCACCTTCTGGTCCAGGAAGCGCGGCACCGAGTAGTCCTCGACGTCGTCGTGGTTGGCGCCCACCTTGGAGAGCACCCGCTCGAAGGTGCCGACGAAGGGGAACATGATCATCACGTTGAAGATGTTGAACACGATGGAGAACATGCCGACGGCCACCGGCACCATCGGGAAGGTTTCCTGCCCGTCGACCATCACGGCCTTGCCGGGATCGATGCCGAACATGCCCAGGCCCCAGCTGAGCAGCCTGATGGCCGGGAAGAAGAGCGCCAGCACCACCAGCACACCGATGAAGTTGAACACGATGTGGGCGTAGGCGGTGCGCTTGGCGTTCTTGGAGAGGTTCAGCGACGCGATCCAGGAGGTGATGGTGGTACCCAGGTCGGCGCCGATTGCGAAGGCGATGGCGGTCTGCCAGGGCAGCACGCCGGAGGCACCCAGGCCCATCACGATGCCGATCGTGGCCGACGAGGAGTGGATCATCGCGGTGATCAGGGCGGCGATCAGGGCGCAGGAGACGACACCGATGAAGTTGGTGGCATCCAGCTTCTGCAGGACGGCCATCACCTCGGGCATCGAGCGCAGCGGCTTCAGACCACCGGTCATCAGGTTCAGGCCGTAGAAGATCAAGCTGAAGCCCATGCAGGCCAGCGCGATGTTGCGGGTCTTGTCCTTGCGGCCAAAGACGTAGACACAGGCGAAGATGCCGCTGAAGAGCAGACCGATCGGGCCGAGTGGCAAGGCAATCAGGCCGTTGCCCAGGGTGGTGCCGATGTTGGCGCCCATGATCACGCTGATCGCGGATCGCAGCGAGAGCACGCCGGCATTCACCAGGCCGACGGTCATCACCGTCATGGCGGTGGAGGACTGGATGATGCCGGTGATCACGGTGCCGGCCATCAGGCCCTTGATCGGGGTGCCGGCGATCTTGGCCAGCCACTCCCGCATCTTGTTGACCGACAGGGCTTGGATGCCGCTGTCCATGAATTCGAGGCCGAGCAGGAAGATTCCCAGGCCCCCGATGACGGGGACAAGGATTTCCTTGAAGATGTCCACTTCCATGGCGATACGTCCTTGAGGTTGGGGGTATGTCAGGGTCTTGGGCTGGGGATGGTGCGTGTCAGGTCAGTTGACCGACGGGGCATGCGGGAAGGTCTCGGAGATGTACTTGCTGACCTCGCTGGCGCCCTCGGCGGGCAGCGGCAGGTAGCCGAGCTTGGCGGCCGAACCGTCGAACTTGTTCATCACGTACATCAGGTAGGCCAGGCTGCGCCTGCCGTCGGTCTTCTGCTGCGGCTCACGCTTCAGCGCGACGTAGATCGGGACGGTCAGCGGGTAGGCACCCTTGGCATCGGGCTTGGCGGCCAGCTTGGTGAAGTGATCGGTGGAGGCCCAGTCGGTGCCCTTCAGCGCCGCGGCCATGCCGGCGGCGTCGGGGGCGACAAACTCGTTGGCGCCGTTCTTCACCTGCGCCACCTGCAGCCCTGCGGACTTGGCCTGGCCAGGCTCGGCATAGGTCAGCGCGCCCTTGGTCTTCTTCACGGCGTCGATGGCGCCGCCGGAGCGCTCCGCGGCCTTGCCGATGCCCTCGGGCCAGGTGATCTGCGGGCCGGAACCGGGGCCGTCCTTCCACGCCGGAACAGTGCGCACCAGCCACTTGGTGAACCCCTCGGTGGAGCCGGAGCCGTCCGAGCGGTGCACCGGCGTGATCTCCTGGTCGGGCAGGGTGACGCCAGGGTTCAGGGCGGCGATCTTGGGATCATTCCAGGTCTTGATCTTGCCCAGGTAGATGTTGGCGACGGTCTCCGCCTCCAGCTTGAGCGCCTTGCCGTCCAGATCCAGGTCATGCACCAGCGCGATCGAGCCGGCGGCGATCGGGAACTGCCCCAGCTTCTTGTCATTGATGGTCTGCAGCGAGAGCGGGTAGTCGCTCACCGCGAAGTCAACCTCCGGGTCATCCAGTCGCATGATGCCGCCCAGCGAGCCGACCGGCTCATAGCTGAAGCCATTGCCGTCCATTACCCAGTCGCGACCGGTCTGATCGGGACGCTCGGGATTGTCGGCGGAGAAGGCATTGCGGTAGGAGATGGCGGAGCGGTCGATCAGCGGCGCGGCCAAGGTGGATCCGGCGCCGCGGATCTGCGAGTCATTGCCGCGGTTCCAGACCAGCCCCAGCACGAGCAGCCCGGCCAGCGCAGCAATGAACAGGGGCATCACGAGGCGGCGCTTGCGCGCGTCCTCGGTTTTCAGAACGGGCACTCCGTTGTCAGGCGAGCCAAGCACGTGAAACTCCTCTGCGTGGGGGTCTGCGTGCCATCGAAAGGGCCGAAGGTGACAGACGCCGCGGAATTTCATGTCCTGGGAGTGAACAGTTTTCTTCACCTTGGTCAGTTCTTGGGGCGCGCTTTCCGCGAACTCGATCCTGGGTCAATTGACCATCGCCCAAAATGGCAGCCAGGCGGACACGGAAAATTCTTGGCTCGTTCCAATCGTCAAATAATTGCCAATTTGGGCGGCGCTTTCCGGATCGGCGCGTCGGCCACGCTGCGACCCGCGCACCGCACTGTCACCCCACCCGTCGCGCCCAGACCTCCGCACGCCGGAGTCGGGTGCACCCTGGAGGCCTCAGTGCGGCACGGGGGGCGGGGCTCCGTTCAGGATTCGGTTTGGCGCAAACGGGGGGAACGTCGGGCCGATGGTGCCAGGGCGGGGCAGCACAGTGGCCCCGCACCATGCGGTGCGGGGCCACTGCCGAGGGTGACTGGGCTCAGATCTCCGACTTCGCCTTGCGACGGTTGGCGCTCAGCTGCCCGTCGATGGCCCACCGGCCGGCGCCGACGCAGAAGAGCAGGATGCCGACCGCGGCCAGCAGCAGTTCCAGCTCACCGGCGAAACCGGGCTTGCCGGCCTCGAAGGGATTGCCGGCCTTCCACTGCACCAGGGCCAGCGCGCCAATGGTGAGCGCGGCGATGCCCAGACCGGCAACCCGGGTGAGCAGGCCGAAGACCAGGGCAACAGCGGCCAGGATCTCGGCGATCGCGATCCCCCACGCCAGGTAGGTGGGGCTGGGCAGGTTCAGGCTGGTCATAAAGGCCTGGGTCTTGGAGAGGTCGCTGATCTTCTGGTAGCCGTGGATGCCCATGATCCCGGCGGTCACCAGACGGAGCAGGAAGAGCCCCAGCGACGGCAGGAACTTGTGGGTGGTGGGCTTGGGGACCTCCGGACGCACCGGGTCGGGGCCGGTGGTGCGGACGCGGCCCAGTGCGCGGTCGCGCTCGGCCTGCTGGTGGGCGCGCAGGTCGTCGTCGTTCAGGACGGCGGTGTGCTCGCTGGCGCCGGAGATGTTGTTGTCGTAGCTGCTGCTGGGCATGGGGTGATCCTTCGCTGAGGGGAAGAACGCCAGTGGCGCCCGAAGTACTTTTCCATGGTGACACCCGACGCCCGACTGTGCGGGCGGACACGCGTCAGATGGTTCAGCCCTTGGCGATCCTGAGCACTGGAGGCTTCGACAGGTTCGGCCACCGCGGTTCAGCCCCTGCCCCCTCAGCGGTTCTCGGCAAGGTTGAGCAGCAGCGCCTCCATCGCCAGCAGCGGGGCGACATTGGTCTCCAGCGCCTCCCGGCAGGCGATGATCGCGTCGATGTGGCGCAGCGTCAGTTCCGGCGTCGAGGCTCGGGCGGCGCGCTCCAGCTGGGGCCGCAGCTCCCCATTGATCAGGTGCGGCCCGGGGCCACTCGGGGTTCCGGAGTGCAGGGCCTGCGCGGGGGTCGGCGCCGCAAGCGCGCCGGTCTGCAGGGCGAGCACGTCGCGATAGAAGGTGGTCAGCTCGGTCAGCACCCGATCCAGCGCATCGCGTTGGATCCGCTTGGCGCGGGCCTTCTGTTGCTCCTCCAACTCCTTGAGCGCGGCATTGGCATTGCGCGGTCGGGCACCCTTGGTGCCAAAACCCAGCGCCTCCTCCAGCTTGGCGCGCTCCGCGGCATCGGTCTGTTCCGTCGCCTTGGCCGCCTCCGCCGCGGCGGCCTTGACCAGGTTGTCGGCAGCGGTCAGGCAGGCCCCGACGCTGGTCAGGCGCCCGGGGATCAGCAGCACCTCATGCCGACGGTTGCGGGCGTCCTCATTGCGGGCCAGCGCCCGCGCCCGGCCGATGTGCCCCTGCGCCGCCCGCGCCGAATGTGCGGCCAGGGCCGGATCGATTCCGTCGCGCCACTGCAGGAGGTGCGCCACCGCGTCGTCGCTCGGGGTGGCCAGGGCCAGCTTGCGGCAGCGGGAACGGATGGTCACCACCACGTCGTCGGCGGTGGGCGCGCACAGGATCCACACCGTCTTGGGCGCGGGCTCCTCGATGGCCTTCAGCAGGGCGTCGCCGCCCCGGTCGGTCACCCGATCCGCATCCTCCACCACGATCACCTGGTGGCGGCCCATGGTGGGGCTCATCGCGGCCCGACGGACCAGATCCCGCACCTCGTCGACGCCGATGCTGAGCATCTCCGTGCGCACCAGCGTCACATCCGGATGCGCCCCCGACAAGCTGGTTCGGCATTCATTGCAACTACCGCAGCCGCCGCGCGGGCACTGCAGGGCCGCGGCGAAGGCGCGCGCCGCATTGGAGCGGCCGGAACCGGGCGGGCCGGTCACCAGCCAGGCGTGGGTCATGGCATGGGCATCCCCCGCCACGGCGCGCTTGAGCACCTCGACGGCCTTGGCCTGACCGACGAGTTCCGACCAGAGATCGGCGGAAGGCTGCTGGGTGCTGGTCACGTTTCCACCGTGCCAGACGGGTCCGACAATTTCCGCGCCAGCTCCGTGGGGGTGGGAAAGCGGGTGGGTTCGACGACGGTTTCTGGGGCCTCTTCGGGGGGCTCGACAGGCTCGGTCGCCGTGGCTGGGCTCGGCTCAGCCGCCGCGGTTGGGTTCGGCTCAGCCGCCGTGGTTGGGTTCGGCTCGGCCGCCGTGGTTGGGCTCGGCTCGGCCTCTGCCGCCTCGAGGAGTTGGGCGACCCGCAGGCGCACCCGTCGTGCGATGGAGTCCACCGTGTCCCGCGCGGGCAGCACCAGGTAATGCTCCGGGTCGCGCTCGGCAAGCCGCAGGAAACCCTGCCGCACCCGCCGGTGGAAGTCCTCCCCCGCGCTCTCGATCCGGTCCTTCTCCGCAATCCGGCTGACCGCCTGGGTGGGGTCGACGTCCAGCAGCACCGTCAGGTCCGGACGCAGGCTCTGGGTCGCCCAGCGGGCGATGGTTTCCACGTCGTCAGCGGGCAGCGATCGGCCGACGGCCTGGTAGGCGATAGTCGAATCCACATAGCGGTCGCAGATCACCACCTCACCCCGCTCCAGGGCCGGCTTGACCACCTCAACGACGTGTTGCGCCTTGTCAGCGATGTAGAGCAGGCACTCCGCGCGGGCGGAGATGTCACCCGAATCGGTGCTCAGCACCAACCGTCGAATTTCACCCCCGAGCCAGGAGTCCCCGGGTTCATGGGTCACCAGGTGAGGGCGCTGCACGTGCTTCAGCCAGGAGGCGAGCTGTCGCACCTGGGTCGACTTGCCCGCGGAATCGCCCCCCTCGAAGACGACGAAGAGCCCGCTCACGTGATCTTCCCCTTCTTCTTCAGCTTGCGCATCCGCTGCTCCAGCGTCGGCCACTGGTCGATGAAGACCCGGCGGGCCGCGCTGCACTCCTGCCGACGACGCTCGAAGCGGCGCCCCTCCTGGAAGGCCGTCACGGCATCCCAGTCCAGGTCGATCGCCGGCTCGTCAACGCCGGGCGGCATCTGCGCCAGCTGCAGGCGCTCGATCACCTCGTCCAGCGCCTGCTCCAGCTTGCGCGCCTTCTTGCCGAAGAGCAGTTGGTTGGTGTGCGCCAGCGCGGTCATCTGCTGCGCCGATGCCAGCGTGGCCGTCCAGCGATGATCCGGCGAGCTCAGCGTCAGGGACCGCGCCCGGTCGAACAGGATCGTCGCGCTGGCCACCGCCTGCTGCATCAGCACCGCCAGCGCCTGCTGCTGGGAGAGATCACCCAGCTTGGGGGCGCGCACGCCCAGGACCAGGGAATCCAGCACGTCGAAGTACTCGTCGCCCAGTTGGTGGATGGTGCGCGAGGCCAGCTCGTGCAGCACCAGATCGAGCTCCTGCTCCACCACCTCCCGCCAGGTCGGTTCCAGCGCGAAGGCCAGGCTGCGCACCTCGCCACGGAATTCGGCCAGTTCGCTGCGCAACAGATCCATGTCGGTGCTCTGGCCGCTGCGCAGGGTCAGGTCGGCGCGCATCACCGCATCCAGCCGACGAGCGAAGAGCCAGCTGACGAAGCCCTCCAGGGTGGCATCGTCGTCGCGCTCGAAGGGCCCGCGGAAGTCGGTCAGGCCAGTGGCCGGGGCGCCGATCCGTTCCACCAGGGTGGGGAAACGCTCCACCTGGGTGCCGCCGATCGCCAGCACGGATTCCAGCACGAAGCGCCGCTGCTCCCGATTCATCGAGTCCTCGGCGGTGAAGGTGAGCTCGCGATGCCGGGCGGTGGTCAGCCCGCCGCGACGGATGGTGATCTGCTCGTCGCGCAGTTTGGCCAGGGTCTCGCCGTCGTCGTCCAGCAGGAGCCACTCATTGCGCTCGGTGTTCACCGCGGCGACGGGGCCCAGCGTTGCGCTGCGACGGAAGGGACGCACCAGACTGGCGAATCCCTCCGGCAGGTCACCCGCGGCGCCCAGCGGCTCGGCGCGATCGGTCGGCAACCACGGATTCCAGCCGGGCGCGTCCAGGTACCACTCGCCCAGACCGCCGGTCACCCGGTGCGCCAGCACGATCCCGGCGCGCAGCAGGCGGTGATCCGGGGTGTCCAGCAAGGTGGTGTCGACGGTGAAGGAGCGCTTCTGCCGATGGGTGGCGTGCTCGATGCCCAGCTCCGGATGCACCAGGATCGGGTCGCTCATGGCAAAGGGCATCTCAAATCGCAAGGTGCGCTGCTTGGCCATGACTACTCCTAGTGCTGCTCCGTGGTCCGCTAGGTGAACCCTAGTGGCTGGCAAGTGACCGTGGCGCTTTGACCTCGACGGCTTCCGACGACGAGGCCTCGACAGGCTCGGCCGCCGCGGTCCAGTCCTGACGTCACCACGATCCCCGAGCTTGTCGAGGTGCCCTCGTCACTCCGTCGGGGTTGCCGCCTTCTTCGCCGTCGTCTTCTTCGCGGTGGTCTTCTTGGCGGTGGTCTTCTTCGCCGTCGTCTTGGCCGCGGTCTTCTTTGCCGTCGTCTTCTTGGCGGCCGTCTTCTTGCGGGTGGTCTTTTTGGCCGGGCCCTTGGCGCGCTTCTCGGCCAGCAGCTCCGCGGCGCGCTCCAGGGTGATCTCCTCCACCGAGTCGTCGCGGCGCAGGGTGGCGTTGTACTCACCGTCGGTGACATAGGCGCCGAAGCGGCCATCCTTCACCACGACGGGCTTGCCGCTCTCCGGATCCTCACCCAGCTCCTTCAGCGGGGGCTTGGCGGCGGCGCGGCCACGCTGCTTGGGCTGCGCGTAGATGGCCAGCGCCTCCTCCAGCGTGATGTCGAAGATCTGCTCCTCGGTGGTCAGGCTGCGCGAATCCGTGCCCTTCTTCAGGTACGGGCCGTAGCGGCCGTTCTGGGCGGTGATCTCGACGCCCTCCGCGTCGGTGCCCACCACGCGCGGCAGGCTCATCAGCCGCAGCGCCTGCTCCAGCGTGACGTCGTCGACGCTCATCGACTTGAACAGGCTGCCGGTGCGCGGCTTGACCGCATTCTTGCCCTTGGTGGGCACGTCCTCGCCCAGCACCTCGGTGACATAGGGCCCGAAGCGGCCGTTCCTGGCGACGATCATGGTGTGGGTCTCGGGGTCCAGACCCAGCTCCCGCTCCTCGCCCATCGGCTTGCTGAGCAGCTCCTTGGCCACCTCGACGGTCAGCTCGTCGGGGGGCAGGTCGTCGGCCACATTGGCCCGACGCCCCTCCTCGTCCTCGACGTAGGTGCCGTAGCGGCCCACGCGGACGTTGATCCCGTCATCCAGGTCACCGATCCCGAAGGTGGACAGGCCCCGGGCGTCGATGTCGCCCAGGTTGTTCACCAGCTGGTGCAGGCCCTCGCGGCCGTCGGGGGCGAGCTCGGCGGATGCGTCGCCACTGCCCGCAGCATCTCCGAAGTAGAACTGGTTGAGCACGTGCAGCCGCTTCAGGTTGCCCTTGGCCACCTCGTCCAGGTCACCCTCCATGGCGGCGGTGAACTGGTAGTCCACCAGCTTGGGGAAGTGCTCCTCCAGCAACCTGGTCACGGCGAAGGCCAGCCAGGTGGGGACCAGCGCCGACCCCTTCTTGTACACATAGTCCCGGGCGGTGATGGTGCGGATGATCGACGCGTAGGTGGAGGGCCGGCCGATCTCCAGCTCCTCCAGCTTGGCCACCAGCGTCGGCTCGGTGTAGCGGGCCGGCGGCTTGGTGGCGTGCCCGGCGGCATTCAGCTTGGCCGCCTCCAACGCCTGCTTCTCGGTGAGCTTGGGCAGCTTGGCCTGCTCGTCGTCGGACTTCTGGTCCTCGTCGTCGCTGCCCTCCACATAGGCCTTCAGGAAGCCGTGAAAGGTGATGGTGCGGCCGCTGGCCACGAAACCGGCCTTGGCAACGGAATCCAGACCGCTACCGCCGATCGTCACCGGTGAACCGGGCAGGGCGTCGATCTTGACCGTCATCGACTGGCCCTCGGCGTCCTTCATCTGCGACGCGATGGTGCGCATCCAGATCAGCTCGTAGAGCCGGAACTGGTCGCCGCGCAGACCGGTCTGGGCGGGGGTGCGGAAGCTCTCACCGGCGGGGCGGATCGCCTCGTGCGCCTCCTGGGCGTTCTTGACCTTGGAGCTGTAGTGCCGCGGCTTGTCCGGCACGTACTGCTTGCCGAAGAGCTGCTCGGCCTGACTGCGGGCCGCGCTGATCGCCTGACTGGAGAGCTGCACCGAGTCGGTACGCATGTAGGTGATGAAGCCGCCCTCGTAGAGCTTCTGCGCCACGCTCATCGCGGTCTGCGCGCTCATCCCCAGCTTGCGGCCGGCCTCCTGCTGCATCGTGGTGGTGCGGAAGGGGGCATAGGGCTTGCGGGTGTACGGCCGCGATTCCACCGAGGTGACGCTGAACTGCGCCGCCTGCAGCGCGTTGGCAAGGGTCTTTGCCGCGGACTCGTCCAGCGCGACGGTGTTCTTGCTGGTCAGGGTGCCGGTGGCGTCGAAGTCCCGACCCGACGCGACCCGCGCGCCGTCCAGGGTGGCCAGGCGGGCGCTGAAATTGCGCGGCTCTGCCTGCTCCCCCGCGTCGAGGATGGCTTCCAGATCCCAGTAGCTCGCGGTGCGGAAGGCCATCCGCTCGCGCTCCCGGTCGACCACCAGGCGGGTGGCGACGGACTGCACCCGGCCGGCGGACAGGCGGGGCATCACCTTCTTCCAGAGCACGGGGCTGACCTCGTAGCCGTAGAGGCGGTCCAGGATGCGCCGGGCCTCCTGGGCGTCGACCAGATCAAGATCAAGATCGCGGGTGTTCTCCAGGGCCGCGTCGATCGCATTCTTGGTGATCTCGTGGAAGACCATTCGCTTCACCGGCACCTTGGGCTTCAACTCCTGCAGCAGGTGCCAGGCAATCGCCTCGCCCTCGCGGTCATCGTCGGTGGCCAGGTAGAGTTCGTCGGCCTCCTTGAGCTCGTCCTTGAGCTTCTTCATCACCGAACGCTTGTCCGACTGCACCACATAAAGCGGCTCGAAGTCGTTCTCCACATTGATGCCGGTGCGCGCCCACTTCTCGCCCTTGTACTTGGCCGGCACCTCTGCCGATCCGGTGGGCAGGTCACGGACGTGACCGTAGGAGGAGTCGACCACGTAACCATCACCCAGATAACCCTTGATCGTGGGCACCTTCTTGGGCGACTCGACGATCACGAGGCGACGGGGACTGGCTGTCATGGGCTTTCCTTCAATACTGCTGGCGCGGCGATGGATGTGATGCAAGGCCGCCGAAGGACGAGTCCATCGGCGGCCGGGTCGTGGGTCATGGTAGCCCGACGCGATGACCGTTCGACGGGCGCGTGCCGGGTTCAGCACAGGGTAACGGCTTGGCGGAGCAGACCCAACCCCCAGAATCGTCCGGTGAACTCTCCACCACTCCCCGATCAACTTGCGTGGGAGGTTGGACGTCAGGTTCCGCTGGATGCCGTGAGCAGACCATTGCGCAGAGCCTCCCTGACTCCCGGGAGGATCGCGCCGACAAGGGCGGCTTCGTCCACCTCCAGGATGGTGGCGATGGCTGCGGTGAGCTGCCCCAGGGTGAGGTCGCCGTCGCAGGCGCCGAGCACGCCGCCCAGTGCGGTGTCCACCTCCATCGCCCGACGCAGACCGGTGGCGCTGCGCAGCACGATGTGTTGCGGGTCCGCCGCGCCCGGCTGACCGAGGGTTTCCTGACTGACGTGATCCGCGAGCTTCCAGCGGTGGGCCAGCAGTTCGTCGTCGCTCATCAGGGCATTGGTGACGCAGGCCTGATGCTCCGCCAGCGCCGCGCCGACCGGCTGGGCGATGGCGTGCGGCCAGCTCTCCACCTGCACGTCGGGGGTGGTGCGCTCGGCGCGGGTCAGGGTGATCCAGCCCATCCCGACGCCGACGATCCCCAGACCCTTGAAATAGTCGATCCATTCCCGGTAGCGGGAGGCCCATTCCGGGCTGCCGGCCAGACCGGCGTCGGTCAGCCAGACCTCGATGTAGTTGTAGATGTCCAGCCGTTCGCGCTCCACCACCCAGACGTCGCAACCGGAGCCCTCGGCCCAACCGGCCAGCCGCTGCTCCCACGGTTGGCCGTCCAGGATCGCCCAGTTGCACAGCACCTGCAGGGATCCGCCGGGGTTGAGGTGGGCGGGCGCGCCCTTGACCACGGCCTCGACCAGGCCGTCGCCGGCGAAGCTGCCCTCGCGATAGACCAGCCGCTCGCCATCGGTGGTCGGCGGGCTCATCACATAGGGCGGGTTGGTGACGATCAGGTCAAACTTCTCCCCCGCGACGGGTTCATAGAGGCTGCCGTCTCGGATGTCCACCTCGACGCGGTTCAGCCCTGCGGTCAGCCGGGCCAGCTCCAGCGCCCGCGGGTTGATGTCGGTGGCGACGACGTGATCCGCATGCCGGGCCAGGTGCAGGCTCTGCACCCCGCACCCGGTTCCAAGATCAAGGGCGCTGGTGATCTTGGTGCGCATGGTCATCTGGGCCAGCGAGGTGGAGGCGGGCGAGACGCCCAACACGTAGTCGGGCCGGGTTCGGGTGGTGATCTGGTCCAACCCCGGGGTGAGATCGCTGACGATCCAGCCCGACGCACCGTCGTCTACAGAGCCGTAGGGCCGGATGTCCACCAGGGCACGGACGACGTCGCCGTCGACGGCCAGGATCCCGGCGGCGACTAGGGTGTCCAGGAGATCCCCCTCGACCAGCGCTGCGCGGACGGCGGCGAGGGGAACCGGCTGTTGCAGCGGCCACAGCTTGATCAGCGCGGCCTGCGGGTCGGTGGCCTCCCCCAGCACGTCGAGCGCCGGGATGGTGGAGTTGCGGCCTAGCCCCTCCTGACCGGCCTCACCGATCCGGTCGATCACCGCGTCGATGGTGTAGCTGGCGGCTTCGAGGCGATCGCGCAGTTGGTCAACCTGGCTGGGAGTGAGCATGGGTCAATGCTCACGGTCCGGAGCCCGGCACGCAACACGCCCCGACTGCTGGCTTGGCAACCCAACCCTGCGAGGGTTGCGCATCCGGCTCCCCGAGCACTGCGCCCCGAGCCGACTGGCGGGGAAAACCCTTGTCAGCCGGGTACGGATGATCGGCGGCAGCGGTGTCTGCGCAACTCTCGCAGGGTTGGTCCGTCGGGAGGCCACCGGACCGCGGCGGGTGGCGGGTGTTTCGCGTGGCATCCTGAACCCCATGGCTGTTCCGGAGTGGTTGATGGGCGACGAGGTGACCCACGCGCACCATCGCGATGCCAGCCCCGGCACCACCACCGACTGGCCAGTCTGGCTGCCCGCCCCGGTGCTGGAATCCGTGCAGGACAAGGGAATCGCGCGGCCGTGGCGGCACCAGACCCAGCTGGCCGAGCACGCCTTCGCCGGCCGGCACGCCGCGATCTGCACCTCCACCGCGTCGGGCAAGACCCTGGCCTACCTGCTGCCGGTGATGGCCGCCACCGCCGTGGCTGAGGGGGCGCTGGGCGTGCCGGTCGAATCACCGCGGGCCCGGCTGGTGACCCGCAAGCACACCGCGCTCTACCTGGCGCCCACCAAGGCCCTGGCGCACGACCAGCTGCGCAGCGCCACCGAGTTGGGCCCCGATGGTTGGAAGATCACCTGCCTCGACGGTGACTCTGACCAGCAGGAACGCCGCTTCGCCCGGGACTTCGCCAGTTTCGTACTGACCAATCCGGACATGCTTCACCGTTCGGTGTTGCCCAACCACTCCCGCTGGGCCGGTTTCCTGGGATCGCTGCGCTATGTGGTGATCGACGAGGCGCACCGCTACCGCGGCGTCTTCGGTGCCCACGTCGCCGCCGTGATCCGACGGCTGCGCCGGCTGTGCGCAATGTACGGCGCCAACCCGACCTTCATCCTGGCCTCTGCCACCGCGACCAATGCCGGGGAGGCCGGTGGTCGGCTGATCGGTGAGGGCGAGATCGAGGTGGTGGACGATGACGCCTCCCCGCATGCGGCTCGCGATGTGCTGCTCTGGCAGCCGTCGGACACGCCCCATGGCGACGCGGCCCGGGTGATGGCAAGACTGGTTGACCAAGGAAAACAGGTGATCACCTTCGTCGCCAGCCGCACCTTGGCGGAACTGATCGCGGTGCGGGCGCAGGAGCGGGTGACCACGGGCGGGGCGATTGCGTCCTACCGTTCCGGGTACCTGGCGCAGGATCGTCGCGGCATCGAACGGGCGCTGAGCTCCGGCAAGTTGCGGGGCGTGGCGGCCACCAATGCGCTGGAGCTGGGCATCGACGTGGCAGGGATGGATGCGGTGCTGATCTGCGGCTTCCCGGGGACGCTGGCCGCGCTGTGGCAGCAGGCCGGGCGGGCCGGCCGCGGGGAACGCGACGCGCTGGTGGTGCTGATGGCCCGGGAGGATCCGCTGGACGTCTACCTGTTCAGCCACCCGGAGCTGATCTTCGACGCCCCGGTGGAATCCACGGTGCTGCACCCCGAGAACCCGTACATCCTTGGCCCGCACCTGGCGGCCGCCGCCCAGGAAGCGGCACTGACCAGCGACGATGCCCGCTGGTTTGGTGACCAGATGACCCGGCTGTGCAGCCAGTTGGCGCGTCAGGGGCTGCTGCGGGAGCGCCCGACGGGCTGGTTCTGGACCCGGCCGGAGCGGGCGGTGGACTCGATCGACCTGCGCTCCCTGGGCGGGCGGCCGCTGGACATCGTGGAATCCGCGACCGGCCGGGTGGTGGGCCAGATCGAACGCGGTGCCGCGGACCGGACGGTGCATCCCGGGGCGGTCTACCTGCACCTTGGCGAGCAGTGGCTGGTGGACGAGTACCTGCCCGACGAATTGCAGGCGCTGGTGCACACCGAGCGCCCCGGCTACTTCACCCAGCCTAAGAGCCTCTCCGAGGTGCGGATCCTTGGGACCTCCCAGACCAGGGACTTCGGCCGTGGCGTGGTCTCCTGCGGCGACGTGGAGATCACCGAACAGGTGATTGGCTACCTGCGACGCGACGAGATCACCGGCGAGGTGTGGGACACCACCCCGCTGGAGATGGACGAGCACACGCTGCGCACCCGGGCGATGTGGTGGGAGGTGCCCGACGACCTGGTGGCCGAGCTGCGGATGAATGCCGTGCAACTGGCCGGTGCGGTGCACGCCGCAGAGCACTGCGCGATCGGGCTGCTGCCGATGTTCGCGCCCTGCGACCGGTGGGACATCGGCGGGGTCTCGACGATCGTGCACCCCGACACGGGGCGGTGCACCATCGTCGTGCACGACGGGCACCCGGGCGGCGCCGGTTTTGCCGACCGCGGCTACGAGCGCGCCGAGGTGTGGGCCCTGGCGACGCTGGAGCGGCTGGAGCAGTGCGAGTGTGACGCAGGCTGCCCCCGCTGCGTGGTCAGCCCCAAGTGCGGCAATGCCAACCAGGTGCTGGACAAGGATGCCGCCCGACGCCTGCTTTCTGCCCTGTTGGGGATCGACGAGTTCACGGCGTGACCGCCCACCCCCTCGACGAGCTCGGGGACCGTGGTGTCGCAACCACGATGGCCGAGCCCGTCGAGGCCCCTTTCGAACACCCTCGACAAGCTCGGGAACCGTGGTTCAGACCCTGCCTCGTACCGCGCGGGGCCGTGTTCAGCCGCCCGCTCTCCACCTGTCAGCGGCTCCCCCAGTCCCACACCGGGCGGTCGAAGATGCCGCGGCCGGCCACCATGGTCTCCCCGGTGTCCTTGATCAACTCGTGGTGTTCAAGATCGTCTCCCAGCCCCTCCCGCAGCCCGTCGACCAGCCCGCTGGCGTGTGAGACCACGACGATCTGGGTCCGTTTGCTGGCGGCGATGATCAGCTCCGCCAGGGCTGGCAGCATCTGCGGGTGCAGGCTGGTCTCGGGTTCGTTGAGCACCAGCAGCCGGGGCGGCCGGGGGCTGAGCAGGGCCGCGGCCAGCAGGAGGAAGCGTAGGGTTCCATCGGAGAGATCCTCGGCGGTGAGCGGCCGCAGGATTCCGTGCTGGCTGAACTGCAGCTCCATCCGGGTGCCGCTGTCGGCCACCGCGATCCGCCCGCCGGGGAAGGCGCGGGCCACCGCCTGCTCCAGCGGCTCGCAGAAGGCGGATTCGCGGATGGTCTGCAGCGCCGGCACCAGATCCGACCCGTCGGCCGCCATCACCGGGGTCCAGGTGTTGATGTGCAGCCCCCGGGCCGGGGCGGCCGCGTCGGTGCGGAAGGAGTCGTAGAAGCGCCAGTTGCGCACCTCCTGTCGGATGGCCACCAGTTCTGGGTACAGGTTGGGCTCGGACAGTTCGGAGAGGATGCTGAGCTGCTCTGGCAGGTTCTCCATCACCAGCTCCCAGCGATCCTGCCGCGCCTCCACCCGGGAGTGCTTGCGCCGCACCAAGGTGCTGGCGGGCCGCATCACCGGGGCGCCGAAGATCAACTCGCGCTTGATCTCCGGGTCGTGCACGAACATCGTCGGGCGCGGGCTGGGCAGCCCAACGTCGATCAGGTAGCCAAGATCCTCGGTGCAGAAGCCCAGGCCGAGGCTGACCGGGTTGATCCGTTTTCCCTTGCCCTGCACGGGCTGCTCGCCGGATCGCATCGCCGTGCTGATCACCTCCGGCCCGGCCCAGAGCACGGCCCCCAAGCCGCCCTGACGGGCGAGCGAGGCCACCAGGCTGCCCTCGGCCGCCTGGCCGAGCAGACCGAGCGAGCGATACAGGCTGGACTTGCCGACCCCATTGGCGCCGGTGACCAACGTCACCTTGCCCAACGGCAGGACCACCTCCCGCAGGCTGCGGAACCCGCGCACCGCCACCGTCGTGATCATCCAGCCCCCTCGTCACCGTGGCCGGGAAGCGCTCGCGGCCCCTACTGGGCAAGGCCTCCCGTTCTTCTGGTAACGACCCTAGGACCTGCCTGTGACAGTTTTCGGTGTGGCAGCCTGCGGTGACGCGGAAGAATCGCGCTGCAGGCTGCCCGCGACGGCCTTCTCCACCGCCTGACGCCGCACACCGCCGACCACCGGACGCAACTCCAGCCTGACCTCCACCGTCACCAGGAAGTCCCGCCGACCGCCCTGGACGTTGCAGCTCTCCAGGGCGGCGCCGTTGCGGCTGGCAGCTGACCGGGCCGTGGCGCAGGCCTCGCCGTCCTTTGCATGGGCCTGCGCACCGGCCAGTGCCGCCAGATCCGCCGCGGAGCGGGCCCGGTGGATCGAATCGACCCATCCGGCGATCCACACCCCCACGACCATCGCGGCGCACAGGCAGAGAAGCAGCGTCGCGGTGAGGGCGGTGCCCGCCCCACGCTCACCCACGCCGCACTGCCCCCGGGAAGACCCAGCACGCCGGAAGGTTCGGCCGGCGCTCCAGCGGGCGATCACCTCGTCACCCCGGGCTCCAGATCCGCCGTCGCGCCGCCGACGAGGTGAACCGGCCCGAGCTTGCCCAACCGGGCATCCAGATCAACCCGCACGGTCACGGTCCGCTCCGCGTGACTGATCCGGGTGGTGGCCCCCTTGGGTGCCCGCTGTTGGGCCTGCTGGGCGGCCGGCTGGTCGTCCCGGGCCAGTTGCCGGGCCACCTGGGCTGCGGTGTCGGCGCACCGGGTCTGCAGGATCACCAGATTCACCACCCAGCAGGCAAGGACCACCGCCAGCCCGGCGGTGAGCAGCCCGACGGCAAGCTCGATGGTCACCATCCCGCGATCCGTTCGTCGCATGGCCTTCCCTCTCTTCAATGTCATGGTGTGAGGCGAGCCGTGCCGACGCCCCCCCCCACTCGCGTCGACACGGCTCGTCAGGCTGCCCGTGGCTAGGCCTTGATGGACTTGCCGATCTGACCGATCAGCTGGGTCACCTGCTGGAGCAGGACCGTGAAGACCTTGTTGTCCCGGAAGACCTTGAGCAGCACCAGCGCCAGGGCGATCGCGGCGAGGATGCCGACCGCGTACTCAGCGGTGACCATGCCCCTCTGACAGACACGGCGGGTGTGGCTCATCGGGCGCTCGCGGAAGGCGACTTCGGGCTCGGCCCAGACGGACTGCTCGGCGATCTCGGCCTGGGTGGTGGTGCTGATGGTGGTGCTGGTGGCGGACATGTCCGCTCCTTTCGTCGATGTCCCCGGCAAGCTCCGGGTTCACCAGAGAGTTTCGAAATCGGAGCCGGATTTGCGTCACGCCGTGGGACGCCTGTGGACAATTCCTCGATCGCGGAAACCTGTGGACAACTCACGTTTGCGCTTGTCAGTCGCCCGCAAGCAGTAGTGGGAGACGAGCCTTGCCCCGAAAGCGGGGCCCAGAGTGTTGTCCGAGGTGATCGAGATCGGCGCAAACCAGCCCCCGAGTGGTCTCGGGGGCAGGTTCATCACGAGGCCTCGACAGACTCGGCCATCGTGGGTGAGTCGGTCGGGTGCTACGGCGGTGTGCCGCGCAGAGGTCAGCGCAGGGTGAGGCTGCCCACCAGACCGGCGACGATCGGCACCACGCCGGTGAGCAGGAAGGCGGGCAGGAAGCAGGCCATCAGGGGCAGCACGGAACGGACGCCCACCGCCCGTGCCTGGGCCAGTTGGGCATCCTGCCGGGCCGTGCGCGCGTCGGTGGCGTGCTGGCGCAGCACGGCCGCCGCCGCGCTGCCCGTGTCGCTGCTGCGGGCCAGATCCTTGGCCACCGCACTCCAGGCCGGATCGTCGATCAGGGAGCGCCAGGCGTCCCCGTCGGACAGCCCAATGGAGACCCGGGAGCGGATCGCCGCCAGCGTGTCGGCCGCGGTGGGCGGCCCGATGTCGGCCACCTCCGCGACGGCGGTTCGCAGTGGGGCCCCAGCCTCCAATGTCGCCGCCAGCAGATCCAGGGTTTCCGGCAGCTCTGCCCCCACTGCGGTGCGTCGTCGGCGCTGCTCGCCGGGCTCCAGGCGCCCGAGCGCGGCCACCCCGGCCAGCGCCACCACGGGAGCCAGGGCAATCCCCAACAGGCCCGGCACGCCAAGCATGGCCACACAGCCCAGCAGGATGCCGACCAGACCGCGCAGCCGCAACGGCAGCCCGTCGGATCTTCCCTGCAGCCAACCGGGCAGTGCCCGGGAGCCCCGGCGCCGCCCCAGTCTCTTGACCGGGGCATCCAGCAACAACCAGCAGACCAGGCCGACGCAGCCGGCCGCCACCAGGTTCGACGTCGTCATCTCAGCGCTCCTCCACGCGACGAGCCATCTGCTCGGTCCACAGCACCCCGGTGCAGGCCAGCACCACGCCCGCAGCCAGACAGCCCTGCCCCAGCAACGTCCCGGTGAGGAAGCCGACTGGATCGCCACCGGAGATCTTGCCCATCAGAATCCCGATCAAGGGCAGGCAGGCCAGCAGTCGGGCGGTGGCCCGTGGCCCGGCCAGCTCCGAGTCGATCAACCGCTTGGCGGCCACGTCACGGCGCACCTGGTCGCTGACCTGCAGGGCGAGGCTGGCGATCGGGGCTCCGGTGCGTTCGCCCAGCTCCCAGGCCCGGGCCAGGCTGACCAAGCCCTCCCGGCCGGGTTCCGCGCCGGCACCCCGCAGAGCCTGCCCCACGTCGCCGCCGATTGCCTGGGTGGCGGCCGCCCGCTCCATGCACGGGCTGTCGACGGCCGCGGAGACCAGTGCCACACTCGGCACCGCGCCAATCCGCAATTGCCCGGCGACGGTCTGGGTGGCGTGCGCGACGTCGGCCGCGGCCAGCCGCCGTCGACGCTGCTGATGTGCCTGCCATCCGAGCCAGCCGCCGGTCAGGGCCAGGGCGTCCGCGATCACCGCCCAGAGCAGCCCCGACGCCCCGCCCATCGATGCCCCCACGACCAGCACCACCCCACCGGCTGCCGGCACCAGCACCTGGGGCGGAACCCGACGTCGTGCCCTTCGCCCACCCATCGGGCTACCACCCGGCGGCACCAGCACCCAGACCGCCAGGGCCACGCACAGCACCGCCAGTGCCGTCGCGGCCAGCCCGGCAATCCCCGACCCCGTCCCCGGGCCGGTCATCGCAGCATCCCCTGTAGTTCGTCCCATGCCTCGCCCCGCTGGGCCACCCCATCGACGCCGAAGCGGACGGCGTCCACCACCTCGATCTGGTGATCCGCCCGGCGGCGCACCACGCCCAGCTGGGCAACCCCTCTTCGCCCGTCGCTGCCGCGGCGCACGTGCACCACCAGCCGCAGCGCGGAGGCGACCTGCGCGTGGCAGGCCTCCCGATTCATCCCGCCCAGCGCCGCCAGGGCCTCCAGCCGGGCCGGGACGTCAGTGGCGGAATTGGCGTGCACCGTGCCGCAGCCGCCCTCGTGGCCGGTGTTCAGGGCGGTCAGCAGGTCACACAGCTCGGCGCCCCGCACCTCACCCAGCACCAGCCGGTCGGGCCGCATCCGCAGCGCCTGGCGCACCAGATGGGTCAGGCCGACGGCACCCACCCCCTCGGCATTGGGTTGCCGCGCCTCCAGCCGGACGCAGTGCGGATGCTCCGGTGCCAGCTCCCGGGAGTCCTCCACGATCAACAACCTTTCCTGGGCGGGCACCAGCGCCAGCAGCGAGGCGAGCAGGGTGGTCTTGCCGGATCCTGTTCCTCCCGAGATCAAGAAGGCAACCCTGCTGGAGATCACCGCCGCCAGCAGATCGGCACACTCGGGGCTCATCGATCCGGACTCCACCCAGCGGGACAGGGGAAAGGACTGCCGCGACGGCACCCGCAACGACAGACAGGTACCCGGATCGGCAATCCCTCCCAGCACGGCGTGCACCCGGGTGCCATCGGCCAGCCGGGCATCGACACAGGGGCTGGCCTCGTCCAACCGTCGCCCCACCGAGGCCGCGAGCCGGACCGCCAGCCGGCGCACCTCGTCGTCGTGGGCAAAATGCACATCGCTGCGCTCCAGCCCCCGGCCGCGATCGATGAAGACCTGGTCGGGGCCATTGACCAGCACATCGGTGACCCCATCCAGCTGCAGCAGCGCCTCCAACGGGCCCGCACCAATGCTGGTGCGCCGCAGGTCTTCCAGCGCCCGGAGCACCAGGGCGTCGGAGACCACCAGGCCCAGACTGCGCAAGGCCTGCGCCACATCCGCCGGATGGTAGGCCCGCCCGAGGGCAGCCAGCCGCATCCGCAGCAGCTCCAGGTCTTCCGGGTCCAGCACCGCGGCCCCGGCCGATCGGGCGTCGGTGTGCGCGTCAGGGATTCCTCGCCGGGTCATCGCGGCGCCTGCCCTTCGAGGAGCGAATCCAGCAAGCGGCCGATCTGGCCGGCATGGCCCCGCTTGCCGCGGCCCACCGGCACCGCCTGCTCCGCCGCGCGGGTGACTGCCCGATCGTCGGAGAAGGCCCCCAGCAAGCGGACTCCCAAGGTCTCGGCCACCATCGTCGGGGCAATCCGGCGGGCCGCGCCGGTGCGCACCACCAGCTCGATGTCGTGCAGGCCCAGTCTCCAGGCCCGGCTCTGCGCGGCCACCACCCCGCGCACATCCGCGCCGCACACCAGCAGCTGGCGCTGGCCCGGCCAGCCCTCCGCCGCACTGTCATTGCCGGAGCCGCCGTCCAGCACCACCAGGTCGTGGGTGCGGCTGAGGCATTCCAGCACCGCCCGCACCGCCTCCGGCCCCGGCAGCCCGTGCTGCCCGGCCGGCTCGTCGGCGCGCGCCAGGTGCGCGAAGTCCGGCCGGGTGTGCGCTACCACGTCAACCCCGGAGACATTGGGCAACTGGCCCACCAGCGAGTCGATGTGCCCCGCAGCCGAGCGCAGATCATGCCATCGCCAACCTGGTGCGGTCTCCGCACCAAAGATCAGGTCCAGACCGCCCCCGGTGGGGTCCAGCTCCACCACGGCGGCCCGCAGCCCACGTTCCGACGCCTGTTGCCCCAGCGCACAGCACAGCGTGCTCACCCCCAGCCCTCCCGAGCCACCCACCACCCGCACCATCAGGGCTTCGCCCACCCCGAGCTCGCCCCGGTCCAGCACCGAGGTGAGCAGGGAGCTCTGTTCCGGCAGCACCAGCACCGAGGCCTGCAGCAGCGCCGACCAGTCGGCCAGCTCATGCAGGTTCGACCCCAAAAGGTGGATGCCGGTACGGGCTTCCAGCGCGATGCCACAGACCAGGGGCGCCATCTCCACCCCCACCAGCACGCACGGGGCCGAGCGCCACGCGGCCCGAATCTGGCTGGTCTCCCGCACCACCGTCGGCTCCACCCCGGCGGCGGCAGCGGCGGCCAGGGTGGCCTCGATGGTTCGGGCGTCGCGGGCCACCAGCAGCGGTGGCAGCCGGGCCGGCGTGGGCGGTTCCGGACGGGGCGCGGGCGCCACGGCGGCGCGGGTTCGGCTCAACATGTCCATAGGGTGTGCAAAAGGCCCCGGAAATTGTCACGGCCATCCGGCGCCTGTGGACAACTCAGCCTGTGGACAACTCGTCCGTCGCGGCTCCGATGTCCCACCGCCCCGTCGGCACCCCTTAGAATCGCGGCCATGCCTTCCCCCCGACGCAGCCAGTTCCCGGCCCCGGCCATCGACTGGATGGTGGGCACCCAGCCTGCCCGCGTGCTGAATCTGGGCGGCAGCGCCGCGCTGCCGAAGCTGCTGGCCGGTCAGGGGCACCAGGTGATGGCCGTCGACAAGGACCTGGACCAGGTCTCCCGACTGGCCGCCGATGGCCGGATGGTGGCGATCGGCGCTGAGGCGGAGGCCCTGCCTTTTGACCCCTGCCAGTTTGACGTGATCACCGCCCACCAGGTCTTCCACCGCTTCGCGCCCGGCCTGGTGCTGAGCGAGATGGCCCGGGTGCTCCGCCCCGGCGGCCATGTCAGCGTCAGCTATCTGGTGCGCGACGACAGTGTTCCGTGGGTGAAGCGGCTGGTCAGGCTGCTGCGCCAGGTGGACGAGAACGCGATGCGGGGCGACTACGGCGACGACTCGGTGGAGGCGCTGGCCACCAGCAAGTACTTCCCGGAGCTGGAGATGCAGCGTTTCCGGATCTGGCAGCAGGTGAATCGCCCCACCCTGCTGGCGATGGTGGCCAACCAACCCGCCGTCGCGGCCCTGGACGAGGATCTGCGTCAGCTGGTGCTCAACGATGCCGCGCACCTGTATGACTCCGCCACGCCGGGCGCCGACGAGCTGCGGCTGCCCTATGAGCTGCGGGTCTGGCGGGGCTGGGTGGATCATGAGGAGCTCACCGCGCCGATCGAGATCGACGACACCGGGCTGGTCATCCCACTCTGAGCGGGCCGAGCCCGGCTGGATTCGGGGCGGCGTCGCCCGGCCGTGTAAGGTTTCTCACTGGTGTGCCGGGAAGTCTGGTCGGCGATTTCTGTCACCGACCCCGAATGGAGCTCGTGATGAGCCTTCCCGCCCCTCCCCGTCGCCGGATCATCTTCGGCCCCGGCCGTGACGCGGATCGTCGTCATCTGGCCGACATCCTGCGCAGTGAGACCACCGGTGGCCTGCTGATGCTGGCCGCCACCGCGCTGGCGCTGCTGGTGGCCAACCTGGCGCCGAGCTTCTACGAGCACCTCTCCCACACCCAGCTGGGCCCGTTGGACCTGCATCACTGGGCGGCGGACGGCCTGCTGACCATCTTCTTCTTCGTCGCCGGGCTGGAACTCAAACGAGAACTCGTCGAGGGTTCCCTGAGCCGCCCCGCCGACGCCCTGCTGCCGATCCTGGCCGCGCTGGGCGGCATGGTGGTGCCCGCACTGATCTACGTCGGGATCAACCTGGCCGGCGGCGGCCAGCTCAACGGCTGGGCCATCCCGATGGCCACCGACATCGCCTTTGCCCTGGCAGTGCTCGCCATCGTGGGCTCCAGCCTGCCGTCGGGGCTGCGCGCCTTCCTGCTCACCCTGGCGATCGTCGACGACCTGGGCGCCATCCTGGTGATCGCCGTCTTCTTCGCCAGCGGCATCTCCGTGCTGCCGCTGCTGGGCGCGCTGGCCTGCGTCGCCGCCTTTGCGCTGGCGCAGCAGCGTAGGTTCCACGGCATCTGGCTCTACCTGCTGCTGGGTGTCGGTGCCTGGTGGCTGATGCTGCAGTCGGGCGTGCACGCCACCATCGCCGGCGTGGCGCTGGGCCTGGTCACGCGCACCGACGAGTACGAGGAGCATGACCCGGTGGACCGATGGAAGCATGCCGTCGAGCCGTGGTCGGCCGGTCTGGTGGTGCCGATTTTCGCCTTCTTCGCGGCGGGGGTGCCGGTCAACGCCGAGATGATGCGCTCGCTGGTCAGCCAGCCGGAGGCGCTCGGTGTGGTCCTGGGCCTTGTCCTGGGCAAGTTCGTCGGCGTCTATGCCGTGGCACGGCTGACCGCCCGTTTCACCTCCGCGGAGTTGGCTCCGGGAATCCGCTGGGCGGATGTGGCGGGGATGGCCGTGCTCACCGGCATCGGCTTCACCGTCTCCCTGCTGATCGCCGATCTGGCCTTCCCCGATGACATCGCGGCGGCCCAGAGCGCCAAGGCGGCGGTGCTCGTGGCGTCGCTGCTGGCTGGCGTCGTGGGTGGGCTGATGTTACGCCGACGGAGTAAAAGCCACGCGGCACAGCCCGCTGAGTGAGCTCGCTGGTGCCAGTGGTGGGATGAAACGTCTAGTCTTTCAGTGGAACACAGCACACTTCGAGGAGCTGAGCACATGGCCGAGCGGCAGAATCCGATGACCGTCGTCAACAATCTGGTGACCGACACCAAGGCAGTGGTGTTGGACAACCTCGCGTTGGCAAAGGCGGAGGTGACCCCGTCCGCCAAGGCCGCGGGCGTCGGCGGCGGCATGTTCGGCGCGGCTGGCTACCTGGCCGCCAATGCAGCCTCCCTGCTCTTCCTGGCCGGTGGCTTCGGCTTCGCCAAGCTCTTCTCCGGGCTGCTCAACTGGGGCCCGCTGCCGTCGATCGCCCTGGGCTTCGTTGCCATGGCCCTGGTCCTGCTGCTCCTGGCTGGCATCCTGGCGATGATCGGCAAGTCCAAGATGAAGCAGGTCAAGCCCCCGGAGCAGGCCATCAAGGAGGCCAAGGTCACCGCCGAGACGGTCAAGCAGTCCCTGGCCAGCGGCGTCAACGAGGTCAACGCCAATGTGCGGGACCGGCACGGTCTGGTGGTGGCCAAGCGCGCCGCCAAGGATCTGGACGGGACCACCGCCTACCAGGCCTCCAGCTCGACGGGCGCCACCCGCCTCTGATCCCCAGCACGACGAAGGGGCCGCCACCCAGATGTGGGTGGCGGCCCCTTTCGCATGCCCGCAGACCTCTGGGCCTCGACAGGCTCGGCCGCCGTGGTGGCCTCGACAGGCTCGCCCCGATCCCCGAGCCTGTCGAGAGGTGGTCAGCGCACCTGGAGAACCCGGGACTCCCAGGGCGCCAATTGATCGCCAACCGTCTCGGAATGCGTGCCCAGCAACAGTTCCCCGTCACGACGGCAGCTTTGGGGCAGCACACACGGCTGGCTGGACATGTTGGCCAGCACCAGCAGCGTCGGCTCCCCCTCCAGGGTCCGGGTGTAGGCGAAGAGTTGCTCGTGCTCCGGCTCCAGCAGCGCGAAGACGCCCTCGCGAACCACCGGGTTCTCGTGCCGCAAGGCAATCAGCTTGCGGTAGTGGTGGAAGACCGAATCCGGATCGGCGAGCGCCGCGGCGGCATTGATCTGGGTGTGGTTGGGGTTGATCTCCAGCCACGGATCGCCGGTGGTGAAACCGGCCTTCTCCGTGTCGTCCCAGAGCATCGGGGTGCGGGCATTGTCCCGGCCCTTGGCGGCATAGCTGCGCAACAGCTCGGCCGGATCGGCACCCAACGCGGTGGCCTCCGCGTAATGGTTCAGGGTCTCCAGATCCTCGTACTGCTCAATGGAGGTGAAACCGGCATTGGTCATGCCGATCTCCTCTCCCTGGTATACATACGGCGTGCCCTTCTGCAGGTGCAGCACGGTGCCCAGGGTCTTGGCGGAGTTCACCCGATGTTCGGGGGAATCATCACCCCAGCGGCTGACGATCCGTGGCTGGTCGTGGTTGTTCCAGTAGAGCGAGTTCCAGCCCCGCCCCTCCAGCCCGTGCTGCCACTTGGCGAAGTTGGCCTTCAGATCCGGCAGGTGCAGCGGCTTGAGCGCCCATTTGCCCTTGCCGGCATGCTCGTCCAGCCCGACGTGTTCGAACTGGAAGACCATCCCCAGCTCCTTGCGCTCCGGATCGGTGTACTTGCTGGCCTGCTCCACGCTCACCCCCGGCGCCTCGCCGACGGTCAGCAGGTGTTTGCCGTCCAGCACCGCATGATTCATCTCGTGCAGGAATTCGTCCATCCGGGGGCCGTCGACGTAGCCGTTGTCCCAGCTCAGCGCCTGCCCGGGCACCACGACGCCGTCGGACAGCGGCAGCGACTTGCTGATCAGGTTGATGACGTCCATCCGGAAGCCATCGACGCCGCGGTCGATCCACCACTGCATCATGTCGTACACGGCCCGACGGACCTCGGGATTCTCCCAATTCAGGTCGGGCTGCTTGCGGCTGAAGATGTGCAGGTAGTACTGGCCGCGCTGCTCGTCGTAGTGCCACGACGGCCCGCTGAAGGCGCTGGCCCAGTTGGTCGGTTCGGCGCCGGGCTGGCCGGCCTCGAAGCCCTCGCGGGGATCGCGCCACCAGTACCAGTCGGCCTTCTCGGAGGCGGGGTCGCGGGATTCGACGAACCACGGGTGCTCATCGGAGGTGTGGTTGACCACCAGGTCCATCACCAGCTTCATCCCACGGCTGTGCAGCCCGGCGATCAGCTCGTCGACGTCGGCCAGCGACCCGAAAAGCGGATCAATGTCCTGGTAGTCGCTGATGTCATAGCCATTGTCGTCCTGTGGGGAGGTGTAGGCGGGGCTCATCCAGACCACGTCGACGCCCAGCTGCTGCAGGTAGTCGAGCTTGGAGATGATGCCGCGGATGTCGCCCATGCCGCTGCCGGTGGAGTCACAAAAGCTGCGGGGGTAGATCTGGTAGACCACCGCGGACTTCCACCAGTCGGGGGTGCGTTCTACGGTGCGGGGTGCGTCGTTGTCAGCCATGACCACGATCATTCCATGCGGTCAAATGGGTGGCGAGGGCGGTCGAGGGCTCAACGGCCCACCGTCGGGCCCTTCCAGTCCCGTTTCGGCCCGCCGGCCCGGTCCCGCAGGAAACGGCGCGGCACCGGCGCCACCCGATCGTGGTCCCACGGGCGCTGCCAGCCGCCCAGATCCAGCACACAGTCCACCAGGTGCGCGGTGAAGCCCCAGATGAAGATCTCGTCCATCACGAAGGCCGGCCCGCGATAGCCCGACGGGATCTCGGCGGTCAGCCGATGGGCCGGGTCGGCCAGATCGCGGATCGGGTAGCGGTGGATGGCGGCCACCTCCGCCGGGTTGATCGGCGTGATCGCATCCTGGGCCTGCCCGTCCCAGGTGGCCACGATCCCCTTCACGTCAAAGGCGCTGGCCGCGACGTGGGCGGGCGGCAGCTGGCCCAGCACCTTGGCACGCGACGGTGCCAGCCCGATCTCCTCGTGTGCCTCCCGCAGCGCGGCCTGGACGGCACTCTCGCCGGCATCCAGCGCACCACCGGGAAAGGAGATCTGGCCGGGGTGCTTGCGCATCGTCTCGGAGCGTTCGGTGAAGGTGAGATCCAGCTCATCCTCACCGATCATGATCAACACCGCGGCCCGACGCGATCCCTCCCGCGGCGGGCGGGGGCGGCTGACCCGGCCGTGCAGCGCCTGCACGTCCTCCAGCGCTCCGGCCAGACCCACCAGCTCGTCGGGCAGTTCCCGCGGATCGGCCAGTACGGGCTCGATGGGCCCCAGCGCCTCCCCGCTCACGCCTGCACCCCCAGGTGCTCCTTGATGGCGGCGCGCAGCTCCTCGGCGGAACCGTAGACCTTGGTCTCGTGGTGCACCAGCTTCCCGGAGGCGTCAATGAAGTAGACCTGTCCCGGGCCGGGCACCCTGAGGGGAATCCGGCTCTGCTGCTTGGGATCCACCAGTTGCGGGTAGAGGGTCTGGTGCTTGATCGCGAAGTCGATCGCCTTGCCGGGGAAGGGGTCGCCATAGTCGATCCCCAGGAAGGTGACCTTGCCCCTGGTCTGCCGGGCGACGTCGGCCAGGTAGGGCGCCTCGTCGGCGCAGGGCTGGCACCACTGCGCCCACAGGTTGATCACGTACGGCTTGCCGGTGGGCAGCCCGGCCAGGTTGACCTTGCTGTCGCCGCCCAGGCAGTCCAGGGTGAGGGCCGGCAGTCCCCCGTCGCGCTGTTTCGCAGCCAGGTTGCTGGTGGGGCAGGCGTCGATCCCGGCGGCCTTGCGGGCCTCCCGCACCTGGTCGGGCGCCAGGGAGCGTTGGCTGTCCGGTTCTCCCCCGACGGTCACCTGCGGCACCGACGGCTGGCTGGGCGCGCAGCCCACCAGCAGCAGAGCCGCGACGGCGGTGGCAAGACGGGTGGGCTTCATCCTCGGGGCTCCCTCACGAGCTTGGCGGCCTTGGCCGGGTCAGTTTCACCCTCACCATAGGCGGGGCAGAGCGTGGCGACGGGGCAGGCACCGCAGGCGGGGTGTCGGGCGTGGCAGCGGCGACGCCCGTGCCAGATCACGTTGTGACACAGCTGCACCCAGTCTTCGGGGTCGAAGAGCGCGCCCACCTCACGCTCCACCGGACCCGGCTTGGTCGCCGTCGTCCAGCCCAGCCGTCGGGTGACCCGCATGAAGTGGGTGTCGGGCGTGATCCCGGGCACCCCGAAGGCATTGCCAAGCACCACATTGGCGGTCTTGCGGCCCACCCCGGGCAGCGTCACCAGCTCCGCCAGGGTGCTCGGCACCGCGCCGTCGAAGCCGTCGACGATGGTGCGGCTGAGCCCCAGCAGGCTCTGGGTCTTGGCGCGGAAGAAGCCGGTGGGCCGAATCAGCTCCTCCAGTTCCGCCTCCTCCGCCAGGGCCATCGCCGCGGCATCCGGGAAGCGGCGGAAGAGCTCCGGGGTCACCAGGTTGACCCGCTTGTCGGTGCTCTGGGCGGACAGCACGGTGGCGACCAGCAGTTCGAAGGGGCTGGTGGAGTCCAGTTCGCAGCGCGCCTCGGGGTAGGTCTGGGCCAGCAACCGATTCGCCCGGTGGGCGCGTTCCCGCAGATCGGGCGAGGGGCTGGCGGTGGACACGCTCCCACCCTACGTTCCGCGGGCCGGCATCCAGCGACGACGCTTCATTCCCCCCGCCCGCCGCTTGGTGTGGCAAATGCCACTAGACTGGAGGCTCCGTGCCGACACAGACCCAAAGGGGGATCATGCACGAAGAGCTCCTGGCGCGTCTGCCACTCTTCCAGAACCTGACACCAGCCTCCCGTCAGGCACTGGACGAACAGATCCAGCCCCTGACGCTCGCCCGGGGCGAGATGCTCTTCCGCAGTGGGGACACGGCCACGGGCCTCTACGTCCTGGCGTCGGGCAAGGTGAAGCTCACCAAGCCGTCGCGCCAGCCCCAGCCGGCGGTGACCACCAACCGCAAGGGTCGCCCGATCGTGCCGACGCCGCGGGAGTCCCTGCTGGCGCTGATCGGGCCCGGCGAGATGTTCGGTGAACTGTCCGTCCTCGACGGTGGGCAGCGCAGCACCACCGCCACCGCGATGCTCGACTGCAAGCTCTACCACGTGCAGCGCGAGCCGATGTTGGCGCTGGTGGAGCAGAACCATGACATCGCCCAGGCCATGCTGCACCAGATGGCGCACCGGGTGCGGGTCTCCAACGAGACCATCTCCGGTCTGGTGTTGAGCGACGTCCCCGGCAGGATGGCCTTCCTGCTGCTCACCCTGGCGGAGCGGTTCGGCACCGCCAGCGAGCGGGGCGTCGAGGTGAACCATGACCTGACCCAGGCCGAGCTGGCCCAGATGGTCGGCGCCAGCCGGGAGACCGTCAACAAGGTGCTGACCGACTTCGCCGCCCGGAAGTGGATCTCCATGAGCGGCAAGACCGTCGTGATCCGCGACGCCCCGCGCCTGCGTGCCCGGATTGACTGACCACACCGACTCGCTACGGCTCCGCCTCCACTCCTTGCCGGTGCATTGAGCTCGTTCCGCTCGCGCATTCCTTCTTGGGTGCGGCGCTCTGGGGTGCCCCTCGACAAGCTCGGGGACCGTGGGCATGGACGCGACCACGATGGCCGAGCTGGTCGAGGCCGCGTCCGGCAGGCTCCCCTTCCTACTAGGCTGGCGGCATGACCAAGTGGGAATACTTCACCGCGCCCGTGCTGAGCCACGTGAGCCAGCAGATCCTGAACAACTTCGGCTCCGAGGGGTGGGAGCTCGTGCAACTCGTCCCCGGCCCGAACCCGGACACCCTGGTGGGTTACTTCAAGCGCCCGCTGCCCGAGGACAAGTGATGCGGCCCAGCGAGAAGCTGGCCGAGCTGGGGATCGAGCTGCCGTCGGTGGCCAAGCCGCTGGCTGCCTATGTCCCCGCCGCCAGGACCGGGAACCAGGTGTGGACCAGCGGGCAGTTGCCCGTCGTCGACGGCAAGCTCACGGTCACCGGCAAGGTCGGCGGTGAGGTCGGCGCCGATATCGCCAAGGGCCAGGCACGGCTCGCCGTCCTGAACGCCCTGGCCGCGGCGGCCGACGTCGCGGGCGGGATCGACAACATCGCCCGGATCTGCAAGATCGTGGTCTTCGTGGCCAGCGATCCCGGCTTCACCGGCCAACCGGCGGTTGGCAATGGTGCCTCCGAGTTGCTGGGTGAGGTCTTCGGTGAGGCCGGCGCCCACGTCCGCAGCGCGGTCGGTGTCAGCGTCTTGCCGATGGATGCTCCCGTGGAGATTGAACTGGTCTGCGAGCTGGCCTGACGTTGCACCGTTCAGGCAGCCCAGACGAACGAGGGTGTCACCGCTCTGCGGCGACACCCTCGTATCGGTTCAGCAAGTGCTCAGCGTCGAGCAGCGGTGCCGGGATGACTGTCGACGACGACCGGGCTGGCGGCCAATTGCATCATCGGCTCGTCGCCGATTCCCTGGTTCAACAGCACAGCGGCCCAGGACTTCACCTCGGGGCGCTGGCGCAGGATCTGGCGACGTTCACGCTCGGTGAGGCCACCCCAGACGCCCCACTCGATCCGGTTGTCCAGTGCTTCCGCGAGGCAGGTGACACGGACCGGGCAGCCGAGGCAGACGGCACGGGCTCGCTTTTGGTCCTTGCCCTCCGGGAACAGGGCATCCTCCATACCGCGACAGCGGGCCATCAAGGTCCAGTCATCGGGCTCGGTGAGAGTCATCACAGCTCTCCTTCCGCCTGGGGCCTACTTACCCCTCATTGGGCATAGTCAGCGCGTCTTTGGGCCGAATGTAGCGGGTAGTACACCGGTTGACAATCCCCTGTGGATGCGGTGCCCAAACATGTGCGGGTCGTGCAAGAATGCGCGTCACCAACCCGGCACGGGGCCGAGACTGTCAGATCCCTCACGTATTCTTGGTCTCATGACTTCTCGCAAGCTGGGCAGCAATGCCTACCACTTGGCCTGGTTCGGTGTGTTGAGCGTACTCAGCGGACTGTTGGTCGCTGGGCTCGCGCTACCCGCAGCCTTCCTGACCGGAACTGTGGTCAAGGCTGGCGCCGACTCGCTCGAGTCGCTGCCCGCCGATCTGACGATCGGTCAGCAGTCCGAGCGCTCCAAGGTGCTGATGGCCGACGGTTCGACGCTGGCCGAGTTCTACGCCGAGAACCGGGTCTACGTTCCGCTGAACAAGATCGCGCCCATCATGCAGACCGCGCAGCTTGCGATCGAGGACTACCGCTTCTACGAGCACGGCGCCATCGACTTCAAGGGCACCGCCCGCGCTGCGGTGCGCAGCGCGTCGGGCACCACCCAGGGCGGGTCGACGCTGACCCAGCAGTACGTGAAGCAGGTGCAGATCGAGGCCGCCACCGTGGCCAACGACCCGGCGGCCCGGGAGCGTGCCCAGGAGCAGACCCTGACCCGCAAGGTGCGCGAGCTGCGCTATGCGGTGGCGGTGGAGAAGAAGCTCACCAAGAAGCAGATTCTTGAGCGCTACATGAACATTGCCTTCTACGGCGCCAATGCCTACGGCGTCGAGGCTGCGTCGCGACGCTACTTCAACACCTCGGCGTCCCAGCTGACGCTCGGGCAGGCGGCCATGCTCGCCGGCCTGGTGCAGAATCCGGCCGCGACGGACCCGATCAACAACCCCCAGGGTGCGATCAACCGGCGCAACATCGTGCTGAACCGGATGGTGGAGCTGAAGAAGATCACCCCGGCGGAGGCCGCCAAGGCCAAGAAGGAGGGCTTTGACAAGTCCAAGGTGCAGCCCACGCCGCAGGACTGCATCTCCTCCCCCTTCCAGACGCTGTGCCTGTACGTGAAGAACACGCTGCTCAGCGAGGACTTCAAGGTGCTGGGCAAGTCCCGGACTGACCGGCTGAGCACCCTGCAGCGCGGCGGCCTGACCATCAAGACCTTGATCGATCCGAAGGCGCAGGCGTCCGCGGAGAAGGCCGTGAACCGGCTGATCGCCCCCACCGACCCGTTCATCTCCACCGCGGTGCTGATCCAGCCCAAGAGCGGACTGATCGTCGCCATGGCGCAGAACCGCACCAAGATCGGCGACGGACCCGGCCAGACCTGGTACAACTATTCGGTCGACGCCGAACACGGCGGCGCGGAGGGCTACCAGGCCGGCTCCACCTTCAAGACCTTCACGATGGCCGCGGCCCTTCAGAAGGGCATCACGCCCAGCCGTCGCTATGACGCCCAGCCAAAGATGAACTTCAAGGGGCAGACCTTCCAGGCCTGCAATGGGCCCTTCGTGCAGGGCGACTTCCCGGTGAAGAATTCCACCCCCGGTCAGGGCTCGATGGACATGTACCGGGCCGCCAAGCAGTCCACCAACACCTACTTCGTGCCGCTGTCGCGCGATGTCGGCCTGTGCAATGTGGTCAAGATGACCCAGGCCGCTGGCGTGAAGCGCGCCGATGGCAAGGACATGATCAAGGACAATGCCCCGGGCGCCAATGGCGGCTACGACAACATTCCGTCCTTCACGCTGGGCCCGGTCGAGGTGACACCGCTGTCCATGGCCGAGGGCTACGCCACCTTCGCCAACCGCGGCGTGCACTGCAACCCGAACATCATCGCGTCGGTCACCACCAAGGCCGGCAAGAATGTCGAGGTCCCCGGCGGCGACTGCCAGAAGGTGATGGAGCCGCAGATCGCCGACGGCGTGAACAAGATCCTGCAGCAGGTGATCGAGAGCGGTACCGCCCGCCCGGCGCACCTGAACGACAGCCGTGACCAGGCCGCCAAGACCGGTACCACCAACTCCGCCGAGGCCGTCTGGCTGGCCGGCTACACCCCGGACATGGCGGGCGTCGCCATGATCGCCGCCGACAAGCAGGCCCCGGTCTACAAGGGCAAGAGCCGCCGCTCGCTGACCGGCAAGTACGCCCACGGCACCGACTACCCCAACGGTTACTACATCAACGGTTCCGGTGGTGGCGACGCGGGCCGGATCTGGCGTACCGCCATGAGCGCCGCGCTGGAGAATGTGGACACCCCCGGCAAGTTCGTCGAACCCGGCGCCTCGGTGATCGAGGGCAAGCGCGTTGCGCTGCCGAACATCGAAGGGATGAGCCGCCGCGACGCGATGGCCGCCGTCGAGGCCGTCGGCTTCGGCACCGAGATGGTCTACCAGTACAGCTCGCGCCCCAAGGGAACCTACCTGTACGCCTACCCGAGCAGTGGCACCCACCCGCTGAGCCGCAACGTCCAGTTCGTCATCTCGAAGGGCCCCAAGCCCAAGTCAACGCCGGCCAAGCCCAACAGCCCGTCGCCCAGCAAGAAGTCGTCGCGCACCTCCCAGGAGGCGACGCTGCGCGAGACCCGGAAGCGAGCAGCCGTGCAGGCCGCCCAGCGCAAGGCGGCGCAGCAGAAGGCAGCCCAGGCGAGGGCCGCGCAGCTCGCGGCCCAGCAGGCGGCCCAGCGCGCCGCCCAGACCAAGACGGCCCAGGCTGCCGCGCAACGCGCCGCCCAGGCCAGAGCCGCGCAAGCCGCAGCCGCCAGGGCAGCGCAGGCCAGAGCCGCACAGGCCGCAGCCCAACGCGCCGCAGCCGCCAGGGCAGCGCAGGCCAAGGCCGCGCAAGCCTCAGCACAACGCGCCGCAGCCGCCAGGGCCGCCGCGCAACGCGCGGCCGCTGCCAAGGCGGCCCAGGCCAAGGCCAAGCAGCCCGTCGCGAAGAAGACTCCGTGAGCGGGCTCGGGCGGCTTGCGGCGGCAACGCTGACGGCCGGGAGCGCGGCGCTGGGCTATGGCCTGTGGGAGGCCCGACAGTTCACGCTGCAACGGGTGGCGGTGCCGGTGCTCCCGACCGGCCAGGAGCCGATCCGGGTGTTGCACATCAGCGACATCCACCTGCTGCCGGGGCAACGGGCCAAACTGGAGTGGATCAGCCGGTTGGCCGGTCTGGAGCCGGATCTGGTGGTGAACACCGGTGACAACTTCTGCGCCCCCGACGCGATCCAGCCCCTGCTGGAGGCGTGGGGTCGCCTGCTGGACATTCCCGGCGTCTTCGTCTTCGGCTCGAACGACTACACAATGCCCGGCTTCAAGAATCCGGCGAAGTACCTGGCCGGGCCCTCCAAGGCGCACGAGCACGACAAGCCCGCCCTGCCCTTCGACGACCTGCGCGCGGCCATGACGTCGCGCGGCTGGGCCGATCTGAACCAACGTCGTGCTGAGCTCACGGTGGCCGGACGACGAATCGCCTTCCGCGGTACCGACGATGCGCACCTGGACAAGGATGACTACTCCCAGGTGGCCGGGCCGGCGCTGGAGGGCTACGACCTCAACGTCGCCGTCACCCACGCCCCCTACCTGCGGCTGCTCGACCCCATGACGGCCGACGGGATGGACATGATCTTCGCTGGCCACACCCACGGCGGCCAAGTGTGTGTGCCCTTCAAGGGCGCTCTGGTGACCAACTGCGATCTCGACGTCGAGCGGGTCAAGGGCGTCAGCACCCACACCGTGACGGGCCAGGATGGCATGGATCACACCAGCTGGCTGCACGTCTCGGCCGGCCTGGGCTCCTCCCCCTTCGCCCCGTATCGGATCGCCTGCCGACCGGAGGCGACGCTGCTCACGTTGGTCGCCCGCGACGACGCCTGAGGTCACCGCGGCTTCGATTGGTTCTCCGGCTCGATGTGGGCTACAGTTGTCCACGGCCTTCGGGCCAAGAAGCAGTACCGGGGTGTGGCGCAGCTTGGTAGCGCGCGTCGTTCGGGACGACGAGGTCGCAGGTTCAAATCCTGTCACCCCGACCATTGCCGGAAGCCGTTTGTGGTGGAATCTCCCCACAAACGGCTTCTTGGCGTTCGGGGCCAAACATGTGGACACCCGACCAACATCTTGCGTTTGCCCCACGTTTACCTCGCTGGCAAGGGGGTTCACCTGGTATTGCGGTCAAGTCACAGCACTTAACACTGAACAACTGAAAACGGGCTTCTCGCATTGCACTTATTCTGATGCCCCCCATACAGTTGTTGGCAGATGACGAACCCCCGAGCGTCATCAACACAACTGGAGCAACAATCCCCCGAGTGTTGCTCCTGAATCGTGAGTCTCGAACCCCCGAGCGAGACTCGCACCTTGGAAGGCCCCGGTATTCGCCGGGGCCTTCCTGCATGTGTGCCGTCGCGGCCCGGTGTCGCCTCGCCCCTGAACGCGCGGTGACCTCCTGGGTCAAACGCCCCTGTGGCTCCGGGGTCCGGGAGCGGACCGGTGCTCAGCGTCCGATCGGCAGGCGACGCAGCACCGGGGCCAGCAGTTCGTCCACCTCGCGGATCCGCAGCAACTTGGCACCCGCCACGAAGACCAGGCCGAAGCACAGCCCCGCGACGGCGCAGCTGGCCAGGGAGAGCAGCCAGGAACGGCCCAGACCGCTCATGCCATAGACCGCCAGCCAGGCGGTGCCGCCGGCCGCGACGGAGGCGATCGCCAGCCGGGTCCACAGCCGGAAGACACCATTCAGGCCAAGACCGCCCAGCTGGCGTCGGGCAACCAACATCCAGACCAGAGACTGGCCCCAATTTCCCACCACCAGGCCAAGTGCCACGGCTGGAAGAACCCATCGGTCCGGGAGGAACCACAGGGCGAGCACGGCGGACAGTACCTGGATCAGGGTGAGGAAGCCCTGGTAGTAGAAGTTGTCCCGGCCCTCCTCACGGACATAGCAGTAGCGTTGCTGCAGCACGCTGATGCCATATCCGAGGATGCCGAAGGACATGATCCGAAGCGCCAGGACGACGGGTCCCGACTGCGAATCCGGAAGCCGCAGCATGACGTCCACGATCGGATCAGCCATCGCGATCATGGCAGCGCTTGCGGGGATCACCGCAACGGCCGGGGTCTTCAACGCACGGATCAGCAGGCGCCGAAGCTCACGCACATCCCCGCCCTGCCACGCCCGGCTCATCTGGGGGAAGAGCGCGGTGATCACGCTGACGGTGATCAGACCGTGCGGCAGGGCAAAGATCAGGAAAGCGAAGTTGTAGGAGGCGAAACCGCCGATGCCGGGCGCATCCGGAAGCGAGGTGAGCACGATCTGCACGAGCAGTCCACCGGCCAGCGAAACGAGCAGGGCGGTCAGGGTCCAACCGACCATCCTGGAGGCCGAGCCGAGACCCGAGCCCCGCAGACCCCAGCGCGGCCGGTAACGGAAACCGCCCTTGACCAGCGGCGGGATCAGGATGAAGGCCTGAGTGGCGATGCCCAGCGTGGTGGAACCTGCCAAGGTCCACACCATGGGCATCGTCCAGGTGGCGGGGTTGATCTGCAACCCCCACTTCCACAAGAAGAAGCCCAGCCCAGCGATCTGCACCACATTGGCCAGGGCCGGGGCCCACATGAAGGCGGCAAACTGGTCGCGGGCATTGAGCACATTGCCCAGCACGGAATAGAGGCCGTAGAAGAGCACCTGCGGCACGCAGATGAGCCCGAACAGTATGGACAGCCGCAGCGCGGCTCCCTGCTGGCTGTTGGTGAGGTCCACCAGCCACGGACTCAGCAGCGTTCCGGCCAGGGCCAACAGGGCAATGGCACTGATGGCGGCTGTCAGTAGCTTGTCGACGAATTCCTGCCCACCGTCCTTGTGTTTCATCGCGGCGGTGATTTGCGGGATCAGCACCGCATTGAGCACGCCAGCGTTGAGCACGGTGAGCAGGTAGTTGGGAAGTGAATTGGCGACGTTGAAGGCCGTCGCCACGGCCGAGGCAGCCACCACCTGCGCAAACAAGTACTGTCGGCCGAAACCCAAGATCCGGCTCGCCAGCGATCCCATCGCCATCAGGGCGCTGTTGCGCGCCACCGAGTCGGTCTTCTGGGCATGGCGAGGAGCCGCGGCGGGATCGGTGCCCACCGTGGGCTCCACGTCCGCCGTGGCTGCGTCGAGCTCCATGGCCCGACGCTCCTCCCCCGGGGCGTGGGTCACCGGCCAGTGCCGGCGTAGACCACGGCCTCCCCGTCGGCGTCCAGACCAAAGGCGGTGTGGGCCGCGCGCACGGCGTCATTCACGTGATCCGCGTCCACCACGACGGAGATCCGGATCTCCGAGGTGCTGATCATGTCGATGTTGACCTCGGCGTCGGCCAGCGCGCGGAAGAACTTGGCGGTGACACCGGGGTGCGAGCGCATCCCGACGCCGATCACCGAGACCTTGCCGATCTGGTCGTCGTAGAGCAGTTCCTGGAAACCGATCTTGTCCTTCATCATGTTCAGCACCTCGATCGCCTTGCGACCGTCGCTGCTGGGCAGGGTGAAGGAGATGTCCGTGCGGCCGCTGGCCACCTCGGAGACGTTCTGCACGATCATGTCGATGTTGATCTCGGCCCGGGCGATGGTGTCGAAGATCTCGGCAGCCTCACCGGGACGGTCGGGCACGCCGACGACGGTGATCTTGGCTTCCTTGGTGTCCTGCGCGACGCCGGTGATCAGTGCTTGTTCCATCGGATTTCCTTTGCTGAGGTCCTTGACCCAGGTGCCGGGCTTGTCGGAGAAGGACGAACGGACATGGACGGGGACGTTCTCGCGCCGCGCGTACTCGACGCAGCGCAGGTGCAGGATCTTGGCGCCATTGGCGGCCATCTCCAGCATCTCCTCGTAGCTGATCTCGGGGATCCGACGGGCACCGGGCACGATCCGCGGATCCGCGGTGAAGACGCCGTCGACGTCGGAGTAGATCTCGCAGTAGTCGGCGCCCAGCGCGGCGGCCAGGGCGACGGCGGTGGTGTCCGAGGCGCCGCGGCCCAGCGTCGTGACGTCCTTGGTGGTCTGGGAGACGCCCTGGAAGCCGGCGACGATCACCACGGCCCCCTCGTTCAGGGCGGCCTCGACCCGGCCGGGGGTGATGTCGATGATCCGGGCATTGCCGTGGGTGCCGGTGGTGATCACACCGGCCTGGGAGCCGGTGTAGCTGCGCGCCTCGGCGCCCAGGTCGCTCAGCGCCATCGCCAGCAGCGCGGCGGACTGGCGCTCACCCGTGGTCAACAGCATGTCCAGCTCGCGCGCCTTGGGCTGCGGGCTGACCTGCATGGCCAGGTCCATCAGCTCGTCGGTAGTGTCACCCATCGCGGAGATCACCACGACGACGTCATTACCGGCCAGCTTGGCATTGAGAATTCGGCGCGCCACGCGCTTGATCGAGGCAGCATCCGCCACCGACGACCCACCGAACTTCTGGACGATCCGTCCCATCACACCTCCCGGTTGCCGGCAACCCGTCGTGGGCGCCGCGGACCACTGTACCCAGCAGACTCCCCCGATCCGCGGAGATCCGACGGATGGGAAGACACTGCCTGTACTTGCGGCGGGGCCGGGACGAACCGGCCAGACCCTAGCCTTGGAATGTGGACGAATTGATGCCCAGGCCCTACCGGATCGGCGACGAGGAACGCGACCGCGCCGTCGGACAGTTGAGGGAGCACCATGCCGCGGGTCGACTGGACGTCGCCGAGTTCGAGGAGCGGATGAGCGTCGCGCTGGCCGCGAAGACCAACACCCAGTTGACGCCGCTGTTCGAGGACCTGCCGCCCTTGCAGGGTCAGCCGCCGCTGCTCCAACCGTCGGCCACGACCTCCGGGCAGGTGACCAGCGCCAGGAACGGCGGTTGGAACTGGCGCCAGAGCATCTCCGGCGCTGCCTTCCCGTTGGCGTTGATCATCTGCTTTGTGACCGGCTGGCAGTACTGGTGGATCATGCTGGTGCCGATGATGGTCTCCGCGGCACTGCTGGGCAGCGACGACGATGAGGACGACGAAGCCCTTGGGCACGACGAACACAAATCGTTGCCCAAGGGCTCGTGAAGCTGCTCCCGACAAGGGGCCTCGACAGGCTCGGCCATCGCGGTCACCACACCGCACTCACGCAACCACGATCCCCGAGCTCGTCGAGGGGCCACAGTCGGGATCAGGCCAGCAGATCCTGGTACTCGGGGTTCTCGTCGATGTAGGACTTCACGAAGGAGCAGCTCGGCTTCACCTTCTTGCCGATGGTGCGCACCAGGTCAAGGGTCTGCTTCACCAGTTCGGTGCCGACGCCCTGACCCTCGTACTCGGGCAGGACCTCGGTGTGCTGCAGATCCAGCACATTCCCTTCGGGTTCGTAGGTGATGAAGCCGGCCAGCTGGCCATCGGCAGCGGCCTCATAACGCTTCTTCTCGTTCTTCAGCACAACAGTGATGTTCATGCCTTGATCCTGCCCGATCCCCGAGCGGAAGGACAGGGGTTACGCCAAGGGCGAGCCTGCCACGGCACGGGATCACTCCGCGACACGGCGACGCAGGGGGGCGAACTCCGGGTGCTCGGTGATGTAGTGCGCAACGAAGGGGCAGCTGGCCACGATCCGGTCGCCGTCGGTCATGATCCTCATCAACGCCTCACCGACCAGCTTGGTGGCGACACCGCGCCCCAGGAAACGTTCGTCCACCTCGGTGCAGACCACCTCCAGAACACCGTCCGGCAAAGGGTGATAATCCATGAACCCGGCCAACTCGTCGCCCACCCACGCCTCAAAACGAGTCTTGGCCAGATTGAGTTCGACGCTCACGTCCACGGGATCAGTCATCGTCACAGCGGCTGGTCGGTGTGCTCGATACCCAGATCCCGCAGGGCCTGCTCAAGCTGCGCCATCACCGCCAGGGTGTCGTCCAGCGGCATGATCTCGCTCTCGGTCTTCCCGGCGAGGATGCAGCGGGTCACCTCCTCGATCTCGTGACTGTAGCCCGCCCCCAGCGGCGCCGTCGCCAGGGTGCGCGGGGTGACGCCCTTGCGGTGCAGCACGACGCGGTCGGGGTGGTGGAAGCGGGGCTTGACCTCGGCCCAGCCCTGGTCACCCATCACGACCATCCGGCCGGGCCCGGCGGACTGCAGCGAGACCGCCAGCGTCGCGAGCGCTCCCGAATCGTAGGTGAGCACCATTCCGGCCTGGGCATCGACGCCATTGGGGTACATGCTGCCGCTGACGGTCATGGCCTTGGGGCTGCCGAGGAAGTCCTGCGCAAAGTGCAGCACGTAGACGCCCAGGTCCAGCACCGCGCCACCGCCGAGCTCCTTGGCGAAGAGCCGGTCGTCTGGGTTGAAGTCACGCTGGGCAAAGAGGTCACCCTGCACCCCCAGGATGGTGCCGAGCTGCCCCTCGTCGACCACCTCGTGCAGGGCCCGGACGACGGGCTGGAAGCGGGTCCACAGTGCCTCCATCGCAAAGACCTTGGCCTCGCGGGCAGCGTCGACGATCTCCTGGGCACCGGCCAGCGTCGTCGCAAAGGCCTTCTCCACCAGCACGCCCTTGCCGTTGCGGATGGCCTCCAACGCGATCGCCTTGTGCTGCGGGTGCGGGGTGGAGATGTAGACCACGTCCACCTCCGGGCAGGCGCACAGCTCCTGGTAGCTGCCGAAGCCCCGCTCCAGGCCGTACTGGCTGGCAAAGGCCTGCGCGCGGTCCAGATCACGAGATCCGACGGCGAAGGGCACGGCGTCGGGGACGTGCTCAAAATCCTTCACGAAGGACTGAGCCATCCGTCCAGGCCCGGCGATGCCCCACCTGACGGGGCTCTTCACCGACGCGGGGTTCTGCACTGCCTGATCTGCCAAGGTCTCCATGCCCCCAAGCCTTGCACGCTGCGGCGTCAGGAGAAAAGGCCGCATGCACGCCGAGGCAAGCCATCAGGATCAGTGCGCCCTCACCATCGGGCAGCACGGGCGCGGCCCGTGCCCCGATCCAGAGGCACGGGCCACGCTCGCGGCAGCGAATGGGTCAGGCCATCGAGCGGATCGCCTGCCAGTTCTTGCCGATCTGCTTCTTGCCGCTCCACCGGCCGACACCCAGGTTGGCGTAGAAGTACAAGTTGCCGTCGCTGCGCACGCCCACCATGTCTCGTCGACCGTCCCGGTTCAGGTCGCCGGGGCTGAACACCTGGCTGAAGCCGCCCCAGCCATGGCCCACCTCCTTCTTGGAGGTCACCGTGCCCCGCGAGTTCAGCGTGTAACGGTAGAGCTTGCCGTCCTTGGTGATGGCCAGCAGATCTGCCTTGCCGTCGCCGGAGAAGTCGCCGACGGACAGGATCTCGCGCACATCACCCCAGTTCTTGCCGATCTTCACCGGGCTGGGCATCCGGCCCTGCCGAACCGCCTGCCGGGTGAGGGTGTTGTCCTTGCGGATCGCGAGCAGCTCCGGATGCCCGTCGCCGGTGACGTCGTTCAGCACCGTCATGTCCTTGGCGTCGTTGAACCCGTACCCGATGATCGTGGCGAAGCCGGCCCGATTGTTGCCCTGCATCCGCTGCTGCCACATGGTTCCGGAGGCGTCGCGGGCCAGCAGGTCGGTGGCGCCGTTGTGGTCCATGTCATTGGCCTTGCCGATCCAGGTGTAGGCCGAGTTCAGGCCGCGGGCACCGGTTCCGCCGGCCGTCTTCAGCGACGGGCCATTGACGGTGCGGTAGGTCACGATCTCCCCCTTGGACAGGGCAACCACGTCGGCCACCGTGTCGTTGGTGAAGTCACCGTGGTAGCCGCTGGTGCCGGCGGCACGCGGCCAGCCGACCTTCGCGATTGCCTCCCACTCGGTGGCGGGCAGCACGTCGACGCGCTGGTTGGTGCGCAGATCATGGAAACTGAGCTGGTTCGGCTCCTGACCCATGGAGACCAGGGAGCCGGTGACGCAGCGGCCGGGAGCCAGCAGCTGGTTCTTCAGGCCGTAGTACAGGTAGCCGTCGTGCGGCTGGTAGATCCGGGTGTTGCGGTCCGTGGTGGTGTAGCTGAAGGTGTCCGGGCCGACGGGCTGGGGCTCCGAGCCCCGGTTGCAGACCTTCACCAGGTGCTCGAAGACATCCGATTCGCCCAGCCTGTCGCCGTAGCCGACGCGCAACTCGACATTGCCCACCCGGCGGGTCTCGCCGAAGTTGATGTAGGACGTCTTGCCGGGTTGCACCGGGTCCGCGGCCCGGGCGGGGGTGAGGGACAGCCCGAGGCTGGAGACCAGCCCGAGGCTGAGCGTCAGGGTGGCGAGCCGACGGGTGTGGCGCGGGTGAGTGCCGTTCATGATCTCTCCTGTGAATTCCGGGGCCGGCTCCTGTGCGGCCTCCTTCCTTCACTACGCCCCACCTGCACCGACGCGTTGCATCCTTTGCCCAAAGATTGACTGAGTGAAACTACCCGCCGTCCCCAGGAAGGACGACGGGTAGTGTCCGCGCTGGTCAACAGCGCATTCAGCGCGACCGGGCTGGAGTCAGGCCTTGGTGACCTGCACCGCCAGACCCAGGTCCTTCTCCACGACCCAGTCGTCGGCCTGGATTCCCTGCGCCATCGAGGTGGCGAGCACCTCGTCGGCAATCAGCTGCTTGTGCGTGCTGACGGCCTGGGCCAGGTCTCCGGCGGCGGCCCACTGCAGGCTGATCCGGTCGCTGACCTCCAGGCCGGTGGCCTTGCGGGTCTCCTGGACGAAGCGGATCACGTCGCGGGCCAGGCCGGCCTGCACCAGCTCCGGGGTGAGCTGCAGATCCAGGGCAACCGTCTCGCCCTGCTCGTTGACCACGCTCCAGCCCTCGCGGGGGCGCTCGGAGATGATCACCTCGTCGGCGCTCACCTGGGTGCCGCCCTCGAAGTCCACCGTCGCGGTGCCGTTCGAGGTCAGGTCGGCGGCCAACTTCGCGGCATCGGCCTGTGCAATGGCCTTGGCCACCAGCGGGGTCTGCTTGCCGAAGCGCTTGCCCAGGGCGCGGAAGTTGCCCTTGGCGGAGTAGTCGACGACGTCCCCGGCCGAGCTGAAGGACTCGATCCGGGCGATGTTCAACTCGGCGGCGATCTCCGCCACCAGGCTGTCGTCCAGCTGGGCGTGCGCATAGCTGGGCACCAGCATCCGCGCCAACGGCTGACGGGTCTTCACCTTGGCCTCGGCGCGGGCACTGCGGCCCAGCTCCACCAGACGCTTGGTCATCTCCATCGCCTTGCCCAGCTCCGGGTTGATCGCCGCGGTGTCGGCCACCGGCCAGTCGGCCAGGTGCACGGACTTCGGGGCGTCGGGGTTGGTGGTGACGAAGAGGTCCTGCCAGACCCGTTCGGTGATGAAGGGCACCAGTGGCGCCATCAACCGGGTGAGCACCTCGAGGGTCTCGTGCAGCGTGGTCAGCGCGGACTGGTCGCCGTCCCAGAAGCGACGACGGCTGCGCCGCACGTACCAGTTGCTCAGCTCGTCGACGAAGTCGGCGATCCGACTGCCCGCGTGCTGGGTGTCGAAGTTCTCCAGGGCCTCGGTCACGTCCACGACGAGCTGGTTGGTGGCAGAGACCAGCCAGCGATCCAGGACGTGACGCCCCTCGACAGGCTCGGGGGACGTACCCAGGGCGGCCGAGCCTGTCGAGGCCCCGGGAACCCACCCATTGGCATTTGCGTACAGCGCGTGGAAGGCGACGGTATTCCAGTAGGTCAGCAGCACCTTGCGGACCGTTTCGGTGATGGTGCCGTCGCCCACTCGTCGGGCTGCCCACGGCGAACCGGAGGCGGCCATGAACCACCGCACGGCATCGGCACCGTGCTTGTCCATCAGCGGGATGGGCAGCAGGATGTTGCCCAGGTGCTTGCTCATCTTGCGGCCGTCCTCGGCCAGAATGTGGCCCAGGCAGAGCACGTTCTTGTAGGAGCTCTGGTCGAAGACCAGCGTGTTCACCGCCATCAGCGTGTAGAACCAACCGCGGGTCTGGTCCGTGGCCTCGCAGATGAAGTCGGCCGGGTAGTTGGCCTCGAACTTCTCCTTGCTGCCCTCCACCCACGGGAAGCCCCACTGTGCGAAGGGCATCGATCCGGAGTCGAACCAGGCGTCGATCACCTCGGGCACGCGACGGTAGGTGCCGCTGGTGCCCTGGACGGTGAAGGTGACGTCGTCGACGAAGGGCCGGTGCGGGTCCATCGTCGCCACCTCGGGCTGACCACTGAGTTCGGCCAGCTCCGCCCGGGATCCGACGCAGATCACCTTGGCCGGGTCCTCGTCATTGCGCCAGACGGGCAGCGGCGTGCCCCAGTAGCGGCTGCGGCTCAGCGCCCAGTCGATGTTGTTGTTCAGCCAGTCACCGAAGCGGCCGTGCTTGATCGATTCGGGGTACCAGTTGGTCTTCTCGTTCTCGGCCAGCAGCTGCTCCTTGCGCTGCGTGGTGCGGATGTACCAGCTGGGCATGGCGTAGTACATCAGCGGCGTGTGGCAGCGCCAACAGTGCGGGTAGGGGTGTTCGTGGTCCAGGGTGCTCAGCAGCAGCCCGGCCTCGCGCAGCTGGTCGATGATCACCGGGTCCGCGGCCTTGAAGAAGAGGCCAGAGACAAATCCCTGGCCGTCCTTGAAGCAGCCGTCGACGCCGATTGGGTTGACGAATTCCACGCCGTTGCGCTTGTTGGACTCGTAATCGTCCTGGCCGAAGGCCATCGCCTGATGCACCAGGCCAGTGCCCTCACCCACGGCGACATAGTCCTCCAGCACCACGAACCAGCTCTTGCCCGGCTGCTCCATGCAGTCGAAGGGACGCTGGTAGGTCCAGCCCTCCATCTGCGCACCCTTGAAGGTCTCGCCGATGGTCCAGCTCTCGTCGAGGGCGGTGGCAACGTTCTCCACGGCCAGCACGACGGGGGTCTCGCCGTCCTTGTGGGCGACGCAGTAGTCGATGTCCCCACCCGCGGCGACGGTGACATTGGCGATCAGGGTCCACGGGGTGGTGGTCCAGATGGCCAGGTCCGCCTTGCCGGCCAGCGGGCCGCTGGTCAGCGGGAAGCGGGCGAAGACGGTGGTGTCGACGGTGTCCTCGTAGCCCTGCGCCAGCTCGTGGTCCGAGAGGGCGGTCTGGTCGTGCGGGCAGTAGGGGGCGACACGGAAGTCCTCCACCAGCAGGCCCTTGTCGAAGATGGTCTTCAGCGCCCACCACTCGGAGTCGACGTACTCCGGGGCCATCGTCCAGTAGGCCTCGTCCATGTTCACCCAGTAGCCCATCCGGTTGGTGAGCTCGGCGAACTGGCCGACGTGACGGCTGACCGATTCGCGGCACTTCGCGTTGAAGGCCTCAACGCCGTACTCCTCGATCTGGTCCTTGGAGTCGATGCCGACCTCCTTCTCCACCGCCAGTTCCACGGGCAGGCCGTGGCAGTCCCAGCCGGCCTTGCGGTCCACCCGTCGGCCCTGCATGGTCTTGAAGCGCGGGAAGACGTCCTTGAAGACGCGGGCCTCAATGTGGTGGGTGCCGGGCTGGCCGTTGGCGGTGGGCGGGCCCTCGTAGAAGGTCCACGGCTCGCCGTCGGCGGTCTTGGCCAGGGTCTGGTCAAAGGTCTTGTTCTGGGCCCAGAAGTCCAGGATCTCGTGCTCCATGGCCGGCAGGTCGATCTGGGCCGGGACGGACTTGTACCGGTTCTGGGGGGTCTGTGCGTCGGTGCTCATCGCTGTCCTCTTCGTCGGGTCTTCAGACGAAGGGACGAGACTGCCGGACGCGTGTCCGGGCGGCCCGCGGTACCACCCTCCTTGGGGAGTGTTGCCTCCCCCACTCTTGCTCGTCGCGGCCGGGTCTAGTGAGCCGGTTGCCCGGCCGTTCTTCCGGCAGCTCCGGGGTGATGGCCCCATCAGTGCCTTGCGACGGGCTCATTCTAGGCGGATGCGACGGGAGCCCCAAACGCATTTCACGCCAGGCCAAGAAGGCCACCCCCGCCGTCCAGATCCGACGGTGCACATTCCAAGTTCCCCGGGCACGCGCTGCACCACGTGCCCGGGGCGGTCCGACGTGCACCGTGGTACCGGGTGGATCTGCCGGCGCCGGTTCAGCGGGCCATCCGGGCCAGATCAGCGTGCGGCGGCCAGCCGGCGTCGGAGCACCAGCATCGCCAGCAGACCGGCGAAGCCACAGCCGGCTCCCACCAGGAAGGCCCCCCGGTAGCCGATCGGCCCCACCAGGGCACCCAGCAGGAAGGGGCCGATCCCCGTCCCGGCGTCGACGAAGAGGAAGTAGCTGCCCACCCCGATTCCGGCGCGGGCCGAGCCGACCAGATTGAGCGCGACGGTCTGCCCGGCGGGCACCAGGGTGCCGTGGCCCAGCCCGAGCAGCGCCCCGGCGGCCACCAGTCCCCAGTAAGTGCTGGCCATGGCGGTGAGCACGATGCCGCCGACCATCGCCACCATGATCGGCAGCATGATCGAGGTGTCACCGTGCCGGTCCTGCAGGATGCCCGCGACGGGTCGGGAGACCGAGATCACCACGGCATAGGCCAGGAAGTAGTGACCGGCGGCGCCGTCCAGCCCGAGCGAGCTGGCGAAGGGACCGAGCAGGGTGAGGATGGCGCCGAAGGGCATCGCGCACAGCCCCACCACCAGGGCGATCGGCAGCACGGTGAGATCCAGGTAGTCGGCCAGCCGGAAGCCCGACGTGCGGGGCTTGCGGTCGCGCGGGTGCAGCCGGGGCGCCACCAGCAGGGTCAGGGTGAGCGACACGACGCCGCAGGCGACGGCGGCGACGAAGACCGCGAACTGTCCCAGCGGGCTGCGCTGCAGGATGCTGCCGAACATCGGGCCCAGCCCGGCGGCGATCGCCATCCCGAAGGTGAACCAGCCCGAGCCCTCGCCGCGACGGGTGATCGGCAACCGGGAGAGGGCAGCGGCGCCCACCGCCGTCGCCGCCAGCCCGAAACCGATGCCGTGCACGAAGCGCAGGGCCAGCAGCGCGGGCACCGAATCGCAGGTGAAGTAGAGCAGACCGCCGGCCAGCATCAGAGCCAGGCTGACCAGCACCGTGGTGCGCTCGCCCAGCAGGGTGAGGGTGCGGCCGCTGAACAGCCGGGCCACCATGGCGCCGATGAACCAGGCGGTGCCCACCAGCCCGGCCTGCGTCTGACTGGCCCCCAGGGTGGTCATGGCCCAGCCGCTCACCGTGGAGGTGAGGATGTAGAAGATCACCGCGACGCAGAAGTTGGCGACGGTCAGGGCCGTGAACAGTCGGGTCCACAGGCGGGGACGAGCGTCGGGGGTCGGCATGGGGGTGGTGGACACGGGGGCGATGCTAACCCGTGATTGAGAAGTGAAGTAATTGGCCCGTCCCCCTCAGCGGGACGCCGACTGATGGGCTGGGCAGCCGAAACCGCCATGCCGAGGCGATGGCCACAGAAGCTCAGGAGAGCCAGGCGATCAGCTGGTCGGCGGCACCGAGCGTCGCCCAGAAGCGGATGAAGCGCCCGGCATAGCCGGTGGCCCAGAAGACTGGCCGCGGCACCTTCAGGTCCCCGGCCAGCACGGACATGATGGCGAAGGGCGGAAAGCCCACCGCGGCCGACAGCAACAGCGTCCCCGCGGTGAACCAGGGCCGCCCCTGCAGCTGGGCCTCCAACTCGTCGTGCCTGACCTGCCACTTGGGCGACTGCACCTTGGCGGCCAACCACGGAATCCGGGCGATGTTGGCGCCCAGCTCGTACCAGATCGCCTTGCCGAGCATCTGCCCCAGCGCGGCCACCAGCGCACTCGCCAGCACCCCACCGGGTGCCAGAGCGGACTGCCCCACCAGGTAGGCCTCCAGGTTGACCACCGGGACGAAGGCCGAGACGAAGGACACCCCCAGCAGCAGGAGCAGCGTGGTCATGCGTCGGCTCCGGTCCTGGGCCCTGGCGTCGGCAGGGGCAGCCCGATGGCCATGATCCGTCGCAGCGTCCACAGCTTCACCAGCCACATCACCCCGGCGATCAGGAAGCCCAGCCAGACCCAGCCGGTGAGGATCAGCAGGATCGCGAAGATGGCGGAATTGGCCGCCTTGGCGGGCTTGGACCAGTTCAGCAACCAGACGGGGCGATCCACCTCGTAGAAGTAGTTGGGTGAGCGCGTCGGCCAGGCCAGGAAGGCCAGAGAGTTGACCGTGTCGACGGTCATGAACTCGGCGACGTAGAGCGCAATCGGCCAGGCCAGCTCCGGCCGCAGCCAGCCCAGCCCCAGGTAGAAGGCGCCCGCGTTGAACCGGTCGCAGACAATGTCCAGCACCGCCCCGAAGCGGGTCTCGTGGTCGAAGTACCGGGCGCAGGCGCCGTCGGCCATGTCCCCGATCCAGTAGACCGCCAGCGCCCAGAGCAGCCACGGCAGGCTGTCGACACGTGCCGCATGGAAGGCGAGCACGCCGGAGGCGGCGGTCCGGATCAGCGTGATCAGGGTGGCCCCGGTGGCCATCCGCTCGCGCGCGGGGGTGCTGTGGTGCGGGCTGCCCGTTCGCCAGACGGGTTGGGCCAGGGTGAGGGCCATCGGTCTGCGCACTCTCAGTCGATCCGGACGGCGCGCGGCGCCGGTGGACGGGTCAGCAACCAGGCCAGCCCCGTCGCCAGCAAGGGCGCCAGCAGCAGCACGACGGCCAGATAACCCCACGGTGCGGCAAAGGGGAAGCGGCCACCCGAGGCGCCGATCACCGCCGCCATCGGCAGGAGGCCAGTCACCATGCCCAGCAGGATGCCCAGCCCATTGGCCACCCACGCCTGGGCCGCGGCCATGGTGCGGATCGTGACCGAGCTGGCCCCGACCGCCGCCATCGTCTCGTGACTGGCGCGGACATCCTTCAGGCCCAGTGCCGTGGTGATGAGCGCAATCACCAGCAGCAGCCCCAGCCCCACCGGCAGCAGGTAGTGGTTCACGAGGGAGTAACCATCGGTGGGCACGGTCTCGATCTGCGGATCGCTCGACAGCCCGAGCGACGCCAGGTCCGTCGACGCCGCGGACACCTGATCGACGCTGGGGGCTGCCCCCACCCTGAAGAGCAGCGTCGGAGTCGGATCCCCCAGCTGCAGCTTCTTGCCGGTGGCTTCAGAGACCAGGACAACGTCGGCCGAACCATCGACGACGACAGCGGGGATGGCGACGGGTTGCAGATCGTCGCCCTTGATCAGGGAGAAGCTGGCTCTCCCGCCGCGCACTGCCTCCGGTCGGGTCGCGATGGCGCCACCCGACGCCAGGGTCTTCAACGCCGCGTCATCCACGACCTCCCCCAGCAGCGCGACGGCCTGTGGTGCCGTGGCCACCAGAATGCTCGGATAGCTGCAGGAACCCGAGGTGCACTCGAAGTCCAGGCTGATGTTCGATGCATCCGGCTTGCCCAACGTCACCTGCTGCGCCACCGGCCCAAGGTGTTTGCCGATGACGGCGACGGCGGCCGAGACGGTCTGTGGGGAGACTGGCTTGCTGTCCACGTCGACGAGACTGAGCATCCCCCAGCCGGGGCGTTCGGGCTGAACATTGGCCAGCCGCTCGGCGCCCAACGAGCTGAAGGCGGCCATGGCAGCGGACAACAGGGTGGCGGCTGCCATGGCCGCCGCGACGGTGGACACCGCGCGCGCCCGGTGACGTGACCCATCGCGCAGCGCCAGCCGCCACGGCAGCGGACCGTGCTTGGAGAGCTTCCCCAGCAGGGACAACAGCCAGCCGGCATTCAGCAGCAGCCCGAAGAAGACCAGTGCGCAGGCGATCATGCCGGCGATCACGTAGTTCTCCACGTGCAGGCCACGGGCATAGGGCTCGGCGCTCAGGTTCGCGAAGCGGCTGCCCAGCACCACGGCAAGCAGTGCGGCCAGCACCAGCGCGGCACCCGCGCGGGAGAAGCGGGCCGGGACGGCGGACTCGGATTCCGACCGCACCCCGGCCAGAACGTCCTGATGGGCCAGTTTGCAGGCGGGCAGCCAAGCGGCCAGCACCGCAGCCGTCGCCCCGATCAGGGCAATCAGCGGCAGCAGCACCCACGGAATGTGCACCCCGGCGAAGTAGTCGACGCCTCGGGCGAGCCATTGCCGCACCAGCAGGGCGCCGACACCGGCACCGAGCCCGACACCGAGCAGGGCGGACGGGACGCCGAGCACCAGTCCCTGGGCGGCGACGATCCGTTGCAGCACCGCACCGGGGGCACCGGTGATGGAGATCAACGACAGGCTTCGGCGCTGCTGGGCGACGCCGATGGAGAAGGCCGCGGCCGCCATCGTCGACGCGATCACACTGATGATCAGCGCTCCGGTCAGCAGAATGGGGGCCCAGGCTCCGGCAAGGCCGACGAGGGCCGAATCGGCTGCAGCCGAATTCTCGCCGGGAAGGCTGTAGCCGAGACCTTGGGCCAGCCAGTCGCGCTGCTGGTCCGTGGTGGGAGCCTTGCCAACCACCAGCACCGACTGCAGATCCCGTCCGGCCAGTGGATGGCCGGGGAAGACGAAGACTCCGCCATAGGGGCGCCTCAGCACGCCACTGATCTGGTACTCCTTGCCGTTGACGGCCACACGACCACCCGAGTGCAGTTGGTACCGCTTGGCCAGTAGGGAGGAAACCCAGATGCCGGCCCGGTCACCGGAGAGGTCCCCCACCACCCGCCCGCGCTGGGCGGGATCCGCCAGATCCGTGGCAACGATCTGCTCGACATGCGGGACACCATCCACCACGAGCTTCACCTGCCGCACGGTGCTGGGAATGCCTCGCTGCTCCGCGGTGAGCTTGGGCTGTTCCTTCATCACTGGCTGCACCCCGTCTGCCGAGGTGACCTCAGCGACGGCTTGGCCAAACTGTTGGGCTTCCTGCTCGGCCCCGGTGGCGTCAGAGCTGGCGGCCAGCACGGAGACGAATCCCATCACCGCCATCGGCAGGGCGATCAGCAGACAGATCAGTAGGCTGCGACCCTTGTGGGTGGCCAGATCCCGGCGGGCCAACCGAAGCGCGAGGGAGTTGAACATCACGCGTCCCCATCTTCCGGCTGGGCGGTGGACTTGGTGGGCAGCGGCGCGTTCGGGTCGTGGCGGGCGGCGTCCACCTGGCGGCCGTCGCGCAGGAAGACGACGCGATCTGCCCAGCTGGCGTGCCGGGCGTCATGGGTGACCAGCACGATGGCGACCCCCTCGTCGGCCAGATCGCGCAGCAGCGACATGATCTCGTCGCCGGTGGTGGAATCCAGGGCGCCGGTGGGCTCGTCAGCCAGGATCAGCCGTCGGTCGCCGCAGATGGCGCGGGCAATGGCAATCCGCTGCCGCTGACCGCCGGACATCTGGTCGATGAAGCGATCCGCGAGTTCCTCCAGCCCGACCCGCCGCAGCGCCACCTCGGCGATGGCGCGGGCATCCTTGGCCGAGACCCCGTCGAGTTCCAGCGGCAGCATGATGTTCTCCACCGCCGTGAGGCTGGGCACCATGTTGAACTCCTGGAAGACGAAGCCGATGCTGCGCCGCCGCAGCCGCGCCAGTTCGTCGCGCGACTTGCCCGCCAGCGAGGTGCCACCCACCGTGACCTCGCCCGAGGTGGGGCTGTCCAGGCCACCGGCCAATCCGAGCAGGGTTGACTTACCGGAGCCGGAGGGGCCCATCACGGCGACGAACTCGCCGACGTCCAGGGTGAGGTTGAGATCGGCCAGTGCGACGACGAGCGTCTCGTTCGCGCCATAACTGCGCGTGACCTTCTTCAGTTCGAGGACGTGCGTCATGTCAGTTCCTGTCCTGGGTTGGGGAAGTCTGGGTGGCGGGGGCGGCGTTGCCCTCCCGATGCCTCTTGGCGGCGCGCAGGGCCGCGGATTCGCAGTGGTCCAACCAGCGGATCTCGGCGTCGGTGGTGTGGATCAGCGACTCGATCACCAGTTGCCAGGCCAGGTCGTCGGGGTCAGCCTCGCGCCGGGCACGGGTGAGGTTCTGCAGGTTCTCGATCGAGGCGCGACGCTGGGTCTGGATCAGCCGGGTGACGTCGAGGTCGGGCAGGGTGACCGCCAGCGCGATCTTGATCGCCAGCTCGTTGCGCGGCGGGTTGTTCATGGCGACGGGATTGGCGAACCATTCGTCCACCGCCTCGCGCCCCGCCTGGGTGAGGCGGTAGACCACCCGGCCGTCGGCATCCTCGTCGCCGCGTAACACCATGCCGTCGCGCTCAAGGCGCTCCAGAGTGGTGTAGACCTGCCCGATGTTCAGCGGCCACGAGTTGCCGGTGCGCCGGTCGAACTCGCTCTTCAGCTCGTAGCCGTGCCGGGGCTGCTCACCGAGTAGGGCCAACAGCGACTGCCTGACGGACATCTGGACTCCAATGGATCAATGCATACCAAGTATGTGTCAATGATTGCATACTCGGTATGCGTCGCCAAGACCGAGTTGACCTACTCACTTCTTTTGATAATGATTCTCACTATGGATACCAGATCTCTTCGTTTCTGCGCAGCCCTCGTCGGCCTCGCCACCCTGAGCGCTTGCGGCTCGGCCAACGCCCCCGCCGCACAACGCCCCACCCCAACCCACAGCCCTACCAGCCGTCGGACCGTGGACGCTGCCGGGCGAACCCCGCGCCTGGCCGTCACCTACGACGGCGGTGTGCAGGTGATCGACGCGGAGAAGGGCGAGAAGGTGGCCGACTTCCCTCTGGAGGGCTTCACCCGCCTCAATGAGGCCGGCAACGGGCGCCACCTGCTGGTGACCGAGGGTGACCACTTCAAGGTGCTCGACATGGGTGTCTGGAGTCACGCCCACGGCGACCACTACCACTCGCGCAAGACCGAACCGCTGCTCACCGACATGACCTTCCAAGGCTCCCACCCCGGCCACGCCGTCCACCACGGTGGCCGGACCGCGCTGTTCTACGACGGTGAGGGCCGCGTCGAATGGTTTGAGCCCTCCGGTCTGAGCGTCGAGAAACCCCAGACGCATGAAGTGAAGCTGCCGCAGGCCCACCATGGTGTCGCCGTATTCCGCGACGACGATTCGCTGGTCCACACCCTGGGTGATGAGAAAGCGCGCAGCACCGTCGCCATCCAGGACGCGAACGGCAAGAAGGTCACCGAATTCACCAAGTGCCCCGGCGTGCACGGCGAAGCAACCGCCAAGGACGGCGTGATCAGCATCGGCTGCGAGGACGGAATCCTGATCATCAAGGGCAACAGGATCAACAAGGTCAAGGCCCCCGACGCCTACGGCCGGATCGGCAACCAGGCCGGTAGCGAGAAGTCCACCGTCGTACTCGGTGACTACAAGGTGGACAAGAAGGCCGAGCTGGAACGCCCCACCCGGATCACCCTCACCGACACCGCCACGGGCACCCTGAAGCTCGTCGACGTGAAGGCCTCCTACTCCTTCCGCTCGCTGGGCCGAGGCGTCGAGGGCGAGGCGCTGGTGCTGGGCACCGACGGCAGACTGCGGGTGATCAACCCGAAATCCGGCAAGATCACGGCGCAGATCCCGGTCACAAGGCCGTGGACCGAGCCCACGCAGTGGCAGCAGCCACGCCCCACGCTGTTCGTGCAGGAAGACCAGGTCTGGGTCAGCGAGCCCGCCCACAAGCGGCTCCACCGGGTGGACCTCGCGGCCGGGACGGTGTCGCGCACCATCACGCTGGACCGTGTACCCAATGAACTGATCGGTGTCAGGGGCTGAGCCCCTGGGTAGTCCGGGCCGGCCCCGCAGGCGGGCCCCAGAGAGTCTGCGGGGCCGCGCCCAGCCCATGAATTTCATCACCCACCCCTCGACGCGCCGACCGATTCACGACGGTCGCCGGCCGTGCGCCAGTAGGCTCGACGGACCTCGCGCACTGCTGGGCAGCACTCTTGGCCGGGCAGGGCGACCATTGACGTCTATCCGGACAAGGCCTCATGAGCACCATTGCCCGCCGTCTCCATACCGCCCTCGGACTGCGCACCTCGCCGTCAATCTTCTTCGGATCGGCCCTGCTGGTGGTGCTGTTCACCGTGACGATGAGCGTCTTCCCCACCACGGTCAAGGGACTGTTCGGTGGGGCCGCCAGCTTCCTCAGATACCAGATGGGGTGGTTCTTCACCCTGTCCGTGACCCTGCTGGTGGTCTTCGCCGTCACCCTGGCGCTGTCCCGGTACGGGCAGATCAAGATTGGTGACGACGACGCCACCCCCGACTATTCGGGCATCGCCTGGTTCGGCATGCTCTTCGCCGCCGGGGTGGGGGCCGTGCTGATGTTCTGGGGCATCGCCGAACCCATGAACCACTATGCCAAACCGCCCCTGGACGGCACGGCTCCCTTCAGCGACCGGGCCGCAGACCAGGCCCTGGCCATCGCCAATTTCCACTTCGCCCTGCACATGTGGGCCATCCTGGTGGTGCCCGGCCTGGGCTTCGGCTACTTCACGTACAAGCGCAAGCTGCCGCCACGCGTGTCCTCGGCCTTCCAACCACTCCTGGGCGACGGAATCCACGGCCCCGTTGGCAAGGCGATCGACGTGGTGGCCATCGTCTCCACCGTCTTCGGGCTGTCCATCTCCACCGGGCTGGGCGCGATGCAGATCAACTCTGGTGCCAACTACGTCTTCGGACTGGCGATCTCGCCGTGGGCTCAGGCCGCAATCCTGGTCATCATCACCGGCATCGCCCTCGCGTCGGTGCTGGCCGGCATGGACAAGGGAGTCAAGCGCCTGTCCTACGGCAACATCGTGGTGGTCAGCGCGCTGTTGGTCTTCATCCTGGTCACCGGAGCCACCACGGGAACACTGCGAGCGATCGTCGAATCCTTCGGTGGCTACGCCGCCAACCTGCCCGTGCTGTCCTTCTTCAACGACGTGCACCACGATGGCCAGTGGTCCGGCGATTGGACCGTCTTCTACTGGGCCTGGACCGTGACCTGGGCGCCCTTCGTCGGTATGTTCGTGGCCAAGATCTCCCGTGGCCGCACCATCCGGGAGTTCGTGCTGGGCACTCTCGGCGCACCGTCGCTGTTCGTGATCATCTGGATGGCCATCTACGGCTACAACGGCATCCAGCAGGATCGGGCCACCGCTGCAGCCCCCGGACGTGGTGGTGAGCTGACCCAGACGATCGTCGGAGAAGGCGATGTGCAGGCCGCCCTGTTCCAGTTCCTCGGCGCGCTGCCCCTGTACCAGCTCACCGCCGTGGTGGCGCTGGTGGCCATCGTCCTGTTCTTCATCACCTCCATCGATTCGGGTGCGCTGGTGATGGACGCCATGGCCAATGGCCACGAGGATCCCGCGCCGCGACGCCAGGCCGTGTTCTGGGCCCTCTCCATCGGGGCCGTCTGCGCCTCCATCATCCTGACCTCCGGCGAGAACGGCTTGACGGCCCTGCAGGAGGTGATCATCGTGATCGGCTTCCCGATGATGATCATCAACTTCCTCCAGATGCTGATGGTGATCCAGGCCCTCCGGGAGGATGCCGGGGCCGCGCAGCCCATCCGCACCCGGCAGTGGAAGCCGGTGCTACCCGCCGAGGAGTACGTGCGACGTGCCCAGGAGGAGGGCGTCGCCGTCGACGAATACGTGATCCGCCCCGAGTTCGAACCCGGCACTGAGCCCGACTTCGAGACACACGTCCCAAACACCTTCGCCGTTCGGATGGAGCAGACCGGCCGGCCGCTGCTGACCGTTGCGATCACGGGTGGGGCCGCCTCGGGGACGTCGATCGTCGCCAAGGAACTGGGCCGTCTGGGCGCCGTCGTGATCGACGCCGACCTGATCAACAGCACCCTGCTGGACACCGACCCCGAGGTGCAGGAGGAGATCCGGTCGGTCTTCGGGGACGACATCGTCGCCGATGGCATCGTCGACCGGCGGGCCCTGGGACGGTTGGCCTTTTCCTCCCGCGATGCCCGGCTGCGGCTGGAGGCGATCATGCACCCCCGGATCATCCACCGGATCGAGCAACTGGCCCGCGACGCCGGCCCGAACGCGGTCGTGGTGGTGGACACTCCCCTGCTGGCCGAAGCGGGCCAGAGCGCGCGCTTCGACGAGGTGCTGGCCGTCTCCAGCCAGGTCGAACATCGCGTCGAGCGGCTGATGGAGGAGAAGGACATCACCCGCGAAGCCGCCTGGGAACGCCTGGAGGCCAGGGTCACCGACGAGGAACGAGCCGAGATCGCCACGCACGTGCTCACCAACGACACGGACGTCGAGGCGCTGCGCGGCCAGGCACGCGACTTCTGGAAGACCACGGTCGCGCCGGTACTGGACGAGCACGCAGCCGAGGCCGGTTGAGCCGCCCAGACCCAAGGGCCGGCTGCCACAGACTCAGATGATGCCTTCGCGGATCAGCGCCATCAGGGTGCGGGCGACGCCGTCATCGTCGTTGCTTCCGGCTCGGCCGGTGGCAACGGCCAGCACCTCGTCGGCCGCGCCGTCCATCGCGTAGGAGCGGCCGGCCCACGCCAGCATCTCGACGTCATTGGGGGCATCGCCAAAGGCGACCACCTCGTCCTGTTCTGCGCCCAGCATCCCGGCGAGCTCGGCGAGGGCGGTGGCCTTGGTCACTCCTCCGGCGGCCATCTCGACGAAGTCCGCGCCGGAGGTGGTGGCGTGCACACCGTCCAGCCCCAGCGACGCGAGGTGCGCGGCGAGTTCCAGTGCGGGAATCTCCGGATGACGGGCCAACAGCTTGAGCGCGGGCTCGGCGATCACCTCGGCAAGCTCCATGTCCAGCGACTCCAGCATGGCCGGCTGATGGTCGTTCGGCCCGGTCAGGGCACGGTAGGCGGGTTCCAGACCGAAGGTGGCGCCGCGGTCGCGCACCGTCGCGAAGACGGTTCCGGGGAAGCGCTCCCGGGCCGCCGCGGTGAGGCTGCCCAGGGAGTCGACGTCGATCAGGTGCTCGAAAGCCACCTCATCGGTGGTCAGGTGCATCGCCAGCGCACCGTTGACGCAGATCGCCCAGCCGGTCAGGCCGCAGCCCTCAGCAATCGGGGTCAGACCGCGGGGCTGGCGCGCGGTCACCGGGACGACGGGAACCCCGCGCTCCTGCACGGCGTCGAGCACACTGCGGGTCCACGCGTTGACGGACTTGTCCGTCCGCAGCAGGGTGCCGTCCAGGTCGGTGGCGACCAGCTTGATCATGTCTGCTCCTGCGGTGTGGTGGGACCCCTGGACAGGCTCGGGGATCGTGGTTGGGCTGGGTGCTCGGGGGATCGGGAGCGACGTCAGGCGCTTGCTCAACCCCGATGGCCGAGCCTGTCGAGGCCCTCACCACGTTTCCGAACCCATCGAGCACTCAGGCGAGCGGGGCCAGCCGGGCAGACCCGTCGACATAACGGCGCCCCTCGAAGGCGCGGCCCAGGGTCACCTCGTCGGCGTACTCCAGGTCACCGCCCACCGGCAACCCGGAGGCCAGCCGGCTGATCCGCAGCCCCATGTCCTTCAGCAGGCGCGAGAGGTACGTGGCGGTGGCCTCGCCCTCGGTATTCGGGTCGGTGGCCAGGATGATCTCGGTCACCGTGCCGTCGGCCAGCCGACTGAGCAGTTCGCGGATGTGCAGGTCGGCCGGGCCCTTGCCGTCGATCGGGCTGATCGCGCCGCCGAGCACGTGGTAGAGCCCCCGGAATTCCCGGGTGCGCTCGATGGCGACGACGTCCTTGCTCTCCTCGACGACGCAGATCACCGTCTGGTCACGACGGCCGTCGCGGCAGATCCGGCAGGTCTCTTCTTGCGAGACGTTGAAGCAGACCTGGCAGAAGCGCGCCCGGGCCTTGACCTCACTGACCACCTGGGCAAAGCGCTGAATGTCCTCGGTCGGCTGGTCGAGCATCCAGAAGGCGATCCGCTGGGCGCTCTTGGGACCGACGCCGGGCAGCCGCCCCAATTCGTCGATCAAGTCCTGAACCGGACCTTCGTACATCATTGCCTTTCAGAAGTGCCCCTCGACGAGCTCGGGGACCGTGGTGAGGTTTCTGCCTCGGAGTCGTGGCGAGGTTGGCAGCCAACCCAACCACGATGGCCGAGCCTGTCGAGGCCTCGCGAAGCGGGGACGCTCAGAAGCCGAGGCTGCCCATGTCCGGCATGGCGGGCATGACAGCCGCAGCTTTGGCCTGCACCTGAGCGGAGGCGTCGCGGACGGCGGCCAGCACCAGATCGGCCAGGCCCTCGGCATCCTCGGGATCGATTGCCTCGGGCTTGATCACCAGGCCGGTCAGCTCACCGGCGCCGGTCATGGTGGCCTCCACCAGGTCTCCACCGGCGGTGCCGGTGAAGGTGGAATTGGCCAGTTCGTCCTGGGCCTGCTGCAGCTGGGCCTGCATCGCCTGGGCTTGGGCCAGCAGACCATTCATGTCCATACCTTCACCGAACATGGCATTCCTCTCGTTGCGGGATCATCCCGGGGGTTGACGTCATCTGTACTGAGAAATCTGGGTGACCGCCACGCCTACGGCAGATCGGTGCCAGCCTACGTGGTCGCTCCGACAGTTCTTGCGCCATCGAGCGTCAGCAGCGCGCCGATGTTGCGTGCGGTGCGGGTGAGGTTGGCCGCGCCGTCGGCCAGCACCTCGTCGAGCGGCGCCAGACCACCAAGGATCGGGACGATCGCGGCGAAACCCTCGTCGTAGAGCACCTCCGCGCCCTCCCCCAGGCAGCCGGCGACCGCAACCACCGGCACGCCAGCGGCGGCGGCGACGTCGGCGACACCCTTCGGGGTCTTCCCGAAGCGGGTCTGCGAATCCATCCGCCCCTCGCCGGTGACCACCAGATCCGCGCCCTGCACCGTGTCCGCCAGCCGGGACTGTTCCACGACGATGTCGATCCCGGGCCGCAGCCGACAGTGCGGGGTGAAGGCCAGCAGACCGGCGCCCAGCCCGCCCGCGGCACCGGCCCCGGCGACGTCGGCAACCCGCTGCCCCAGATCTCGCTCGACCAGCTGGGCGTAGTGGGCCAGCGCGGCATCCAGCTCGGCGACGCACTCAGGGTCGGCACCCTTCTGCGGACCGTAGACCGCACTGGCTCCTTCCGTGCCGAACAGGGGATTGTTGACATCGCAGGCCACCTCGACCACGGTCTCGGCCAACCGCGGATCCAGCCCGGAAGCCTCGATGCCGGCCAGCGCGGCGAGTGCCGCACCGCCGGGGGCCAGCTCTTGACCAGCCTCGTCCAGCAGCCGGGCGCCCAGAGCCTGGGCCAGCCCCGCACCGCCGTCATTGGTGGCACTGCCCCCGATGCCCAGCACGATGTGGCGCATCCCGGCATCCAGCGCGGCCAGCAGCAATTGGCCCGTGCCGCGGGTGGAGGCCCGGCGCGGATCGCGTCGGTCACGCGCAACGAGACCCAGCCCGCTCGCCTCGGCCATCTCGATCACCGCCGTGCTGCCGTCACCCAGCACACCCCAGGTGGCGTCGACGGGATCCCCCAACGGGCCGTCGACCGTAGTGGTGCGCAATTCACCGCCGGTGGCATCCACCAGCGACTGCACCGTGCCCTCACCGCCGTCGGCCATCGGGACGTGCAGGAATGTCGCCTCCGGCAGGGTCTGCCGGAAGCCCGCCTCGAGCGCCTCACAGACCTGCTTGGCGGTGAGCGACTCCTTGAAGGAGTCGGGCGCCAGAACGATGGTGCGGATCATCTTTGACCTCTCTGGATGCTGATGGCCCCTCGACAGGCTCGGGGAACGGGGTTGAGTTCTCTGCGCGGGTCAGACGCCGGCTTCCTCCTCGGCGATCACAACCCCACCCAGAGCACGGGTGATCAGCTCGTGGGCGGACTCCCCCGACTCGTCGAGCGACTCGTCGTCCTCGCTGACCAGCTGGGATTCGTCCACCTCCACCTCGGGTGCGCTGGGCCCTGATGCGGTCGGGCGGATGTTCTGCCGGGCCTGCTCGGTCCACCGCGACGAGTCGACCTGCTCGGGCGGCGGCTCCGGCGCGCTCGGCGGCGTGCGCGGCCCTGGGTCGTCGTGGTAGGGCGACACTGGCCCGGGCGGGCTCGCTGCGGGGCCGGGTGTCGCATCCGACGGGGCCTGTTGCGGCGCCGGATATTCAGATCCGGGTCCGGCCGACTGGTCGGGAGCGGGCTGGTGCTGCCAATCGGTCCGGGCTGGTTCACCGCCTCCGGGCGTTCCACCGCCCTGGCTGCCACCGTCTTGGGGCCCACGACCGGAACCGCCACCGGGTTGTCCACCGCCCGAACCACCCGAGGGACCGCCACCAGGGTGGCCGCCGCCGTCAATGATGGCGTCCACCCGCAGGTCTGCGCCCATCACCTCCACCATGCAGTCGCGCAACACGTCCTGGCTGCCGCCCGACGCAAACCGGTCCCGGGCACCGGCATTGCTGAAGCCGAGCACCAGCACACCGTCGCGGACATCCACCACCTGCGCATTCTGGCTGAGCAGGATCCAGGCGAAACGACGCCGAGACTTGACCTCCTCCAGCACCTGCGGCCACAGCCGTCGGACATCGCCGACGCCGATGGTGGCGCCGATGGTGGAGCCGGGCCGACCAGCCGCGGGCTGCTGGGCCAGCACCTGCGCTGCCGACGGCTGCCCGGCGGCGCGCTGGGCGGGATCGCCCTGGGCCGGGCGCTGTCCCATCGTCGGCGAGGCCGTTCGCTGCCCCTGGTGGGAAGCAGGATCAGCGGGGCGCTGGCCCTGCTGGGCAGCCGCCGGGCGCTGGCCCTGCTCCGGAGCCGGCCGCTGTTGTGCGGGCTCGGGCGGCGGTGCGTCCTCGAAATGCTGCGGTGCGGTGCGCAGCGGCCGGGAGTCGTGCGAGACGGTCGGTTCCCGCCCGTCCTCGGGCTGGGCCGGACGCTGAGCGGCCTGCGAATGTGGCCGGGACGCCTGCGGTGCCGCCGACTCCCGGGAATCCGGTGCGGAGATCTGCGGGGCCGAGGCGTGCGGGGCGACGCCGCCCAGGTCGTCGGGGCTCCAGCTGACGGCACCGGGATCGGCCGGAGCCGGGGCCCCGGGCATCCCGATCCGACGCTCCAGACGGTCCAACCGGGCGTGGATGCCGCGGCCGTCCACGTCGGCGCCGGGCAGCAGCACCCGGGAGCACATCAGTTCCAGGTGCAGCCGGGGCGCGGTGGTGCCGCGCATCTCGGTCAGGCCGGTGGCAATCACCTCGGCGGCACGGGTCAACTCGCCCGCACCCATCCCGTTGGCCTGGATTTCGAGCCGTTCCGCCTGATCACCGGAGACGTCGATCAGGCCGGTGGCCACCGCGTCGGGCACCGCGGCGACGATCACCAGGTCACGCAGGCGACGCAGCAGGTCTTCCGCGAAACGCCGCGGATCCTGCCCCACCTCGATCACCTTGTCGATCGTTGCGAAGACACCCGCGGAATCCCCCGCGGCAAAGGCATCCATGATCTCGTCCAGCAGGGCGTCGGGCGTGTAGCCGAGCAGCGCGGACGCCTGCTCGTAGCTGACCCCCTCGGCCGCGGCGCCGCCGAGCAGTTGGTCCAGCACACTGAGCGAGTCACGTACCGATCCGGCGCCGGCGCGCACCACCAGCGGCAGCACCGTGTGATCCACGCTGACCCCCTCCGCCTCGCACAGCGTCGCCAGGTAGTTCTGCAGCACCTTCGGCGGAACCAACCGGAAGGGGTAGTGATGGGTACGGGAACGAATGGTGCCGATCACCTTCTCCGGCTCCGTCGTCGCAAAGATGAACTTCACGTGCGGCGGCGGCTCCTCCACCAGCTTCAGCATGGCGTTGAAGCCCTGCGCCGTCACCATGTGCGCCTCGTCGATGATGTAGATCTTGTAGCGCGAGTGCACTGGCGCAAAGAAGGCGCGTTCCCGCAGGTCACGGGCATCCTCGACACCGCCATGGCTGGCCGCGTCGATCTCGATCACGTCGATCGAACCATTGCCACCACGGGCCAGATCCCGGCAGCTCTGGCATTCGCCGCAGGGGGCGGGCGTCGGCCCCTGCTCACAGTTCAGGCAACGCGCCAGGATGCGGGCGCTGGTGGTCTTGCCGCAGCCGCGCGGGCCGCTGAACAGGTAGGCGTGGTTGACCTTGTTGTTGGTCAACGCACGCTGCAGCGGATCGGTGACATGCTCCTGCCCGATCACCTCGGCGAAGTTCTCCGGCCGGTAGCGGCGGTAGAGGGCCAGCGGCGCCGCGGGGGCATTGTCGACGGCGCGAGGCTGGTGCTTCGAGGCGGGCGCGGCAAGTTCGGTGGGGGCCTCGACTGGTTCCACCGGCGTGGTTGCGTTGCTGCTCTGGGCCTCGACAGGCTCGGCCATCGGTGTCGACTCGGCGTTCAGGCCATCGGCGCCGCCCAGCAGGAGTTCGTCCTCCGGGTCATCCGCCAGCCCGTCGTCGGGCTCCTGGGTGACCGCGGGGCGGGCGTCAGCCACCGGCGGCTCCTCGCCGAACAGCCCGGGGCCGCCCTGCTCGAAGAAGCCGTCGTCGCTTTCGAGACCCAGCTCGTTCTCGTAGTCGTCGTCCACGTCCTGAACCCTAGTTGACGCCTCCGACAGTTTTCGCGCCACCAGCCCGCTGCAGCAGAATTGCGCCATGGCATCCCCCGAAACCATGGCCGCCGCGGTGGCCGAGTCCATGCGAGAGCGCACCGGACACAGCCTCGACGAGTGGGTCGACATCGTGGAGCAGAGCTCCGGGCTGGACCCAATCGACCAGCTGGCCGTGCGCCGGTGGCTACGGGATGTGCACGGGATTGCGCAGAACAGCCAGTGGGCGATCGCCTTCGAGGTGGCCGGTCGCGCGGGCTGGACGATGCCCACGCCGGAGCAGTTCGCGAACCAGATGTATGCCGGGAAGAATGCGCCGCTGCGCCCCATCCACGACGCCCTGGTGGCCGCCGCCCAGGATTGTGGGCCGGAGGCACATGTCGAGGGTCGTGCCACCTACACGCCGATCGTGCGGAGGCGACAGTTTGCCGCCGTGGGGCCGGGCCCGCGGCTGACCGTGCGGCTGGGCCTCCGTTTCACCGAGGCCCCAGACGGCCTCGAGCCCGCGAAGGGGTTCGCCCAGGCCACCCACTGGCTGCGCTTCGATGCGGAAACCGAGCCGCAGGCGGCCGTCGTCCGGGCTAGAGAGTTTCTGGCAACCGCCTACGAGCAGAACGGCTGAGCCGCCAGGGACCTCGACAGGCTCGGCCACCGTGGTGACGTTGCTCCGGGCAGGGAACCGACCACGATCCTTGAGCCTGTCGAGGGGCATTGTTCCGGTCACGACTCGACGAGCAACCGCCCCAAGGCAGCCAACCCCTCGCGGACATACTCCTCGGCCGGGCGCACCGCACCGTCCTCGTACCAACTACGGATGGCCGCGATGAACCCGTTGATGGTGGCGGCTGCCACGAAGCGCGCCTCTGCCCTGGTTCCGATCCCGGCCCCGTCCAGCAGTTCGGCCACGCGTTCCGTCACCTCGACCAGGTAGACCCCAGCCGCAGCCTGAACGCCGCGGTGCTGCAGCCACAGGTCCATCCGGAAGACGGTTTCCTCGAGGTCATCGGCAAAGTGCCCCTCACCGATGGCGGCAAGCGCGTCGGACACTGCCCGCAAGAAGGGCACTCCCGCGGCCAGCCGCTGCTCCAGAACCTCAAGGATGACGTCGTCGTACTGGTCGTGCAGAACCAGGCCCTCCTTGGTGCCGAAGTAGCGGTAGATCGTCGACGGCGACACCTCCGCGGCCTCGGCCACCTGCTCGACAGTGACCGCGTCGAAGCCACGCTCCCGAAAGAGCGCCACGGCCTGCTGCTGCACCGCCCGCATGGTCGCGGCCTTCTTGCGTTCCCGCAGCCCCGGCATCCAGCTTCCTCTCGTCGCTCACCTGATCCGTCCACATCAAATCCTGACAGTGACTCCCACCTTGGTCTACCCTTGAGCCATGAGAAAGTCACTCTCACATGACAGCCACTTGCTAATCGATGCCCGGGGGATCACGAAGTCCTTCGGCCGGGTCCGCGCCCTCGACGGTTTGGACCTGACGGTCTCCCGGGGCCAAGTGCACGGATTCCTCGGCCCGAATGGCGCCGGGAAGTCCACCACCATCCGCGCGATCCTGGGCCAGCTGAGACTGGACGGCGGCAACCTCACCCTCTTCGGTCGGGACCCGTGGCGCGAGGCGTCCGACCTGCACGGCAGGCTCGCCTACGTGCCGGGCGACACCGCGCTGTGGCCCAGCCTGAGCGGCGGCGAGTGCATCGACCTGATCGGCCGGCTGCAGGGCAGCCTCGATCCCACCCGACGCGCGGAACTGATCGATCGGTTCGAGCTGGATCCGCGACGCAAGGCCGCCACCTACTCCAAGGGGAACCGGCAGAAGGTCGCGTTGATCGCCGCCCTGGCCACCCGGGCGGAGCTGCTCCTGCTGGATGAGCCGACCTCCGGGCTGGATCCGGTGATGGAGGAGCGCTTCATCCAGACCATCGGGGAGATCGCCGACGAGGGCCGCACCGTGCTGTTGAGCAGCCACATCATGGCCGAGGTGGAGAAGCTGTGCGACCGGGTGACCATCATCCGCGCTGGCCAGACCGTGGTCACCGACACGCTGGACGCCCTTCGCGCCGGAGCCCTGGTCCGGATCGAGGCCGGACTGAGCTCCCCGCTGCCCGCCCGCGCCGCGCTGGCTGGGGTCACGCACCGTGAGACCAGCCGCGACGGGCTGCACCTCAGCCTGAGCGTCCGCCCGGAATCCGTCGTCGACGTGGTGGAGACCCTGACGAGCGAACGGCCGACCACCCTGACCGTCACACCCGCCAGCCTGGACGAGCTGTTCTGGCAGCACTATGGCAAGGAGCAGCAATGACCAGCGCGACGGGGATCTGGCAGCTGGTGCGGCTGCAGTGGCGAACCACCCGCGGCCTGCTGCTGGTGGCGCCGGTGCTGCTCGCCGGGCTGGTCTGCGCGGTCGCTGGCGGCATCGCGAAACTCTATCCGGCGGCGGAGCAGCGGGCCGTCTACCGAGAGACGATGGGCGCATCCCCCGCCGCGGCCGCCTTTAACGGGCGCGGCCATGACCTGGACACGCTGGGCGGCATCGCCGCCTATGAGGTGGGTTTCATGGGGCAGTTGGCCATCCCGCTGATCGGGCTGCTGATGGCCGTCCGGCTGACCCGACGGCTGGAGGATTCGGGGATTCTGGAGCTGGTCACCTCCGGCCGGATCGCCCGAACCGCGGTTCCCCTGGCGGCGGCCCTCTCCTGCGCGCTGGCCTGGCTGCTCTTCGGCGGTCTGGGAGTCGCGGGACTGGCTGCGCAGGACTTCCCGCTGAGCGGGAGCGCGCGCTACCTGCTGATTCTGGGCCTGTCCGGGATCGGCTTCAGCACCCTCGGGCTGGTGCTGGCCCAAGTAGCCTCCAGTTCCCGGACCGCCACCTCGGCCGGGCTGGTCGCGATCCTGGTCTTCTTCCTGGGCCGGGCCGTGGTGGACGGGCTCGATCTCCGGCTGACCTGGCTGAGCCCGCTGGGCTGGGTGGCGGAGGCCCATCCGTGGGGACGGTGGCAGTGGTGGCCCGTGATCGCCTTCGTGGTGAAGTCACTTGCCGGGGTGGGATTGGCCGCGCTGGTCTGTGCCCGACGGGATCTGGGTTCGGGCATGTTCCCGCAGCGCCTGGGGAGCGCGACGGCCAGGGCTGCGCTGGCCAGCCCGTGGGGTCTGGCCTGGCGATTGTGCGGGGGCGGCCTGCTGGGCTGGCTGCTGGGGACGCTGGTCTGGTCGGGCGCGATCGGTGCCATGTCCCAGGAATTCGTCGATGCCGTCCAGGCCAATCCCAGCCTGGCCCAGGCCTTCGGCGGCGATGCCCGCCACCTGTCCACCGTGATGGGCCTGCTGTGCTGCTCCCTGATGGCAACCTCGGCCGGGCTGAATGTGGTCCTGCGCTTGGGCACGGAGGAGGCCTCGGCCCGGACGGGGCTGCTGGCCGCCGGCCGCCCGCCCCGAAGCCGGTGGTGGCTGGCCTTCACCGGTCTGGGACTGGCAGCTACGGCCGTCACCCTGCTCGGATCCTCCGCGGCGCTGGGGTTGACCCAGTGGCAGGTGATGGATTCCCGCGCCTCTCTGGACGATGCGACCCGGGCCGGCGTGGAGCTGCTCGCGCCCTGCCTGGCGCTGGTGGCCCTGGGTGCGCTGTTGGTGGCCGCCGTACCGCGATGGCGGGCAGCGGTCTGGCTACCCGTCGCGTGGGCCTTGGTGGTGGGCCTGCTCGGCGAGCCGCTGCGCCTGCCGGAGTGGGCCCGGGACCTCTCGCCCCTGCACTGGGTGGGGCAGCTACCCGTTGAGTCAGCCAATGCGACGGCCATCTGGATTCTGGCAGTGGGTTGCGTGTTGGGGCTTGGCGTGGGCCTGGCCGGCTACCAGCGACGCGATCTGCTCCGCGGCTGACCTCTGAGCAGCCAATCCAAAGACGATCCCCGAGCCTCTCGGGGGCTGCTCACGCCCGCCGGAAACGTAAAGGGGCCCCCGCGCACCTGGAAGAGCTCACTTACCCTTGCTGTCTTTCGACCCTGGGGGAGTTGGGCGAGGTACCACCGCGCGGGGACCTTGGGTCTACTTTAGCGCCAGCCTCACGCCGGGACCAATCGTCGATGCGCGACGGGTGGAGGGTCGCTGGCTGGAATCACCCTCCCGCTGCGGCAAACGCCCACTAGCGTTTGACCGCTGGGCCGACGGGCCCGGCTCCGCATTCCTGGAAGGGAGCCGCCGATGAGCGAGCCCGCACCGCAAGAAGGTCACCTGCAACGCAGCCTCAGCAACCGCCACATCCAGCTGATCGCGATCGGTGGCGCCATCGGAACCGGCCTGTTCATGGGTTCTGGCAAGACCGTGCACGCCGCCGGGCCGTCGCTGGTACTGGTCTACCTGATCATCGGCGTGATGCTCTTCTTCGTGATGCGCGCCATGGGCGAACTGCTGCTGTTCAACCTGGAGTACAAGAGCTTCCAGGATTTCAGCGCCGACATGCTCGGGCCCTGGGCCGGCTTCTTCTCCGGTTGGACCTACTGGCTGTGCTGGGTGGTCACCGGCATGGCAGACCTGGTGGCGATCAGCGGCTACTGGGACTACTGGGTGCACAACAAGCCACTGTCCGTCGCCCTGGCAGCCGCCGTGATGATCGGCCTGCTGGGGCTCAACCTGCTCACCGTGAAGCTCTTCGGCGAGCTGGAGTTCTGGTTCGCCTTGATCAAGATCATCGCGATCGTGGTCCTCATCGTCGCCGCGCTGTTCATGGTGGTGACCCACTTCGAGGCGCCCAATGGCCAGACCGCCGCCGTCAGCAACCTGTGGAGCCATGGCGGCTTCTTCCCCACCGGCGTCAAGGGCTTCTTCGCGGCCTTCCAGATTGCCGTGTTCGCCTTCGTCGGGATCGAGCTGGTGGGCACGACGTCGGCCGAGGCCAAGGACCCGGAGAAGACCCTGCCCAAGGCGATCAACTCCATCCCGGTGCGGGTGATCTTCTTCTACGTCTTCGCGCTGCTGGCCATCATGATGGTGACCCCGTGGGATGAGGTGAACCCGGCCGTCAGCCCCTTCGTGAACCTCTTCGGCCTGCTGGGTCTGAGCGCCGCGGCGTCGGTGATGAACTTCGTGGTGCTGACCTCGGCCTCCAGCTCCTGCAATTCGGGCATCTACTCCACGTCGCGGATGCTCTACGGCCTGGCGCACAAGGGCATGTCCCCCAAACGCTTCGGCCGACTCTCCGGCAATGGTGTGCCCGTGGCCGGGCTGGTGATGAGCGTGACGCTGATCCTGAGCGCCATCCTGCTGATGCTCAATGACTCCATCATGGGCGCGTTCACCGTTGTCACGACGATTTCGGCGGTGCTCTTCATCTTTGTCTGGGGGCTGATCCTGTTCAGCTACATGCGCTACCTCAAGCGCTTCCCCCAGGCGCATGAGCGCAGCATCTTCCCGATGCCCGGCGCCCGCTTCATGCCCCAGGTGGTGCTGGCCTTCTTCGCCTTCGTCCTGGTGATCCTGACGCAGGAGAAGGACACCCTGCAGGCGCTGATGGTCACCCCGCTGTGGTTCGCGCTGCTGGGCGTGGCCTGGTTCTTCGGCCGCAAGCACGCCGTGCCCGACGCCGACGACATCACCCCCGCCGAGCTGTACGACGAGCTCTACAACCACAAGCACTGAGCGTTGTGGCCTGGGCCCCGTTCGCGCCTTGCGCGGGCGGGGCCTTGGCATGCCTCCCACAATCACCCATTCGAGGGGATGCGCTCCCCCACCGTGAGGTTCTAACGTCCTTCCCATGGGATTCCTGGAGAACAACAAGGTTCACGTGGGCGATGGCCCGCACGCACGGGTGAGAACGGCCGACTGGGCCGCCAATGCGAACGGCGGCGTCCATGGCGGCCTGATTGCCACTCTGGTGGACTCCACCATGGGCGAGGCGGTGCGCGAGGCGGTTGACGATGACGCGACGGTGGTGACCGTGCAGATGACCGTCACCTACCTCAATGGTGCGGAGCCAGGTGACGAGCTCGAGGCCCGGGCCGAAGTACTGAAGACCTCGAAGTCCTTGGCCCTGGTATCCGCCGAGGTGACCCGCGTCGCCGACGGCCGGGACATCGCCCAGGCGCAGGCCACCTTCGCAATCAGCCACAAGGACTGACCCAGGGTCCGCGGCCCGATTGGCGACAAGGTGAACCGAACGTGTACGCTCTCCCACGGAGGATTCGCCTAGAGGCCTATGGCGCTCGCTTGGAAAGCGGGTTGGGTTCACGCCCTCACGGGTTCAAATCCCGTATCCTCCGCCACTCCCCACCAGGGACGACGCCCTCGGCGAGCTTCTGGCTCCCGAGGGCGTTCTGCATTGGTCTCACTCCCCCGCGATCGACGTCTGGATCCGACGGACCACGTCGCCAAGGAATCCGCGACTCAACAGGCCCGGCCCCAGCGGACCCGGCTCACTGCAACCGACCTCGGGCAGCAACGCCAAGGCCCGTCGTTGCTCAGGTGTCAGGTGGGAGATCTGCCAGGCGACTTCGTCATCAACCGCATCGGCACCGCGGGTCAGGGACACCGCTTTCACGGCGTACGCGGCGGCGCCCAGGGCATGATCTCCCCGCGACGAGTCTCCGGATCTGCCGATGTCTGTCCGCCACCAACCACGCGACGAGACCTCGGACCTTGCCCGGTACGCCCTGCCCGGCCGAAATGCGGGTGCGTCCACCCACGGTGCCCACATACCGTGGAGCCATGACCAGCCCCGAAGCCGCCCTGCGACAGCTCGACGTGACCCTCTGGCCGGTGCTGGAGGGCGTGGGTTTCCAGCCCGCCCAGATCGGCGCCGATGGGTGCACGGCCAACGCCACCTATTGCGTGCCGCTGAGCACCATCCGCGCCGACTTCCCCGATCTGCCCGACGGCAGCGGCTACGAGGACGTGGACTTCCTCTGCTACGACGTGATCGTGGACGTCCAGGAGGACCGGCTGCGGGAGGTGCGCTGTGAGGGCATCGGCCTGGACGAGATGCTGATCGCCATCGGCCACGACGACGCCGCGGACCGCTATCGGGCCTTGTTGGGCCAGTCGGTAGCCGAGGGCCACAAGGAGCTCACCGAGATGCTGCGCGCCGTGTTCACCCACCGCGATCCCGACCCGGACCCACCCATCAGCCGTCGCTTCCTGGCCTGGTCCTGGGTGATGTCCTACCACAACCAGGACGTGGCCGCGCTGCATGACCGGCTCACCGCTGACAGACCGGACCAGCTGACCGCCGCCCGTCGGATCTATGAGTTCGTGCGCGACGAGGTCCGGCACTCCCTGGACCACGGGGACACAGCCGTGACGCTGACCGCCTACCAGGTGCTGGAGGAGGGCACCGGGCTCTGCTACGCCAAGGCCCATCTGGCCGCGGCGCTCTTTCGTCGCTCCGGGATCCCAGCGGGGCTGGCCTACCAGCTGATCGACGGCGACGACGGCCCCGTCCTGCACGGGCTGGTCGCCATCCACGTCGACGGCGCCTGGCACCGGCTGGATGTCCGCGGCAACAAGCCGGGCATCGATGCCCAGTTCGACCTTGAGCGGGAGCGGCTGGCCTTCACCGGCGAGGGTGTGGCGGACCTGCCAGGCATCCACGCCGAACCCACCTTGAGCGTCCTGAATGCCCTGACCGAGGCCACCGACCTACGCCAGGTCACGCTGCCGTCGTCGCTCTGATTGCCCCGCTTGACCCTGCCACCGTGTCAGGCGCCACAGTGGAGCCATGGCCGAGACCACGAAGCTCATGACGATCGGCGAGTTCAGTTCGCTGACCCGCCTGTCCGTGCGGATGCTGCGCCACTACGACACCCACGGTGTCCTGGTGCCCGCCGACGTCGACGCGTGGACGGGCTACCGCCGCTACTCCCCGGAGCAGCTGCGCGATGCCGCGGACATCCGCAACCTGCGCGACGTCGGCTTCGGCGTCTCCGCCATCTCAGCCCTCCTCGCCGCCCGCGGGACGCCGGCCTGGGCCAGCGCGCTGGAACTGCAGCGCCAGACCCTCGTCGACGAACAGCGCGCCGCCCAGACCCGGCTGGCCCTCATCACCACACTTCTCACCCAAGGAGAGCCCAGCATGTCCATCACCGTCGAACGCACCACCGTCCCCGCCCAGACCGTCGTCGCCCTGCACGGCGTCGTACCCAGATACTCCGACGAAGGCCAGCTGTGGCAGCAGTTCTTCCCGCTGCTGCAGGCCCAGGGCATCACGCCCATCGGCCCGTGTGGCGTCATCGAGCACTGCGAGGAGTACACCGAACACGACGTCGAACTGTCGGTCTTCTTCCCCGTCGCACCGGGCACCACCGTCGCGGCACCGCTGCAGGTGCTGGAGCTGCCGGCGCGCGACTGCCTGGTCGCGCACGTCGCCGGACCCTATGACCAGATCACCGCCGCCCACGACCAGATCAGCAGCCGGCTGGTCGCCGACGGCCTCACCCTGCGCAACGACGGGACACTGGCAGCCAAGCCGTTCAACCACTACCTGGTGACCCCCGACCAGGCGGCTCCGGAAGACCTCGTCACCGACGTCTTCCAGCCGATCCGCTGAAGCAGGTCCGCCCGGATCGAGCGACGTCCTGCTCGATCCGGGCGGCCCCCGACGGGCTCGGGAGGGCACGTAGCGAGGTCGACGAACCCGCCTCCCACTAGGGTGAGGGCATGGCCACCCCCGCCGAGCTGACAATCGCGGTCCAACGCGACCAGCGGGTAGATCTGCCGGGTAGTACCTCGTCGCTGATGTGGCGCACCGCGGCACCCGGGGCCCTCGTGCTGACCTCCGTCGCCGTGGCGATCGGCTCCACCAACACCCTGGTGCGGATCGTGGCCGCAGCCCTCGGCCTGGCCATGGCCGTCGCGACGCTGGCCGGGTTCGCCAGCCTGACCCGCGTCCGCCGCACCTACCGGATCCGGCCCGAGGGCCTGTCCGTGGACGGCTCCCCGGTCATCGCCTGGCCGCTGATCGGCGGCGCCTTCCGACGCACGGATCCCGGCACGGACCGCGGCCCCAAGGAGTTCCCCGTCCTGTCCCTCACCGACGACGGGCTCGTCTGGCTCCGCCAGCACGGCACCGCGCGGATGAAGCTGGCGCACCGCCCGGACCTCCGCGGCCTGGAGATTCCGCTGGTGAGGGGCTGCGATCCCGAACAGACCGCCAAGCTGTTGTCCGTCGCCGTCCGCGCCCATCGCACCCGGCTGGGCCTTCCGCCCGTCGCCTGACCCCAAACCGAAAAGACAGGGCCCCGATTGCCGACGGCAATACCGCGGCGGTCTAGGATTCTGCGCAGCTTCGACGATCCAGGCAGCGCCCACGAGGGGAACCACCGATGGACGGCTTCAAGCCCATTTTGAGCCCGGCGGAGATGACCGACTTCGCCATCGACGGCTCCACGGCCAAGGTCAACGCGCCCGCCGCCAAGACCTTCATGCTGGCGTTGACCGGCGGCACCTTCATCGGCATCGGCATGCTCTTCTTCCTGACCAGCCAGATCGGCGCCGCCGCCATGCCGCTGGGCATGGCCAAGGTGGTCGGCGGCCTGGTCTTCACCGTCGGTCTGGCCCTGGTGGTGCTGACGGGCGCGGAACTGTTCACCGGCTCCACGCTCGCGCTTGGTGCCCGCACCGTCGGGCGGGTCAGCTGGGGGCAGGTGCTGCGCAACTGGGCGATCGTCTATGTCGGCAACTTCTTCGGCGCCCTCACCCTGGCCGGGCTGATCTGGCTGGGCGGCAGCTGGGAATCCGGCAAGGGCGCGCTGGGGCTGGGCGCGCTCAAGGCTGCCGACGCCAAGTGTTCGCACACCATCGTCGAGGCGATCGCGCTGGGCATCCTGTGCAACCTGCTGGTCTGCCTCGCCGTCTGGCTCACCTACGCCGGCCGCACCGCCACGGACAAGATCATCGCGCTGACCCTGCCGATCGCCATGTTCGTCGCCTGCGGCTTCGAGCACTCGGTGGCCAACATGTTCCTGCTGCCCTTCGCCATGATGCTCAAGACCTGGGCGCCGGCCAGTTTCTGGGCCGAGACCGCCACCAGCGCCGACGCCTTCAGCCACCTCAGCTGGACGGGGATCTTCACCAGCAACATCCTGCCGGTGACCGTCGGCAACATCATCGGCGGCGGCATCATGATCGGGGTCTTCTACACGATCGTGCACAAGAAGATTGGCGCGGCGAAGCCCTGACCCAGGGCCCTCGACAGGTTCGGGCATCGTGGGCACCTCACTGCCCGTCCGACGCAACCACGGCGGCCGAGCCCGTCGAGGCCACCTACGACGACTGCTCCGGCCAGATGTCCCAGAAGTGGTGCACCGGCCCGTGCCCATGCCCCACCGTCAACTCGTCGGCATGCTCCAACGCGCTGGTCAGCCAGGTCTTGGCGTCGGTGACGGCCTCCAGCCAGTCGGCGCGCTGCGGCCGGAGCGCCGCAATGGCCGACGACAAGGTGCAACCCGTGCCGTGGGTGTTCTTCGTCGCCACCCGGGGTGCGGTCAGCTCGGCGACGCCGTGCGCATCGGCGTAGACGTCCGCCGACGTCGCGCCGGCCAGGTGCCCGGCCTTGAGCATCACCCGCTGCGCCCCCAGCTCCAGCAGCGCGGTGGCCTGGGCCGCCATCCGGGCGTCGTCGCTCACCTCGTCGACGCCCAGCAGCACCGCCGCCTCCGGGAGGTTCGGGGTGATCAGCGACGCCTTGCCCACCAGTGCTCGGACCGCGGATTCGGCGTCGGCATCCAGCAGCCGGTCGCCGCTGGTGGCCACCATCACCGGATCCAGCACGACGTGTTCCCCACCGCGCGCCCGGTAGTCGTCGATGATCTCCCCCACCACCTCGGCCACCTGCGCGGTGGCCAGCATCCCGATCTTGATCGCATCGGGCAGGATGTCGTCGGCCAGGGTGTCCCACTGCTGCCGGACGAAGGCCGGATCGGTGGCGACGAAGCCGGTAACACCGCGGGTGGACTGCGCCGTCAGGGCGGTGATGATGCCCATGCCGTAGCCACCCAGCGCGCTGAAGGCCTTGAGGTCGGCGAAGACTCCGGCGCCGCCGCTGGGGTCGACGCCGGCGATGGACAGGACCTTGGGGATCATGGGCGCACCTCGTTCTCCGGCCCCTCGACAGGCTCGGGGATGGTGGTTGCGGTACCTGCTTGCTGCCATTCCCGCAGGATGGCGGCGGTGGCGGCGCCCGGGTCCTCGGCGCCACAGATGGCACTCACGATCGCCATGCCGGCGGCCGAATGCCGCAGCGGGGCGATCCGGCCGGGCCCGCCCACACCGCCGATCGCACAGCTCGGAAGGGTGCTCAGGGCGGCCAGTTCGGCCAGCCCGTCGGGGCCGATCGGCGGGGCAGCATTCGGCTTGGTCTGCTGGGCCCACACCGGCCCGATCCCCAGATAGTCCAGTACCCAGTCCGGCAGCGCATTGGCGGCCTCGATGTGGGAGCGCTGCTCCACCGAGAGCCCCAGGATCGCGTCGGGGCCCAGCAACCGTCGGGCTTCCAGCGGCGGCAGGTCACCCTGCCCGATGTGCGCCCCGTCGGCGCCGGCCGGCCCCACCAGGTGCACCCGGTCATTGAGCACCACCGGCACCCGGCCGGCGACGGCCTCCACCACGGCGCGGGAAAGGGCCAGGAAGTCCCGGTCCGGCAGATCGGGGTCTCGCACCTGGACGAAGGTGGCGCCCTGGGCCACCGACGCCAGCACGGTCTGCACCACCCGATCGGGGCCGCCACAGATGCCGGTGTCGGTGATCAGATAACAGGTCAGATCGAACAGCTTCATGACAGTCGCACCTTGTCAGCGAGTTCTTCCGGGGTGACCATAGCCAGCTGGTCCAGCAGCGCGACGGCGAAACTGCCCGGGCCGTCGCTGACGGCAACCGCCTTGTCCGCCGCCACGCAGATCAGCGCGGTCGCGGCACTGGCTGCCAGCAGGGGCTCCGCGACACCGGCGAAGCCCGCAATCAGGCCGCCCAGGCTGCAGCCGACGCCGGTGACCCGGGTCATGATCGGGTCACCGTTGTGGATCCGGACCAGCCGGTCACCGTCGGTGATGTGGTCCACCGCCCCGGAAACCGCCACCACGCACTGGTTGGCGCAGGCCAGTTCTCGGGCCAGCTCCAGCACCTCCTCGGGGGCGGCGGTGCTGTCGGCGCCCCGGCCGCCCGCGCCACCGGACAACCCGGAGATCTCCGACGCGTTGCCGCGGATGATCGTCGGATGGTTGGCCAGCGCCTCGACGGCGAAGGCGGTGCGCACCGGCAGGCCGCCGGCCGCGATCGGATCCAGCACCCACGGCGTGCCCGCCTGGTTGGCCGCCCGGGAGGCCACCCGCATCGCCTCATAGGTCTCGCGGTACGGCGTCCCGGTGTTGACCAGCACGCCGGAGGCGACGCCGGCGAAGATCCCGGACTCCTCCGGGTTGTCCACCATGGCGGGGGCGGCCCCGGCGGCCAGCAACACATTGGCCGTCCACTGGGCGACGACGATATTGGTCAGGCACTGCACCAGCGGCGTCTGCTCGCGCAGCGCTCGCAGGGCGCCCGCCAGCGCGTCGGGGGTGACGGGTGAACTGGATGTACTCATGAGAGAGACGTCCCTTCGCTAGTCCGAACTAGATCAGGTTCGACGGGTGTGTTCTCAGCCACCATCACTCACAGAGGGTGGCACCCCGCGTCACTTTCGGCCACGTTATCGCATGGCGTCTGCTCGGACCGGCTCGGGCGGCCGGATCTTGGGTCCCCCGACCCTCTGTGTGGTTTGCGCGAAGATGGGGGGATGCGCCACCCCTTCTTTGAGATCGACGTCTTTGCCACCGGCCCGTTCAGCGGCAATCCCCTCGCCGTGATCGCCGAGGCTGACGGCCTGAGCACGGAGCAGATGCAAGGGATCGCGGCCTGGACCAACTTTTCCGAGACCACCTTCCTGCTCCGCCCCACCACGCCGCAGGCGGACTACCGAGTGCGGATCTTCACCCCCAGCCAAGAGTTCCCCTTCGCCGGCCATCCCACGTTGGGTACAGCCCGGGCCTGGCTGGAGCTGGGCGGCCGCCCGCACCGGCCAGGCACCGTGGTGCAGGAATGTGGTGCCGGGCTGGTACCGGTGCGGATCGACGGGGATGACCTGGCCTTCGCCACCCCGCCGTGCATCCGCACCGGCCCCCTGGACGACGAGGACCTGACCGAGGCCGTGCGGGTGCTCAACCTGACACCAGCGGACGTCGTGGCCCATGCCTGGGGTGTGAACGGCCCGCCGTGGCAGCTCCTGCAGCTGCACGATGCCGACGCCGTGCGGGCCGTCAGCCCGCGCACCGACCGGCCCGGCGTCCGCATCGGCCTGGTGGGGCTGGAGGACGCCGGTTCCCCTGCCGCCTACGAGGTGCGCGCCATCGCCGAGGACCGAGAGGATCCGGTGACCGGCTCCCTGAACGGGGCCTTGGCCCAGTGGCTGCGCGGGCGGGGCGTGGTACCCGCGCAGTACGTGGCCACGCAGGGCGGTCAGGTGGGGCGCGCCGGCCGGGTGACGGTACGCGACGACGGCTCCGAGACCTGGATCGGCGGCGAGGCGACCGTCCGGGTCCAGGGTGAGCTCAGCACCTGAGAGATCACCAAGAGCAACGATTTTTCTAGACCACCTAGTCCGAATATATTTTTCGGGTACGTCCCGAAAGGAAGCCCATGCCTGAGATCCAGCCCCACGAGGCGCCCGTCCCCCCGCGTGGGGACGACGTGGAGAATCCCCGTGACGGGGGCCTGCCCCGCGTGGCCTCGACAGGCTCGGCCCACGTGGAGGCCTCGCGGCACTCGGCCGCCGAGCCCCGCAATGGCACCGACCCAGCACCGATCGAGGCACCGCGGCACTCGGCCGCCGAGCCCCGGAATGGCACCGAGCCGACGCAGGCCGAAGTCCCCCAGCGCTCGGCCCCCGTCGTCCAGGACGAGCCCACCTCCGCTGGCCTCGACATCATCGGCCCGACACCGATCGCGGCCGAGGCCCCGGCACCCGCTGCGCCCGAGAGCCCGACACCCACCACCGGGGACGACGAGATCCTGCACGCCCGCCGGCTCCACCTGCGCGGCCGGGAGTCCAGGGTCTTCGGGCCGGTGGACCTCACCCTGACCAGGGGTGGGATCACCGTCGTGACCGGGCAGCAGGGTGCCGGGCGGTCCGCGCTGCTGCTGGCGCTGTCCGGCCGGTTGAAGGGGGTCCAGGGTGAGCTGCAGTCCGCCGAGATCGACGGCATCGCCCACCCCCGCAAGCTGCGGCGGCAGGTCTCCGTCGCGCGCATCAGTGACCTGGCGGACCTGGAGCCCAACCTGACCATTGCCGAATCCCGCGACGAGCGGTCCATCGCCGACGGAATCGGGGTGCGCCGCGGCCGGGAGCGCTTCGCCGAGTTGGAAACCCTGCTCAACCACCAGTTCGACAAGGAGCAGTGGGTCGGCCGGATGCCGGCCGTCGAGCGCACCCTGTTGACCATCGTGCTGGGCTGCCTGGCCCCGGCCAGCTTCGTCGTCCTGGATGATGTCGACGACTCCCTGACCGACCGCCAGCTGGGCTGGATCTACGACGCGCTGGCGCTGCTGCAAGAGCAGGGCAACAGCTTCGTGCTGAGCTCGCTGGAGCAGAGCCCGCTCCCACCCCGCGCCCAGGTGGTCCACCTGAGCCCGCCGCCCACCCGCACCGAACCGAACTTCGAGCTGCACCGGCTCCGTCGTCGGTTGGCCCAGCCCACCTCCACGAATCCCACCACCGAGGAACTCGACTGATGTTGCTCTCCCGTTTCGAACTGCGTCGCTTCCGCGGCCTGCTGCCCAAGCTGGCGCTGATCTTCGCCACCCTGGTGCCGGTGATCTATGGCTCCATCTACCTGGCCGCCAACTGGGACCCCTATGGCCGGCTGCAGGACCTTCCGGTGGCGGTGGTGAACGAGGACCAGCCGGTCACCTACAACAAGCAGCAGGTGCACGCGGGCAAGGACTTCACCAACAATGTGGTCTCCGGCAAGGACTTCGACTGGCATGTCACCGACGCCGCGGACGCCGAGGAGGGCCTGCGGGAGGGCCGCTACTACCTGACGGTTCGGGTGCCGAAGGATTTCTCCGCCAACCTGGTGAGCGCCTCGAGCACCACCCCCAAGCGGGCCGAGATCACCATGCACCGCAATGACGCCAATGGCTTCGTGATCGGCTCGGTCACCGGCCAGGCCCAGAACAAGATCGAGCAGGCGGTCAACGAGACGGCCGTCGAGGCCTATTTCGAGGCCGTCTTCGCCAATCTGGACAAGATCCGGCAGGGGATGATCGATGCCCGGGACGGTTCGGCCAAGCTGACCAAGGGGCTCACCGACGCCAAGAGCGGTTCGGCCCAGTTGGCCACCGGCGCCTCCGATGCGCGTAACGCCACCCACAAGCTGTCCACGGGCGCCAACACCCTGAACGAGGCCTTCCCCAAGCTGGAGAACGGCGCCGGTGACCTGCAGTCCGGCCTGGGCGAGCTGGGCACCGGCTCCCTCAAGCTCTACAACGGGGCCAGTCAGGTGGCGGGCGGAACCCAGCAACTGGAGGACACCGTCGTGCCGGTGCTGGACAAGGCCGCCACGCTGCAGGGGCAGGTGAAGCAGGATTCGGCCACCATCAACACCGACATCCAGGCCATCAGCTCCGACGTCACCGGCACCACCGATTCCGTCGGCAACAAGCTGGATCAGGCGGAGGATGCCCTGGCAACCGTCGGCCAGCTGCCCGAAGTGGCCGACACGGAGGCCTACAAGAAGGCGCAGACCAGACTGGACGAAGCCCAGGCCCGCAATGCCAAGGTGGCCACCGCCGCCACCCGGGCGTCCACCCGCTCCGCCGCGCTCAACCAGCGGGTGCAGGAATCCGATGCCGCCAAGGACCTGGACAATGCCTCGGCCAAGCTCAAGCAGCTCAACAGCGGCGCCCAGCAGGTCGCCACCGGCGCCAACAACCTCCACAAGGGCATTGACCAGGCCGCCGAGGGGGCCGGGACCCTGAGCGCGGGAATCACCAAGGCCGGGGGCGGCGTCAGCCAGCTGAGCACCGGCCTGGGCCAGCTCGACGAGGGCATGGCCAAGCTGGACACCAACATGACCAAGCTGGACGAGGGCCTGGGCAAGTTGAAGTCCGGCTCCGAACAGCTCACCAAGGGCCTGACCGACGGGGTCAAGCAGATCCCGGCGCTGAGCAAGAGCCAGGCCCAGGGCGCGGCGCAGGTGCTCTCCGCCCCGGCAGATGTCCACACCCTGGTGGAGAACCCGGCCCACGTCTACGGTCGGGGTCTGGCGCCCCTGTTCCTGTCCATCGCCATGTGGGTCTTCGGGATCTCCGGCTTCCTGGTGATGCGGCCCATCTCCGGCCGGCTGCTGTCCGGGCGGATGAACCCGGCCCACCTCACCCTGAGCGCCTACCTCCCCTTCGGGACGGTGGCCGCGGCCGGCGCGTTCATCATGCTGGCAACGGTGTGGATCGCGCTCGGCCTCGACCCCCTGCACGGGATCGCGGCCGTGGGGCTCACCTTGCTGGTGGCGGTGGTCTTCTCCCTGATCGCGCACTTCCTGCGAATGGCCCTGGGGCTGCCCGGCTCCGCCCTGCTGCTGGTCTGGTTGATCCTGCAGCTCGCCTCGACGGGTGGCACCTATCCGGCCGCTGTACTGCCGCCCTTCTTCCGCTGGATCAGCCCCTTCATGCCGATCAGCTATTCGATCGACGCCTTCCGGGTGGTGATCTCCGGCGGTCTGTGGAGCCACTTCACACACGACGTGATCGTGCTGGCCTGCATCGGGGTGACCACCTTCCTGCTCGACGTGCTGGCCGTCGGCGCGCGCCAGCGGTTCACGATGGCCGATCTGCACCCGCCGCTGCAGCACTGAGCGCCCCGTCTGCAGAGTTGCGGCGCTGACTTGCCGGAATGTCGCTGAAGGAATGCCTGTCACCGAAAGATGGGTGATGGTTCTGCCCCCGTCGGATGCAAGACTGGCCAAAATCCCTCTCCGTTCTAGAAGGTTCGCGTGTCACACCCAGCGGTATCCGCGTCTCGTCGTCACACTTCCGGCGAGGAGCCGGCGATGCGCGGGGCCGTGGTGCAGGGTCTGCGCGCCACCGGGCTGCTCTGCTGGCTGCTGGTCACCGCCACCGCCCTGCTGCCCACCTTCAGCAGCAGCGGCGAGCGAGAATTGCGCCCCGGTCTGGCGGTGCTGGCGCTGAGCACCCTGATCACGCTGTTCGGCCTGATCTTCGACGTCCGCAGCCGCTGGCTGGTGCGAGTCACCGGTCTGATGCTGCTGGCGGCCGCGGTCATGCTGGCACCACATCGCCACCTCTTCCAGCCCGTCAACCAATGGGCCCCCGGTTACTGGGCCCTCCCCTGGCTGGCCTGGGCGCTGACGAGCCTGCGCCGCCGCGGTTATCTGCTGGCCGTCTTCGTGGTTGCCCCCGCCCTGACCCTGGTGGACATCGGAATCCAGCTCACCAATGACCAGCCGATCACCCGCTGGGCCCTCAGCCCGGCGGTGTGGATCGCGCCGCCGCTGATGGCGATGGCCCTGTTCGGCGACGGCCTGCTCTGGCTGGGCAATCGCACCGATGACCTGGCCCTGCGCCGCCGTGCCGCGCAGGAGCAGCAGGAACTGGAAACCTTGGTCCGCGAGGCGCACAGCGAGAGTGACCGGCTGATGCACGACCATGTGCTGCATGCCCTGCACGCCCTGGGGCAGGGCGCCGGCCGGGTCTCCCCCGAGTTGATGGTCTCCGAATGTGAAACGGCGTTGAGCGCGATCAGCGATGCCCCGGAGGGCGGTGCGATGCTGAACATCGGCCGGCTGCTGAGCGTCGACCCCGCGATGCAACGGGCCGGGGCCCACCTGTTCGGCAGCAGCGGGATCGCACCCCGGCACGTCGCCCTGAGCATCACCGCCGCCGCGCACGAGGCTCTGGACAATGTGGCCCGTCATGCCAAGGCCACCCGCTGTGATGTGCGGCTGCAACATCAGGACGACCGGTGGCAGGTGCGGGTGATCGATGACGGCGTGGGCTTCGACCCGTCCAAGGTGCGCCCGGATCGGGTTGGCCTGCGTCGCTCCATCATCGAACGGATGCACGACGTCGGCGGTGACGCCAGCGTGAGCTCCGCGCTCGGCCGCGGCACCGAGATCACCCTGACCTGGCCCCGCACCCCCGAAGGCGCCCAGCGCGAGAGCCTGGTCAACACCGCCCAGGAAGAGGTTCGCCAGCGGATGCTGCGCACCGCCTGGCCGGGGCTGGCCACCGGCATCCTGATGACCGCCGTGATGGCCCCCAGCCAGCGCAATCCGCTGCTGGCCACCGGGACCATGCTGGCAGTGATCGGCGTGGGGCTGTTCATGGCCAGGCACCTGCGCCGCCACCAGCTGAACACCGCGGGCGGGATCCTGCTGATCACCGCCGCCACCGTCGGCTGGCTGGTCAACCTCTGGCTGGCTCCCGACGCCCTGCAGAGCGTCGACATGCTCTGGATGGCCTGGGGTTGTTCCGCCCTGCTGCACCTGGTGGTCCTGCAGTTGTCCACCCGGGTCGGCAGCCTGGTCACCGCCGGCTGGTTCGCGGTGCAGCTGACGGGACTGGTGTGGCGCTACGGCTGGTCCGCGGACTGGGAAAAGCTCAGCCCCACGGTACTGACCGGCTCCGGCCAGGTGATGATCGTGCTCTTCGGGCTGGCCGCCGCCCGGCGGATCGCCGACACGCACGTGTCCCAGCAGACCCTGATGGACCAGGCCCGGGCGGCCACCGCCCGATTGCAGCTGAGCAGCCATCAGGATCGTTTCTGGTCGCAACGCGCCACCGATGAGGCGCTGCCACTGCTGCAGGACGTCGCGGCCGGACGCGCCTGCCCCAACGACCCCTCCGTGGTGGAACGGGCGCGCAGGCTGACCGTCGGGCTGCGTGAGGAGTTGTTGCTGGGCCCCGACGAGCCGCGCCTGCTCGCTGCACTGAACCTGGCCCGGGAGGCAGGGTGGGCCGTGAATTCCACCCTGACCAAGGACGATGGCCGACCGCTGCAACACGCTGCACGGCTGGTTCAGGCCCTGGGTGCTCCGACCACACCCCAGCAGGAGGTCACCCTGAGCGCCAGGGGGGACCAGGTCTTCGCCGTGGCGCTGGAACCGACGCCAGAACAGCAGCAGCGCTGGGCAGAAACCCTGACCGGCCCCGATCTGCACGTGGACAACTATCCCGGTTTCAGCCGACTGACGGCCCTTGCCTCACCTCCGGCCCCCTGACGCAGCGGGCCCGGCCGACGCGTCGTCGAGCCAACCGAGCTTGGCGTCAACCTACGCCACGCCACCAGTATGCGGGACGGCGAGTCCACCACTCGAGCGGGATCGCTCCCCCAGGTACCGGACTCAGGATTCGGCGCCCTCGGAAACGTCGTTGGCATAGCTGAACAGCACCGGGGAGAAGGCGTCCTCCCGGTAGTCCAGCGCGACGACGGTCAGGATCCCCTGCGGCCCCTCCGCCATGCTGCCCTGCTCGAACTCCACGTCGCTGAGCACACCGAGTGCACACTTGCCGGAATGGCCCTTGATGAAGTCCACCTCGTCGGCGGTGAACAACACCGGGCGCCCGACCGTCTCGGTACCCTTGGCGAAGAGGTATTGCTGCTCGTCGCCGCGGAAGGCGACGGCCACGAAGGGCCTGTCGTCGTTGGCTCGAGCCACCTCCCAGCCGTCCTCCTCGAAGCTCTCCACCAACCGCTCGCAGGCGTCGGCGCTGAGCACCCGGCGTCGGGCATCGTCCAGATCCCAACCCGCCTTGCGGGGCTGGCGCACCGGCTTGTCATCCCCGTTGTGCCGCCGCCACAGGCCCTCCATCTCGTCGGCCATCGGCTGGTGCAGCTCAACACCGCTCTTCTGCGGATTCCAGCCGTAACCGGGCACGTCGCGCTGCAGGGCCTCGGCGGGGACGCACTGATCGGCCGGCAGCACCAGATCCCAGTCGACATCCACGTAGTTGGCGGTTCGCGACGGATCGTCCCAGTGCTCGCCGGAGAAGATCTGGCTGGAGACCACGCCCGCGCCGCGCACACCGCGCGGCTTGCCCTGTGCCCGCTCCAGCAGGAAGATCCGGTCGCCAGGTTCGATGCCGTGGCGACGTCCCCCGCAACTCCAGCACTCGCGGACGGTGGCGCCGGCGGCGGTGCGGTTGATCAGCTCCTGCTCGTCATCCGGAGTCCAGAACCACTGGTCGGTGTCGTGGGTGATCAGGAAGGTGCGGCGGGCGCGCTCCCGCGGGGCATAGCGCTCCGCCGCGGTCATCGCATCCTGCTCCGCGGTGTCGATCAGACTGACCCCGGCGCCACCTACCTCGACCTGTCGCCCGACCAGGGCGTCGCGCACCGGATCGCCGCGGTGCAGCAGCCGCCCCAGCAGGGCCTGCACGATCCGCCCGTCCTGCTCCACATTCTCCACGCCCTCCAGCTCGGCTACGAGCCGGATGGTGCCGTCATGGCTGAAGGTGGCGAACTGCTCCTGGGTGGTCTGCGAGGGCAGGGGCCAAGCACCCCGGTTGGCATTCCACAGCTGTTCGTCGCTCGCCTTGGCGTCGAATCCCACGAAGCTGCGTGGGATCGGCTGGTTGTACGGGTCAACATCCTGCCGGGGCCCCAGGTTGATGTTGATGGCCACGAAACTCTCCTCCTGATTGGCTGCGACGACGACCGCGGACTGGTCAGCTGCATGACGTCATGCTGGGGAGGCTACCCGTTGGGGTGGGCTGCTCAACAGGGAAAGCGGGCGGCTACGCCAACAGCGGAAGTGCCAATCGAAACACCATCCGGGTGAGAGCACCACACTGGATGATCGGCCCGCTGATCGTCGCGCTGCGCAGCCTGGACTGCGCATCTGCAGCCGGGCTGTGGCGGCACGCACCCTGCTGGCCAGGCCAGGTGTCTCGGCCTCTCCCCCCGCAGATCCAGGCCTTGGGCGGCAGCGCCCAGATCGACCCGAAGTTCATCCGGCTGAACCTCCGGTGTGAATTGTGAGCGGCTGGACATGTGGTGCAGAACCGGTCCAAATCGGGCGTCACGCGCAGGGCGCCTGCCACAATAGTCTCCCTACAGGTGCGAAACCGTGTGCCTGAGTCCCCCAGGAAGAACCCGTGCCCCTACTGCAGAAGCCGTCGAGCACCGCAGAGGTCAGCAAGACGTCGAGCGCTGCGCTGCGCGCGCTCGGGCTGGCCTCCCTTGCCATGACCCTCAGCACGGAGACCATCCCCTTCGTCCGGGACGGTTGGCACTGGGCGGAGAAGGCGCACAACGGTTTCATGATGGTGTTGGCCAGCCAGTTCCTGGCCGGCCTGGCGCTGCTGTTGCGCCGGGAACGGCTGTGGCACGCCTGGTTGTTGTTCGGCCTGTTGCTGGGCGGCATCTTCGACATCCTGCGCAACCCCGGTCAGTACGACCCGGTCTCACTGCTGATCCCCGGCTTCTGGCTCGTCCCGTTGATCGTGGTGGCGCTGCGTACCCAGGACCGACGCCGCTACCTGTGCTTCACGGGGGTCACCACCACGGTGATGCTGCTGCTGATGATGTACCTGCAGCGCTTCGACAGCCTGGCGGGAAATACCGGCTACCTGTGGCTGCTGGCGCCGGTGGCCCAGACGCTGCTCTTCGGTGAGGCCGTAATCGAGGTGGCCCGGGCGCGCGACGCGGCGGTCGCCCGCCGGATCAGGGCAGACCTGCAGCACCAGGAGGAGACGGCCCTGACCGCCGCCCGACGCGAGGCTGCCCGGCTGCTGCACGACCATGTGCTGCACGCCCTGCACGCGCTGTCCCGGCCGATCGCCAACACCCCGGCGCAGCTGGCCCGCGACGAATGCCTCACCGCCTACCGCACCCTCACCCAACAGACCCCGATCTCCGAGGTGGCCCGGGTGGAGGATCTGATCTCGGCCGACCCGCTGGTGGCCCGGTTGGGAGTCCAGCTCTCCGGCGGCAGCGACCCGATCCCGACGGCGGCGGCCCGCGCCATCGCCGCCGCCACGCATGAGGCCATGAGCAATGTCGAACGCCATGCCCGGGCCACCCGGGTGGCGGTGCGGATCGCGTCGATCGCGGGGGTGGTCCGGGTGGCGATCACCGACGACGGACGCGGCTTCGACCCGTCGCGGCGGGCGATCGACCGGATGGGCGTCGGCCGCTCCATCCTGCAACGCCTGGACGACGTCGGTGGACAGGCCGACATCGTCTCCTGGGAGCGCTCGGGCACCAAGGTCAGCCTGGAATGGCCCCGGCAGACCCAGAACGACACGGATTCGCTGTGGAACCGGCCACCGAACCGGTTGATGCGCAGCGGGCTGACCCGCGCCGCCTGGCCCGCGCTGGCACTGTCGGCAATCCTGAACTTCTGGGCCTCGGGCCCGCGTGCCTCCCACCCGGAGGTGATGACCCTGCTGGGCGCCCTTGGCCTGGCCGTGGGCGTGGCGGCGGCGGTCGCCCTGTTGACCCGACCGCTGCGGCTGTGGGGCATCACACTGCTGCTGGCCACCGCATCCGTCCTGTGGGCGGCCAACCTGTGGGCCGTCCCTACCCCACCCGAACATGACTATCCACTCTGGTTGGCGTGGGAAGCCTCTGCCCTGGTGCACCTGGTGGTGCTCACGTCCCGCTTGAGCGTGGGCGCCGTGGTGACGGCGCTGTGGAGCGTCTTCCAGGCGGGCGGGCTGTGGCTGCGCTTCCGGGATCCTTGGGCGGTCTGGGACCACTCCTTCGTGCTGACGACCGGTGCCGGCGACGTGCTGCTCACCCTGCTGGTGCTGATGGTGGCGCAGCACACCGCCTCGCAGGAGGCGGAGGCGGCCGAGCAGGCGTCGCACCGGCTGGCGGCGATCGCCCAGATGCAGGCGCAGGGGCAGCTGGACCAATTCTGGAGCCAGCGGGTGACGCAGGAGGCGCTGCCCTTGCTCAAGGCGGTGGGCGACGGCGACGTCGATCCCCGCGAAGCCGTGGTGCGCAACACCTCCACCCTGCTGGAGGCCCAGCTACGCGACGAGTTGGTGCTGGGGCCACAGCACGGCAGGCTGGTGGCGGCCCTGGCCCAGGTGCGCGCCGACGGATGGAATCTGGTCTCCACCCTCTCCCAGAACGACTCCCCCGAAGCCCTGCAACGCGCCCACGGCATGTTGGGTCTGCTGGGGGCCCCCGCCCAGGCTGGCCAGCCGATCACGGTCAGCGCCAACCAGACCCACACCCTGGCAGTGGTGCTGGAGGCCAGCGACCAGCAGTGCACCGCCTGGCGCCGACGGCTGCAGCAGCGCGGCGGTCAGCTGGACACCGACCCGGACTTCGTCCGACTCAGCCTCCCGGTGGAGCCCGCCGAAGACGCCCTGGTCTCCTGACCCATCTGCTTGGTCTTTCGACCAAGTTTGGCTGGCGGCGCCAACGGGTTAATCTCTTGTCACACGCGGATCGGGGCCGCCCGAACTTGGAGCCCCCGGATGACCGCACGCACTCAACCTGGCCACGTCAGCTTCACCACCACCTCCGAACATCAGGTGCATGATCGCGTCGTGCGCCAGTTCGACGACGACTGTCTGGTGCTCGCCAACCTGCGGGTCAGCGACCAGACCAAGGACCACGAGATCGACCTGCTGGTGTTGATGCCCGGTTCCGGGATCGTCACGGTGGAGGTCAAGGGCAGCCACGTCTGGCACGACGGTGCCGACTGGCGGATCAACCGTGGGGCGGGCGACGAGGTGATCCATCCCGTCGACCAGGCCCGCGATGCCTGTTACGCGCTGCGGAGCTTCGTCGAGTCCGATCCACGCTGGGGCAGCCGACGTCGGGTGCGCTGGAGTCACCACGTCGTACTGGCCCGCACCGAGCTGCCCGCCGACTTCGCGACCCCCGACTGCCCACGGTGGCAGGTCAGCGGGCTGGGCGATCTGGGCACCCTGGGCGACCGGATCTGGGAGACCACCTGGCGCTACCGGCGCGACGCCCTGGCCCCCAGCCGGGACGACGTCGACACCATCGAGCGGATCCTGCTGGGGCGGGCGCTCCCCGCCGTCGACGCGTCCCAGCTGGCCGCGGACCGCGAGGAACGGTCGCGCCGGCTCACCATGGAACAGGCCAACCTGCTGCGGGTCACCCGGCTGCTCAACCGGGTGGAGGTGCGCGGCGGGGCCGGCTCCGGCAAGACCATGCTCGCGGTGCAGCAGGCCGGCGATCTGGCCTCCGGCCGGTTGACCGGCCAACGACAGCGGGTGGCAGTGGTCTGCTATTCCTACGGTCTGGCCAACTTCCTGCGCCGCGAGTTGTGCGTCGGTTCTCACGGCAAGCGGCCCGCCTTCGTCGGCACCTTCGAACAGTTGGGGCGCCTGTGGGGGCTGGAGATGGCCAGCCGGGACGACTCCGACTTCTGGGAGCAGCGGCTGCCCGAGCTGATGGCCGAGCGGGCCGGCGAGCTGGGCGACGAGCAGCGCTTCGACGCGATCATCGTCGACGAGGCGCAGGACTTCGCCGAGACCTGGTGGGCTCCCCTGCTGGCCAGCCTGCGCGACGAGGAGAACGGTGGCCTGTTCGTCTACTCCGACGAGCGGCAGCGGGTCTTCCCCCGCTTCGGTCGGCCGCCGGTGGCGCTGGTGCCGCTGGTGCTTGACCACAATCTGCGCAACACCCGGCAAATCGCCGAGACCTTCGCGCCGCTGGCGCCGCCGATGAACCTGCGCGGCGACTCCGGCCCGGAGGTCAGTTTCGTCCCCTGCACCCTGGACGGGGCGATCGAGGCCGCCGACGAACAGATCGACGCGCTCTTCGACGAGGGTTGGTGTGAGCACGACATCGCGCTGATCACCATGGGGCGGCGACACCCGGTGCAGATCGAACGCCAGCAGGTGCTGGGTTACGACGGCTACTGGGACGAGTTCTGGAACGGGACCGACATCTTCTATTCCCATGTGCTCGGTTTCAAGGGGCTGGAGCGACGGGCGGTGGTGCTCTGCGTCAACCTGGACGCCGGCCGGGAGCGCGCGGCGGAGATGCTCTACGTCGGCCTCTCCCGCGCCACCGACCGGCTGATCGTCGTCGGTGACCCCGCCGAGGTGCGCGCGATGGGTGGCGACGAGGTGGCCCGGCGGCTGGGGATCTGAGGCCAGCTCATCGGTTCAGGCCAGGCCGGTGAAGATTGGGCGGCGCTTGTCCTGGAAAGCCTTGAAACCCTCGCGGTAGTCGGCATTGGCGGCCAACCGCGCCTGCTCGGCATTCTCCACATCCATCACGTCCCAGATGCCCAGCCGCTCCGCCTCGATCCGTCGGACCAGCCTCTTGGAGGCCAACAGCGCCTGGGTGGGGCCCTGAGCCACCGCGGCCGCCGCCTTCTGGGTGGAGCCCAGCAATTCCTCGGCCGGCATCGAGCGGCTGAAGACCCCGGCGCGCACCAGTTCCGCGCCCGAGACCAGCTCGCCGGTGTAGACCAGATCCAGCGTGCGGTGCACGCCCAGCCGCTCGACGAACAGGGCGTGCCCGGCCGAATCCAGCACCGCACCCAGGTTCACGAAAGGCGAGCCCAGCTTGGCATCGTCGGCGACGTAGACCACGTCGCAGGCGATCGCCAGACCCAGGCCAACCCCCAGACAGGGCCCCTGCACGGCGCAGAAGGTCGGCGCCGGGAAGTCACTGATCTGGCGCATCAGCGGGCCCATCAGCCCGGCCAGATAGCCGGCCACGTCGTCGGTGGCCGGATCGACGGCGGAGACATCCCGCCCAGCGCAGAAGCCGCGGCCCTCCCCGCGCAGCACCAGGGCGCGCACCCCGTCCAGCTCGGCTGCAGCGCGGAAGGCGGCGGCCAGATCCGTCAGGCCCTGCTCGTCCAGCACGTTCAGCTTCTTGGGTGCATCCAGCACCACCTCGGCCACGCCGTCGGCGAAGCCCAGCCGCACCATTCCAAAGTTCTGCTCATCCATCATGAATCCCCTTGTCAGGTCGAGAATCGGTGGGGTGGCCAGGTTCAGGCGTCGAAGTCGACGACCAGTTCGTCGCCGCACGGCCGGGTCTGACAGGTGAGCACATAACCCGAATCCACCTCATCCTTCTCCAGCGCGTAGTTTTCGCCCATCTCGAAGTCACCCTTGATCACACGGGCACGGCAGGTGCCGCAGACTCCTCCCGCGCAGGCGAAGGGCACGTCGTCGCGCACCCGCAGGGCGGCATTCAGCACGGTCTCCTTGGCCGAGCGCGGGGACTTCACCTGCGCCTGGGTGCCGTCCAGGGTGAAGTCGATCACGATGTTGTCGCCGTCCTCCTCCACGACCACCGGGGCGCCGTGGTTGCCGTCGCCGGCTGGGGCGGTGCCGGTGGTGAAGAGCTCGAAGCGCACCTTCTCCTCGGGCACCTCGCGGGCAGCCAGGGCGTCGCGGCAGAGCTGCACCAGCTCGAAGGGGCCACACAGGAACCACTCGTCGGCATGCGCGGTACGCACCACGTGGTCGAGCATCGTGTTGAGCTTCTCGACGTCGATCCGTCCGCTGAGCAGCGGATTGCTGCGCTGCTCGCGGGAAAGGACGTGGTGCACGGCAAAGCGGGTCGGGTAGCGATCCTTCAGGTCACCCAGTTCCTCGGCGAACATCACGTCGCCGGAACTCTTGTTGGCGTAGATCAGCTCGAAGGTGGAGCTGGCAGCACCGGACAGTACGGCCTGCGCGATCGCGATGATCGGGGTGATGCCGGAGCCGGCAGCGATCGCGACGAGGTGAAGCCGCGGGTTGGCGGCCACCTCGTCGGCGACGCCTTGGGCGCTGTTCAGACTGGTCAGCCGGTGCCTGGAGGTGAAGCCGCCCTGCGGGTTCATCACGTCCATCTGGTCACCGACGGACAGCTTCTCATTGGCCCAGGTGCTGAACCGACCACCGCGGGTGCGCTTGATGGCCACCTTGATCTCGCCGCGGCGGGGCACATCGCACAGTGAGTAGGAGCGGCGCAGCTCCTCCCCGTCGATGGTGGCGCGCAGCGCGACGTACTGGCCGGGCAGGTAGTTGAAGTCGTCCTCCAGCTCGGTGGGCACCTCGAAGGTGACCTCCACCGCGTCGTCGGTGACGCGGCGGACATTGCGGACGGTCAGCCGGGCAAAGTCCGCCCGGCGCTTCTGGGGGGTCTGGGTCTCGGTCATCACAGCACCTTGAAGTAGTCGAAGGGTTCCGCACAGGCACGGCACTGGTACAGCGCCTTGCAGGAGGTGGAGGCGAAGCGCGACAGCTCCTTCACGTCGAAGGACTTGCAGCGCGGGCAGCGCACGGCATCGGTGCGCAGCATGGGCATGGCGAGGTCGACGGGGCCGTCGGGCTGGCGCGCCGACGGTGGCGCAATGCCGTACTCCTCCAGGGCGGCCCGGCCCTTGTCACTCATCCAGTCGGTGGTCCAGGCCGGGTGCAGCACGGTGCGGATCTCCACCTCGGCAAAGCCGATCTCCCGTACCGCAGTGGTGACGTCGGCGGCGATCTGCCCCATCGCGGGGCAGCCCGAATAGGTCGGCGTGATCACCACGACGGCCCGCTGGGGCTGCGCGTCGTCCAGTTCGACGCCGCGCAGGATCCCCAGGTCGTCGATCCCGATCACCGGGATCTCGGGATCGGGCACGGTTGCGGCCGCATCCCAGACGGCCGCGGCACGCGGCTCGCTGGGGCGGCTGCCGTCCCAGATCACCTGCTCCTGGCTGGCCATCACGTCACCAGGTGGCGCCGGGGTGCTGGCGGGCCAGCACCTGCATCTCGGCCAGGATGTAGCCCCGGTACTCGCTGAAGGCGCCGGTGCGCTGGTCGCTCATCGCCTGGGCTGTGGTGGGCATGCTCAGCGTCGCGCGCTGCACCACGGCAGTCACCTCGGCCAGCACCCGATCCCGCAGCGACGAAGGCAGCGGAACTGCCCCGTCCAGCTGGCGGTGCACGTCGAGGTCCTCGAAGAGTTCCTCCACATAGGGCCACATGGCATTGAGCGCCTCCTGCATCCGACGATGGGACTCCTCGGTCCCATCCCCCAGTCGCAGCACCCACTGGTCGGCATGGTCGCGATGGTAGGCCACCTCCTTGACCGCCTTCGCGGCGATCGCGGCCAGAGTCTGATCGGTGCAGCCCAGCAGCGCCTCGTACTGGGCGTAGGCGAAGTGCGAGTAGAAGAGCTGGCGGGCAATCGTCTGCCCGAAGTCGCCGTTGGGCTGCTCCACCAGCCGGCAGGATCGGAAGTCCTCCTCGTCGCGGAAGTAGGCCAGGTCATCCTCGGTCTTGCCCCAGGCGGTGCCGGCATAGCTGAGCAGGAAGCGGGCGTGGCCGACGAGGTCCAGCGCGATGTTGCCCAGCGCAATGTCCTCCTCCAGCTCGGGCGCGCGGCTGATCCACCAGCCCAGGCGCTGAGCAAGGATCAGGGCGTCGTCACCCAGCATCAGGGCGTACTGCGCGGCGGGCTCGCTGGCCTTGGTGCCACCGTCCTGGATCTGCTCGGCGGTGATCCCGCCGCCAACGCTCATCCTGGTCGCGGACTCGTTCGAGATGTTGCTCACAGGTGAGGCACCCCCTCGGACTGCTGGTAGTAGGTCGCGTGCCGGTAGACCTTGCCCGACGACGACTCGAAGAAGCCGCCCTTGCTGTCGGGGTCGCTGGCGGTGATCGCCTGGGCGGGAACCACCCAGACGCTGGTGCCCTCATTGCGACGGGTGTACAGGTCCCGGGCATTGCGCAGCGCCATCGTGGCGTCCGGGGCGTGCACCGATCCGGCGTGCACATGGGACAGGCCACGCGAGCTGCGCACGAAGACCTCCCACAGCGGCCAGAGCTCGTCGGTGCCCTGCTCGGGGCTGGCATTCACATCGGTCATGGGTCAGGCTCCGATCAGGTTCGCAACGGGTTCGGTGTGCTTCGCGGCATAGGCCGCCGCCGCCTCACGGACCCACGCACCGTCGCGGTGGGCCTCGATGCGGCGGTTGAGGCGCTGGACATTGAGCGGGCCGCCGCCCTTGACGACGCGCCAGAACTCATCCCAGTCCAGCTCGCCGAAGTCGTAGTGCTGACGCTCCTCACTCCACTTCAGGTCCGGATCGGGCAGGGTCAGGCCCAGCGCCTCGGCCTGCGGGACGATCATGTCGACGAAGCGCTGGCGCAGCTCGTCATTGCTGAAGCGCTTGATCTTCCAGGCCATCGACTTGTCGGAATTGGAGGACTGCGAATCCGGCGGGCCGAACATCATCAGGGCCGGCGCGTACATCCGGTCGACGGCATCCTGCGCCATCTGCTTCTGCGCGGGGGTGCCATGGGAGAGCGAGTAGAGGATCTCCCAGCCCTGGCGTTGGTGGAAGGACTCCTCCTTGCACACGCGCACCATCGCCCGACCGTAGGGGCCGTAGGAGCAGCGGCACAGCGGCACCTGATTCGCGATGGCAGCGCCGTCTACCAGCCAGCCCACCGCCCCGACGTCGGCCCAGGTGCGACATGGGTAGTTGAAGATCGACGAGTACTTGGCGCGCCCGTTGAGCAGCTGCTCGTTGAGCACGTGCCGGGGGGTACCCAGCGTCTCTGCGGCCGAGTACAGGTAGAGCCCGTGGCCCGCCTCATCCTGCACCTTGGCCATCAGGATCGCCTTGCGCTTCAACGACGGGGCGCGACTGATCCAGTTGCCCTCGGGCTGCATACCGATGATCTCGGAGTGGGCATGCTGCGAGATCTGCCGGGTGAGGGTCTTGCGGTAGTCGTCGGGCATCCAGTCGCGAGGCTCGACGCGCAGGTCCGCGGCAATGAGTTCGTCGAAACTGGCCTGCTCGGTGCCGGCATCCGTGGCGACATCCAGGGTCATGGCAGTCCTCCTGAGGACGAATAACTGACTGATCGTTCTGTAAATGTAGGAGACGGCCAACAGCACTGTCAAGAGGTGGTCCAGAACTTCAACCCGAGTGAGATTGGTCACTCGAAACACTTGACGCGAGCGACTTCAGCAAGGAAAACTAACTGATCGTTCAGTAATTGCCTGACTGCCGGGTTCGCCGTCGAGCCCAGGGAAAGAGGTGGACCCAATGACAGCCACACCCGTGGGCTTTGCGGCCTTCCCCCAGACCGATCACGTCGCCGAGAGTCTGGGGATGGAGGTGCTCGATGACACCCCGGGCCGGGCCGTACTGCAGATGCGGGTGCGCCAGGACATGCTCAACGGCTTCGCCATCACACATGGCGGGATCGTTTTCGCCCTCGCCGACGGCTGCTTCGCCCTGACCTGCAACCAGGACATCGGCAAGGAGTTGATGGTGGCCCAGCACTGCGAGATCGATTACCTGAGCCCCACCATGGAGGGCGACCTGCTGGTGGCCCGGGGCAACCTGGTGCACCGCGGCCGCAGGGCCGGCGTCTACGACGTCACGGTCAGCGCCGTCACCGACGACGGCGAACGGACCATCGCCATTTTCCGCGGCCGGTGCCGCGCCCTGCCGCAGCGCGGCTGACCCCACTCATCCGTCCCACGAACACCCGAACGAGGAGTAGCCATGACCAACCCGCACATGCCGCCCGTGATGGCCGGCGTCCAGAACGACCCGAGCAAGCTCGACCCCGAGGAGCGGATGAATGTCGAGCAGATCCGCGACATCCAGCTCACTCGCCTGCAGTGGACCCTGCACCATGCCTACAGCAATGTCGAGGCCTACAAGAAGCTCTACGACGAAGCAGGTGTGCACCCCAATGACGTGAAGAGCCTGGACGACCTGAAGCACATCCCCGTGACGGACAAGGAGTTCCTGCGGGCCAACTACCCCTTCAAGACCGTCGCGGTGCCCATGCACGAGGTGCGACGGGTGCACGCCAGCTCCGGCACCACCGGGCAGCCAACCGTCGTTGCCTACACCGAGGAGGATCTGCAGAACTGGGGCAAGATCGTCGCCCGCTGCTTCCGGATGAGCGGCGTCAAGCCCGGCGACATGGTGCAGAATGCCTTCGGCTACGGCCTGTTCACTGGCGGCCTGGGCATGCACTACGGCGCCGAAGCCATGGGCCTGACCGTCATCCCCATGTCCGGCGGCCAGACCGACAAGCAGATCCAGGTGATCCAGGACTTCGGCCCCAGCTGCATCCTCGCCACCCCCACCTACCTGCTGACCATTGGCGACGCGATGCAGCGCAAGGGCATCGACCCGCGCAAGACCAACCTGCGCACCGCCATCCTGGGCGCCGAGCCGTGGACCCAGTCCATGCGCGAGGAGATCGAGGACATGTTCGACATCAAGGCCTGTGACATCTACGGCCTGTCCGAGGTGCTCGGCCCCGGTGTCGCCGGCGAGTCCTGCGAAACCCAGGACGGCTCCCACATCTGGGAGGACCTCTTCCTGCCCGAGATCGTCGACGAGCAGATGAACCCGCTACCCGACCAGACCCAGGGCGAGCTGGTCTTCACCTCGCTGGGCAAGCACGCCCTGCCCATCGTGCGCTACCGCACCAAGGACCTCACCAAGCTGCTGCCCGGCACGGCGCGCCCCGGACACCGGCGGATGGAGCGGATCAGCGGCCGCGTCGACGACATGATCATCCTGCGCGGCGTGAACCTCTTCCCGTCGCAGATCGAGCAGATCATCCTGGAGCAGCCGGCGCTGAGCCCGCACTTCGTGCTGGAGATCACCCGCCCGGGCCGGATGGACGAGCTGACGGTGCGCGTCGAGCGTCGCCACGACTCCACCACCGAGGACGGCTACCAGGCCGCCAAGATGCTGGCCCGCGGCATCAAGGTGCGAATCGGTTCCTCGTGCGCGGTGCAGATCGCCGAGCCCGGTGAGCTGGCGCGCTCCGAGGGCAAGATGAAGCGCATCTACGACCTGCGCCCCGACGCCCCGAGCCACGGCCAGGGCTGAGACTCCAGGGCCCGATGCATGCCACCCCGCCACTCCTCAGGAGGGGCGGGGTGCTGCACGTCGGAACCATGCGAGATACTGAACGTTCAGTAGGCACCCACCCACGATCCCCGAGCCTGTCGAGGGGAGGAGGACGACGATGGACACGCAGACCACCACCACCCGCCACCGTCGAGGCCGTCCCGGCTATGACCGCGAGGCCCTGCTGGAGGTCTGCGTGGCCGAGTTCATCAAGCACGGTTACCATGCGACGTCGATCGGGATCCTCGCCGACGCCCTGGGCGTCTCCAAGTCCGCGATCTACCACCACGTCGACTCCAAGGAGCAGCTGCTGGAGATGGCCGTCGACCGTGCCCTGGGCGCCCTGGAGGGCACCATCGACGAGGCGGAGCGGCAGGAGGGCACCAGTCTGGACCGGGTGGAGTGGATGCTGGTGCGCAGCGTCCACCTGCTGGTGGCCGAGCGCCCCTATGTGACGCTGCTGCTACGGTTGCGCGGCAACACGGAGGTCGAGCTGGCCGCCATGTCCCGCCGACGGGCCGCCACCAAGCGGATCGAGGCGCTGGTGCGGGCCGCGCAGGAAGACGGCCTGATCCGCCCGGACCTGGGCGCCAAGGCCACCACCCGACTGATGCTGGGCATGGTCAACTCCATCGTCGACTGGTACCGACTGGACGGCTCCGCCGACGTCGACGAGCTGGTGCACAACGTGCGCACCATCGCCATGGACGGCATCCGCGCCCACTGACCCCCGCCTGCACCCAGCAGACGCGCAGGATTGCGAGTCGCAAGACTGCTCGACCGCCGAGGTCAACGCAACCGCGGCGGCCGAGCCAGTCGAGGCCTCAGTTCGGGAGCGACGGGTCACCCGGCGGGCCACTCCTTGGCCACCAGGGTGAGCACGTCGTAGGTGGCGACGATCTCGTCGGACTGGTTGTGCAGCACGCAGTCCCACGCCACCTCCCCGTACTCGTCGGTGACGCGCGGCGTGATCTGCTTGGCGGTCAGCGTGACCCGGATCTGGTCGTCATAGGTGACGGGCGTGATGAAGCGCAGGTTCTCCAGGCCGTAGTTGGCCAGCACGGGCCCGGGGGCCGGGTCGACGAACAGGCCGGCAGCCCAGCTCACCAGCAGGTAGCCGTGCGCCACGCGACGCGGGAAGAAGGGGTTGGCCATCGCCGCTTCCTCGTCGGTGTGCGCGTAGAAGGTGTCCCCCGTCTCGTGCGCGAAGTCGGTGATGTCCTGCAGGGTGACGGTGCGCAGTTCAGAGCGGAACTGGTCGCCGATGCGCAGTTCCGCCAGGCTCTTGCGGAAGGGGTGCTTGCCGGTGCCGGCGTCGACGTCCGAACGGCTGACGCTGTTCGCGGCGGCGCCGGTGTGCCAGATGCCCGTGATGGCGGTGAGGTGGTCCGGGCTGCCCTGCACGGCCAGCCGCTGCATGCAGTGCTTGACGGCGCGCACACCACCCAACTCCTCCCCGCCACCGGCACGGCCGGGGCCGCCATGCACCAGGTGCGGCACCGGCGAGCCGTGGCCGGTGGAGGTCTTGGCGTCGTCACGGTCCAGGAAGTGCAGACGCCCGTGGTGCGAGCCCATGCCAACCGCGAACTCGCGCGCCAGCGACGGGGCATGGGTGCACACCGTCGCCACCAGCGAACCGCCGCCGGCATTGGCAATCCTGATGGCCTGCTCGGTGTCGGCATAGCCCAGCACGCTCGTGACCGGCCCGAAGGCCTCCACCTCGTTGACGGCGGCGGTGAAGGGATCCTCGAAGACCAGCGCCGTGGGGGCGAAGAAGGCACCCTTGGGGTTGGCCTGCGGCAGCTCGGCGTCGGGCCCGCCGAAGGCGATCCGGCCACCGGCCTCCACCAGGGCATTGACCGCCTTGGCCACCTCGTCGCGCTGGTCAAGGGAGGCCAGCGGACCCATCGTGCATCCCTCGGTCCGCGGGTCACCGACGACGATCTTGCTGCTGATCCTGGCCTCCAGCGTCTCGACGACGGGCTCGACCATGGCCTGCGGCACGATGACGCGACGGATGGCGGTGCACTTCTGACCGGCCTTGACGGTCATCTCCACCATGATCGCCTTGATGAAGGCGTCGAACTCGGGGCTGTCGACGGTGACGTCGCTACCCAGGACGGCCGCATTGAGGGAGTCCGTCTCGGCGGTGAAACGGCAACCGCGCTCGGTGACGGCGGGGTGCAGCTTGAGCTTTCCGGCCGTGGCGGCGGAGCCGGTGAAGGCCACCATGTCCCGCATGTCCAGGTGGTCCAGCAGGTCACGAGCGGAGCCGGAGACCAGTTGCAGCGAGCCGGCGGGCAGCTTGCCGGACTCCACCATCATCCGCACGCAGGCCTCGGTGACGTAGCCGGTGGGGGTGGCGGGCTTCACGATCGTCGGGACGCCCGCGATGAAGGCCGGGGCGAACTTCTCCAGCATCCCCCACATCGGGAAGTTGAAGGCGTTGATCTGCGCCATTACGCCGTCGATCCGGGTGTGCACGTGGCGGCCGATGAAGCTGCCGTCGCGGCTGAGTACTTCGGGAGCGCCATCGACGATGACATTGGCATTGGGCAGTTCGCGGCGGCCCTTGGAGGAGAAGGTGAACAGCGTGCCGATGCCGCCGTCGATGTCGCTCATGTGGTCGCGCTGGGTGGCGCCGGTGGCGAAGGACAGGTCGTAGAGCTCCTGCTTGCGGCCGTTGAGGTAGCCGGCGATCTCCTTCAACAGCAGGGCACGCTCGTGGATGGTGAGTTCACCCAGGGCCTTCTGGCCAACGGTGCGAGCGTGTTCGACGGCGGCCGCGATGTCCAGTCCGTCGGTGCTGACCCGGGCGACGACCTCGCCGGTGCTGGCGTCGAGCACCTTGGTGGTGCGGACGTCGGCGGCGGGGCTCCACCACTGGTCGCAGACATAGCTGGGAACGATGGGCAGGTTCTGGGTCTTCGTCATGGTCGTGTTCCTCTCACGGCTCATGGCGGGCAACTCCGCCCACCTCAATTACAGACCGAACGTTCAGTAATCTCACTGTAAGGTGTGCCGAGAGACTCCGCAAGAGCCGCGGCACAGACGATCCACCAGCCGGAAAGGTGACTTCCATGAGCAAGACCAACCCCGCGATCGGCCCGCAGGAACCGTGGCGTATCACCCTGGGCGAGATGGACGAGCGGATGGGTCTGGAGATCCTGGAACAGGGCGTGGAGAAGGTGGTTGCGCGAATCCCGGTGGAGGGCAACCGGCAGTCCTTCGGGCTGCTGCACGGCGGCGCGCTGCTGGCACTGGGCGAGGCCTGCGGCTCCTGGGCCGCGGTAATCCACGCCAGCACACACGGCATGGTCTGCGTCGGCGTCGACGTCTCCGCCAGCCACCTGCGCTCCACCAAAGGCGGCTGGGTGACCGCCACCGCCACCCCGGTGAAACTGGGCCGGACCCTGGACGTGCACCAGGTGGACATCACCGATGATGACGGCAAGCTACTGAGCACCTTCCGGATCACCAATCTGCTCCGCGAGAAGGATCACTGAGCCGGACCGGCCAGCCCCCTCAACCCTTCCTGCCACGAGCGCAGACCAACGCGAGCGCAGCGAGCGGCCGAGCCGGTGCGCGCGAGTGTCCCGCGGGGCCTTGAGAGGGTCGCCCCCCCCTCAATCATCAGTACGCGTAGAAGCCCTTGCCGGACTTCTTGCCGAGCTCGCCACGGGTCACCATGTCTCGCATCAGTTGCGGCGGATCGAAGCGCTCGCCCAGCTGGCCGGCCAGATATTCGGCGATTCCCAGCCGGACGTCTAGGCCCACCAGATCGGTCAACGCGAGCGGGCCGATCGGGAACTTGTAGCCAAGCACCATCGCGTCGTCGATCGCCTGGGGCTCGGCAACGCCCTCCTCAACCATCCGAATGGCCTCGAGCGCGATGCACACACCCAGCCGGGAGCTGGCGAAGCCGGGGGCGTCGTTGACGACGACGGCGGTCTTGCCCAGTCCTTCCACCCACTGCGCAGAGAGCGCCTTCAACTCGTCGCCGGTCTGCTCGCCGATCACCACCTCCACCAGCTTGCTGGCGGGCACGGGGTTGAAGAAGTGCAGGCCGCAGAAGCGTTCCGGACGCTGCAATTCCTTGGCCAGGCCGTTGATGCTCATCGACGAGGTATTGCTGGCCAGCCACGCCTCGGAGCGCAGCACCTTCTCAACGCCGGTCAGGGAACTGACCTTGAGCTCCCACACCTCGGGGACGGCCTCCACCACAAGGTCGCAGTCGGCGAAGGCGTCGTAACCGACCGCCACCTGCAGCTTCGCGGCCCAGTCGTCGTGACTGCCACTGATCTTGCCGCGTTCGATGGAGGCATCGACGGCCTTCAGCACCCGCTCGCGGGCGGCGTCGGCGCTGGCCTGGTCTCGTTCCACCACGACGACGTCGGCGCCACTGGCCAAGAAGCCGTGGGCGATGCCGGAGCCCATCTGGCCGCCACCGAGCACGCCGACGCGGCCGGGAACCTGATTCTGGGTCATCTCATTGCCTCTCAAGGTCACAGTGGTCACGGTCACTTCTTCTTGCGATCCAGGAAGGCCTGCATCCGGTCGAACTTGGCCTGGCTCTCGAAGAGCACGGCCTGGGCCAGCTGGTCCACCATCGGGTGGGCGTCGGCGGGCATGTGGAAGACGGCCTTGCTGATCCGCACGGCCAGGGCGTCCTGCGTCCCGATCCGGTCGGCCAGGGCATGGGCCGCATCCAGCAGACCCTCGCTGGGGTGCAGCTCGGTGACCAGATGGCAGGCCAGGGCCTCGTCGGCGTCCAGGATCCGACCGGCCAGAACGATCTCCTTGGCCAATGGCTCCCCGACGAGCTCCTTCAGCCGCCACAGGGCACCGGCGGCGGCGCTGATCCCCAGGTTGGTCTCGGGCTGGCCGATCTTGACCTGCGGGGTGGCGATCCGGAAGTCGGCGGCATAGGCCAGTTCGGCGCCGCCGCCCAGGGTCCAGCCGTCGAGGGCGGCGATCACGGGCATCGGCAGCTTCGCGATCCGGGCGAAGAGCTGCGAGTTGATGCCGGCCAGCGCGTCCTCGCGGCGACGTTCGCGCAGCTGGGCGATGTCGGCGCCGGAGGCGAAGATGCCCTTGCCGTTGACCGTGGTGCCGGTGAGGATCAGGATCTTGGGGTTGCGTTCCAGGTGGTCGCAGACCGCGTGCAGTTCGTCGACCATGGTCTGGTCGATCGCATTGCGCAGCTCGGGGCGATCCAGCCGCACCAAGAGGCGGTCGTCACGTTCCTCGACGGTGATGGCGGTCCACCCCTCGACAGGCTCGGGGATCGTGGGGGCCGGGTTCGTGGGGGCGCTCACTTCACCCGCTCCACCAGGATCGCGGTGCCCTGACCGACGCCGACACACATCGTCGCCAGCCCCCGCTCAACGTCCTCGCGTTCCATCCGACCCAGCAGGGTGATGGTGATCCGGGAACCTGACGAGCCCAGCGGGTGGCCAAGCGCGATGGCGCCGCCGTCGCGGTTGACGATCTCAGAATTGAGACCCAGCCGACGCATGCAGGCCAGCGACTGACTGGCGAAGGCCTCGTTCAGCTCGACAGCGCCGATGGAGTCCAAGGTCCAGCCGGCCCGCTCCAGCGCCTTCTGGGTGGCAGGCACGGGGCCGATGCCCATGATCGGGGCGGGGACGCCGGCGGCGGTGACCTGCACCACCCGGGCGCGGGCCTTCAGGCCGTACTTCTCGATTGCGGCCTCGCTGGCGACGATGATCGCCGAGGCGCCGTCGTTCAGGCTGGAGGCATTGCCGGCGGTCACATTGAAACCGCCCTTGACCACGGGCTTCAGCTTGGCGAGCACCTCCATGCTGGTGCCGGGGCGGGGGCCCTCGTCGGTGGTGACCATGGTGACATTGCCCTTGCGGTCCTTCACCGGGACGGGGACGATCTCGGCGTCGAAGCGCCCTGCCTCGATGGCGGCCAGGGCCAGCTCGTGGGAGCGGACGGCGAAGGCGTCGGCGTCCTCGCGGGAGATCTCGTCGACGCGGGCCACCTCCTCCGCGGTCTCCGGCATGGAGAAGGTCATCTTGTCCTGCGCCGCGAAGACCGGATTGACGAAGCGCCAGCCGATCGACGTGTCGAAGCTCTCCCCCGGCTTGGCGAAGGCAGCGGTGGGCTTGGCCTGCACCCAGGGCGCTCGGGACATGGATTCGACGCCACCGGCGACGATCACCTCGGCCTGCCCGGACTGGATCATCGCGCTGGCCAGGCCGATCGCACTCATCCCGGACGCGCAGAGGCGGTTTACAGTGATGCCGGGCACCGTGTCCGGGTAGCCGGCCAGCAGCCAGGCCATCCGGGCGACATTACGGTTCTCCTCGCCGGCGCCATTGGCATTACCCAGGATCACCTCGTCGACGACGGCCGGGTCCAGCCCTGCGTCGTCGATCACCGCCTTGATGGTGAGCGCCGCCAAGTCGTCCGGGCGCACGCTGGAGAGCGCACCGCCATAGCGGCCGACGGGCGTGCGCTTGCCCGAGACCAGATAGGCCTGCGGTGTCGTCGATTGTGTCATCTGCCTGCCTCCTTGCAGCCGGGAATCAGGAATAACTTAACGAACAGTCGGTTATTGCGCAATGGTGTTTCGGCGCGGTGGGACAGCCCTTGCCTCCTGTCCCCCGTCGCGAGAAACTGTGAACTGGATCACAAGGGAGGCTGATCCGCCTCCCGGCAACGGCGCTACCCGAACGGAACTGACATGGCTGGCACGCAACGCGAAACCACTCTGCGATTCCTCGCTGCCCCGATGGAGGGCAATGAGAAGGGCCATGTGGAGGGCGGCACGGTGCTGGCCTGGATCGACAAGGCGGGCTATGCCGAGGCCGTCGCCTGGAGCGGCTCCTACTGCGTCACTGCCTATGTGGGCAATGTGCGCTTCAAGCGCCCCGTCCTGGTCGGCGAGCTGGTGGAGATCCAGGCACGGATGGTGCACACCGGGCGCAGCTCCATGCACATCGTCTGCACCGTCAGCTCCGGCAACCCGCGCACCGGCGAGCTGACCGTCACCTGCCAGTGCCTGATCATCTTCGTCGCCACCGACGGCAAGGGAAAGTCCGTCGAGGTGACCAGCTTCCAGCCCGAGACCGACTGGGAGATCGAGCAGCAGCAGATCGCCATCCGCCGGATCGAGGGCCGCAAGGAGATCGAACAGGACATGGCCCGGCAGGTCTACACCGACCAGACCGAGGCACTGCAGCGCACCCTGCGCTTCCTGGCCAAGCCCACCGACGTGAACTGGGGCGGCAAGGTGCACGGCGGCATCGCGATGGAGTGGATCGATGAGGCGGCCAACCTGGTCGCCAAGACCTGGCATCAGGGCCCGGCGATCGCCGTCTTCGCCGGTGGCGTGCGCTTCTACCGCCCGATCCACATCGGTCACCTGGTGGAGGTGGAGGCTCGGCTGATCCACACCGGCCACAGCTCCATGCACGTCAGCGTGCACGTCCGCTCCGGTGACCCGATGAAGAACGAGATGGAGACCACCACCCATTGCCTGATGGTGCTGGTGGCGCTGGACGAGACGGGCACCCGAAAGCAGCACGTGCGGTCCTGGAACCCCCGGCTACCCGAGGACCTGGCCCTCCAAGAGCACGCCAAGCGGCTGATCGACATCCGTCAGGGCTTGGCCCGCACCGCCCCGCGCGAGGTGCCGCACTAGTCCTGTCGAGACACCACCCAGCTCCACCACGTCCCAGCCTGCTCAACGAAATCGTCCCTTGTTCCACGAAGCGTCGGCCTGCGCCGGTAATGACCATGGCAGGACCGCAGCTCGAGGAGCAGGGCCACAGTTCAAGGAGCAGGGCGCGGCCCGTTGGGACGCATTGCCACGCCACCCGAGGACCGGTCAGGATGGGCGCATGACCGCCGCCCCGGAGCTGCTCAACCTGACGCCCAGACAACAGCTGCGCGCCGGGCGGATGCCCCGGCGGATCGCCCAGCTGATGATCGGGCTGTGGATCTTCGGCGCGTCCATCGCGCTGGTGCTGCGCAGCCGGCTGGGGCTGTCGCCGTGGGATGTGCTGCACGTCGGCATCGCCCGGCACCTCCCGTTGAGCATCGGCACCGTCTCGATCCTGGTCGGCGTCGTCGTGTTGCTGTCGTGGATCCCTCTGCGCCAGTGGCCGGGGCTGGGCACGGTGTTGAACATCTTCGTCGTGGGGATCGCGATCGACGTGACCCTGGCGGCCCTGCCGGGCATCACGGCAACGGGCGCGCCCGGCTGGGCGTTGCGGCTCGGGCTGCTGGCGTCGGGGATCGTACTCAACGGGCTGGCCGGCGCCATGTACATCGGCAGTCAGTTGGGTCCGGGCCCGCGCGACGGACTGATGACGTCGCTCAGCGAACGCACCGGTTGGCGAATCGGTGTGGTGCGCACCGGCATCGAGGTGACCGTGCTGGCGCTGGGCTGGCTGCTGGGCGGCCCGGTCGGGCTGGGGACGGTGGCATACGCGCTGGCGATCGGCCCGCTGGTGCAATGGATGCTGCCGTACTGGTTGGTTCGCGTCGCCGCCCCGGCCACCACCAGATGACCCCCTTCCACGGATCGCCCGATTCGGGGGAGACTGGACGGGTGAGCCGAACACCGCGTCGCCTGAACCCCAAGCCGCGCCCCACCGATCCGCGCACCACCAGCCGGCAGATCGCGCGGCAGCAGGAGGTGCTGCAGGTGTTGCTGGACCAGCGCGGCGAGCCCTTGGCGGTCGACGCCCTGGCCGAACGGCTCGGGGTCTCGGAACGCACCGTCGAGCGAGACCTGGAGAGGCTGCGCTCCGCGCGGCTCCCCCTGCGTGGCCGGGGTGGTCACGGCGGCGGGGTCTGGCTGGATGTGACCCGTAGCCGCTCACCGCTGCGACTCGACGACGACCAGGTGATGGCGCTGGTGCTCGCGCTGGACTTCCTGGACGCGGATCTGCCGGAGCGGTTGCTGCAGACCCGGGAACAATTGCGCCGCCACCTGGCCGACCCGAGTCTGTTCTGACCCGAGTCTGTTCTGACCCGGGCGTCGCTCAGTTCTCGAACAGCGCCGCCATCCGCGCCAGGGTCTGGCGCATGTTCACCTCTGTCGAGGCCGAGACGAAGCGGTTGAGCAGCGACGCCGGCCGGGCATGGGTCAGGTCGAAGGTCTCCTTGACCAGGGTGCTTCCGTCGCCCCGGTCGGTCAGCTCGTAGCGCCAGACCTGGCCGCCGAAGATCCGCTTGTCACCGCGGAAGAGGCCGGTCTGCCAGGCGATCCGTCGCCCCTCCTCGAATTCCACCACCCGGTTGCTGGAGGTGTAGCTGATCTTGTTGGTCATCCCCATCCCGAAGTCATCGCCCAGGCTCAGCCGTTCGGGGCCGGTGGCGGCGGTGCGAACCGTGTCGCTGCCGTCGAATTCGCAGTGCCGGGCGGGGTGCACCAGCATGTCGAAGATCACGTCGGGACCGGCCTGCACCACGCGCTGGACGGAATGGATGAGCTTGGCCATGAGGAACTCCTGTGGTCGACAGTGAACCCAAGCCTATGCGCCTCGTCAGCCGTGCAGCATCTTCCAGATCGACTCGAAGGACTGCAGCTCGAAGGACACCTGCTCCAGATCCTTTTCGGTCTGCTCCAGCCGGCGAGCGACGTCGTCGTGCTCCCGCCGCAGGGCTTCGAGGCGGCGTCGAGACTCCTCGGCCCGCTCGTCACGGAGCCGCTGTTCGGCCTGCGCCCGGGCCAGTTCTGCTGCCAGTTCCTCCACCCTGCCCCGCTGCGCCGTCGCGCCGGCAGCCGCCTGGTGCTCGGCCGCTTCCGCGGCGGTGAGCTCAGCGTCCAGCGTTTCCCGCCGGGAGGCTTCGGCGTCGCGGTCCGACGTGAGTTCCGCCAGCATCGCCCGCGCCGCCGCCAAGGCATCCTCCACCTCGCGCAGCTGGGGATCGCCCCGCCCCGCCACCGACGGCTCCGCCATCGGGGCCGTGGTGCTTTCGGAGGCGGCATGCGACGTCGACGCGGCCGGCGGATGGGCGTGCCGTTGCCGTGCCTCGGACAGGCTGATCACCGGGGCCAGTGGACGGTCCGCCTCGCCCGCGGGGCCGAACGGGGGTGTGGGCCGTTGGGGCACTCCCTTGACGGGGTGGGAGGGGATCACCCCGGCCGCCGGGGTCTTGCGGCGGGGTTCGGCTGGCGCGCCGGGAGTCGCGTGCTGCCCCACGCTCTCGAACAGATCCAGCGGGAAACCGGCCGCCGATTCCGGCGCCTTCACCAGACATCCCTTCAGCATCTCTGCACCCGCTTCGGGGTGGGTCAGCCCGGCCTGCAGACACACCTCCACCTCGTCCATGGTGCGCAGCGACGCCCGATGGCCATAGGTGTTCGCCAGTTTCATCGCGCTGGCGACCAACCGCAGGCACAGCAGCCCGCGTCGGCGATTCATCTCCTGGATGTCGCGCGGTGTTCCGCAGCGGTGCAACTCGGCCAGTTCCTCCCCCAGGCCGAAGAACTCCACCAGCCGATCCCGTTCGGCCCTGGCCAGCAGGTTCACCAGCCAGGCCGCCCGGGTGGGCCGACGCAGCGCCTCGATCTGTCGGGCCAGCTCCCGATCCTTGGCGGCCCTGGCCTCGCGCGCCAAGCCTTTCCGGGTGGCGACAAAGTCCTCCGGTTCTCCCGCGTAGAGCCGCTCCCGCACCGTTGCCATGTCCACCTCGCCAGCCTATGGGAGCCCGGTCCGGCCATGTCCCCGACCTCGACCATGAACTCATGGATTCGTCAAGTCCCCGTATTGGTTAAGTGACCAAAACCTGCGAGAATGGCACTGCTGTTGCACTGGCCTCGACCAAGCGCGGAACCAACCAGCTCACAGCTCCACCCCACAAGGATTGCCGATGAATGAAGACGGACCGCTGCGTCTCGCTGCCCTGGATGACCATCCGGTGGTGCTCGCGGGCCTGCAGGCAATCGAGCAGGCCAGCGCTGGGCAGTTGAAGATCGTTCACTCGGTCACCGAGCCCGATGACCTCTACCGGCTGATCGAGCGCGATCCCGTCGACGTCGCCCTGGTTGACCTGCAGTTGAAGGACGGCCTCAAGGGACCGGATGTGGTTGCCAAGCTGGACGAATTGGGCATTCCCAGCGTCGTCTACACCGCCGAGCTGCGCCCGCTGCCGATCCGACGCGCCATGGCGGCCGGCGCCCTGGGCCTGGCTCTGAAGAATGACCCGCTCGACGGCCTGATCCGCACGATCCAGGGCGCGGCGGCCCGCGAATTCGCGGTGAGCAGCCAGCTGGCCGACGTGCTGATCAAGGATCCGACGCTGACCCCCCGGCTGGCCCCGCGCGAGATCGAGGCGCTGGAACTCCTGCACCAGGGAATTCCCCGCAAGTCGGTTGGGCGCCTGATGAATCCGCCGGCCTCGGATTCCACCGTCGACACCTACCTGCGACGGGTCTCCGGCAAGTACCGGATGCTGGGGCGCACCGTGCATGGCGTGCCGGATGCCCTCAGCCACGCGGAGCGCGACGGCTACTTCGAGGTCTGAGCTCCCCCGGGAGAATCCCCCGCAAAGACAGTACGGTCGACGCGATGTGACGAATCCGAGTGGCCCCCCCGAGCCCTTCGAGCGCGACGACCAATCCCCTTCGACTCCCCCGAGCCGGAGATCGATCTGCGCAAGAAATCATCACGCCCGCTGACTGGACCCGCCATGGTGAGGTTCTCCCCGAACACTCCATGGCCACCCCCGAAGGGAAAAATCCTCTGCCAGCCGGGCCTGCACCGCGCCGACCGGGATCAAAGCTACTGGCCGAACAAAAGGCCGCCATGTCACGTGAATCGGTGACATTCCAACAGCTGAACAATTCAGCGGCCGAGGACACCCGACCCCCGGTCGCAGGAACCCAGCGCATAGGGAGCTGACTACCGCAAATGGGCCGCATGATGAATTCCGGGCGACGCCCCCGCACTCCCCACGAGGCAGACGTTCCCCTCAGCGGCACGAACTTCCCCGAAAAATGGGGACGATCCCATCCCCTCAAGCCAGTGAAATGCCCAGATCCTCCACGTCATTGGTCAGGCCAACCCTGACCAGCGCATGGCACAATCTGCCTGCTTTGGTAGACGGGTGTAGACTCTTCAATGAAAGTCCCCCCAGCGTCGAGGATGCTCCGCTGGAGTGCTCCTTGACCTCACCTTGACCATCGCCACCCCGGCCATCACCACAAGGAGTTTCGCCATCGCCATCGTCACGCCCATGAACAATCCGCAGATCCGCCATGCCCTACTGGTGCGCCCGCGCGAGCTGGAGCGCCCCACCGTGCACACCGCGACGCCGGCCCAGCCCACCCGTCGAACCCCCGAGTTCATGAAGACCGCCGGCAAGATCGCCCGCAAGATTGCCGGCTGAGAACCCTCACCCCAACGGCGGATGGAGTCCGAGCCCGGTAGCGTGGCGGCATGGCCGCCGACGAAGCTCCCACCCTGACCGACGAGCAGCTGGAACTGCTCAACGACTGCTTCGACCTGGCCCGACGCGGCGATTCCGCCCGACTGCTGGCCCTGGTGGACGCGGGAATCCCGGTGAACCTGGCCGACCACAAGGGTGACTCCCTGCTGGGACTGGCCGCCTACAACGGGCACTCCGCGCTGGTCCAGGCGCTACTGGATCGCGGCGCCGACCCGAACCGGCTCAACCAGCGCGGCCAGACGGCCCTGGCCTGTGCGCTGTTCGTGCAGGACGTCGATTCGGTCCGTTCCCTGTTGGCCGCCGGCGCCGACCCGAGTGCCGGCCACATGCACGTCTGGGAGATCGTCGACTTCTTCAACCTGGACGCGATGCGCGACCTGCTGCCGCCCAAGCCCCAGCCCACGCTGTAGTCGTGTTCAATCCCCTGGGCAAGCTCGGCGACCGTGCTTGCGTGAGCTGCTCGGGGACCACGGTTGCGTGAGGCAGGAACCCCACCACGATGGCCGTGCCTGCCGAGGCGCTCAAGCCAGGGCAAGCGGTTCGAGGTCCAAGGTGTCGGCGACCACGGCAAAGTCCTGCTGCCCAAGACAGCCCGAGCCCTCCGGCAGGCAACCCAACAGCGGAATCCCGGTCACCACCGGGAATTCGGCCAGGTTGAGCCGGGTGGCCAGATCCGGTTCGTCAGGCAGGGACCCGCCGATCAGCCCGAGCACCCGCAGCCCGCGTCGCATCGCCGCCTCCACCGTCAGCTCGGCCAGGTTGAGCGACCCCAACCCGGTGGAGGTGACCACCACCAGGGGCGCGTCAAGCTCGCGGGCCAGATCGGCCAGCGTCCAGTCGTCGGCGAGCCGCACCAGCAATCCGCCGGCACCCTCCACGAGCACCACCCGGTCATCGCCGTCGAGCCCGCGAATCCAGTCGACCACCTCGGCCAGCACGGGCTGCGGTATCCCAGCGCGACGCGCGGAGAGGTTCGGTGCCAGCGGTTCCGGGAAGCGCAGATGGTCCAGGCCTGTGACGCCCGTGAGGCGCTCGACGGTACTGGCGTCGCCCTGACCAGCGGGTTCACCGGTCTGCACCGGTTTGACCGGCACGACGGTGCGCCCGCCCCGGCTGAGCTTGCTGACCAGCGCGGCGGTGGCGATGGTCTTGCCGACGTCGGTATTGGTACCGGTGATGACGATGATCATGGTCAACTCCCCTGGGTGGTGCGGGCGGTCAGGCTGGCCTGGACGGCGGCCCGGACCCCGCGACAGATCCGGGCCACCTGGTCCGTGGTGGAGATGAAGGGCGGCATGCAGTAGACCAGCCGCCCGAAGGGCCGCAGCCACACCCCCTCGGCGACGGCGGCGTCGGTGGCGGCTCGCAGGTCGGCGTCATCAACCAGTTCCACGACGCCGATCGCCCCGAGCACCCGCACGTCTGCCACCCCGTCCAACTCGGCCAGGGGCTCCAATCCGGCGCGCAGTTCCGCCTCGATCCGCGGCACGCTGGTGCGCCACTGCCCCTGGGTGATCAGCTCCAGCGAGGCCCGGGCCACGGCGCAGGCCAGCGGATTGGCCATGAAGGTGGGGCCGTGCATCAGCGCACCGCCACCGCCGGGCGTGCCGATCACCCGGGCGATCTCGTCGGTGGTCAGGGTCGCGGCCAGGGTCATGAAACCCCCAGTGAGCGCCTTGCCGACGCACAGGATGTCGGGCGTGACCCCGGCGGCACTCGTGGTGAACAGTTCCCCGGTGCGCCCAAAACCGGTGGCGATCTCGTCGGCGATCATCACCAGGCCGTGTCGATGGCAGATCTGCCGCACCCCGGCGACGAGTTCGGCGTCGTGGAAGCGCATCCCGCCGGCCCCCTGCACCACCGGTTCGATGATGATCGCGGCGATGTCGTCGGCCACCAACGCCTCCAGCTCGCGCAGGTAGGCCTCCCGGGTGGAGGGATCGCTGCCGCGCACCGGTGGCGGCGGCGCAAAGACCTGCTGGGCAAGGGTTCCGGCCCACAGCGAGTGCATCCCGCCGTCGGGGTCGCAGACGCTCATGGCGGCAAAGGTGTCGCCGTGGTAGCCCGAGCGCCACGTCAGCAGCCGACGCCGCTCAGGATGCCCCAGCCCGCGCTGGTACTGCAGCGCCATCTTGATCGCCACCTCGACGCTGATCGAGCCGGAGTCGGAGAAGAAGACCCTGGTCAGCGGCTCGTCGGTGAGTTCCACCAGCAGCCGGGCCAGCTCGACGGCTGGCTCGTGAGTGAGGCCGCCGAACATCACATGGCTCATCCGGGCGATCTGCGCCTGCGCGGCGGCGGTGATCCGCGGGTGCGAGTGCCCGTGACAAGCGGCCCACCAGGAACTCATCGCGTCGATGAGTTCTCGGCCGTCGACGGTGTTCAACCACACCCCGTGCGCCTCGGCGATCGGCAGCGGATCCATCGTCGTCGGCGACGGGCTGTAGGGGTGCCAGACGTGCGCCCGATCCAGCTCCACCAGCCGCTCCGCCAGCCGATCCCCCAGTTGTGCAGCCTGCATTGCCAGCACAGCCCCTCCGCTCCCGACGTGAGAATTGAACACTGTTCAAGATAGCGGAACGGAGGTGCTCGCACTCCGCATTCGTCGGGCACCATGAATCCATGAGTCCACTTGAACAGCGTTCAATGCCCGTCGCGGAGACCGGTCGCCCACCGCTCGCGATGCCCGCCGCCGTCGGCGTGGAGATGTGGGAGCGCTTCAGCTTCTACGGGATGCAGGCGATCATGGCCTACTACCTGTACCACCAGGCCAGCGAGGGTGGGCTGGGCATTGACCGGGCGCAGGCCACCGCGCTGATGGGCGCCTATGGTGCGGCGGTCTACCTGTGCACGCTGGCCGGCGGCTGGCTGGCCGATCGGCTGCTGGGTGCGGAACGGACCCTGTTCACCGGCGCTCTCACCCTGGTGGCCGGCCACCTCGCGCTCAGCCTGCTGCCCGGCGGCTGGGGCGTGGCGACGGGTCTGGTGCTGGTGGCGATGGGTTCCGGCGCGCTGAAGACCGCGGCGATCACCGTGCTCGGCCACGCCTACCCGGGCGGTGACGATGCCCGGCGCGATGCCGGCTTCCAGCTCTTCTATCTGGGGATCAATGTCGGCGCGCTCTTCGGGCCGCTGCTGACCGGCTGGCTCTCTGCCCGGCACGGTTTCGGGGTGGGTTTCGGGGCGGCCGCGGCGCTGATGGTGATTGGCCTGCTGAACTACCTGGCGCTGCGCCGCCGCTACCTGGCCGAGCTGGGGCCGCGGGCCGCCGACGCGCTGCAGCGGCCGGGCAATCCGCTGCCGATTCGCAGCGCCGTCGCCCCGATTGGCATCGTGCTGACCGCCTGCGCCCTGATCGCCCTGCTGGTCACCACCGGCCGGCTGGCGCTCGGCAATCTGGCGACGCTGCTGCTGGTGGTGATCCTGGCCGCGGCCGTCGGGCTCTTCGTGCAGATGCTCGGTTCGCCGCGGGTCAGCACCGCGGAACGTGCGCGGGTGCGGGCCTTCATTCCCCTGTTCATCGCGTCGAGCACCTTCTGGTCGGTGCTGAACCAGACCTATGGCGTCTTCGCGGTCTACTCCGACGTCCGGCTGGATCGCCACCTGGGTGGCTTCGAGATGCCGGCCGCATGGACGCAGTCCTTCAACCCGGCCTACATCCTGCTGCTGAGTCTGCCGATGGCGCTGCTGTGGACCCGGCTGGGCCAGCGCGGCCCGTGTTCGGCCACCAAGATGTGCCTCGGCGTGGTGATCTCCGGCTGCGGCATGTTGGTGCTGCTGCCCTTCGCCGCTCAGGGCGCCGCCTCGACGCCGGTGCTGGCCCTGGCCGCGGCGGTGCTGGTGATCACCCTGGGCGAGCTGCTGGTGGGCCCGGTGGGCATGTCTGCGACCACCGCCCACGCCCCGGCCGCCTTCCGCACCCGCTTCTCCGCGCTCTACTTCCTGTCGATGGCGCTGGGCACCTCCCTGGCCGGGGTGCTGAGCCGCTGGTACAACCCGCAGAATGCGGCCGCCGAACGGCGCTACTTCCTGGCCTGCGGGCTGGGCGCGATCGCGATCGGGCTGGCCACCCTGCAATTCTCGCGGGCAAGATCGAGGGTTGAGGCTTCCAAAGTCCTCGGGGCACCGCCCGGCCGGCCAGAATCGCAGCCCGCGGAGCTGCCGGCCTGAGCTGCTGTCAGCCTGCACGCATCGGACGGTTGTGCTGGCCGTCGGGATTGACCAGCGCCCACCCCACCAGTCGGGTCGCGCCCGCGCCGAGGCCGGACTGCACCGCGACCGCGCACCGGTCCACCGGCAGGCCCAGCATCACCTTGGCCCAGCGCGGCAGCAAGGCCTTGCCGCCGGCGATCACCATCCGGTAGCCCGGCTTGGCGACGGCAGGCAGCGGCGGCCGGTGGGTGAGGAAGTCCACCACCTCCAGCGCGTCGGGCGTGCAGGCCAGCTCGGGCCGGAAATTGGTCAGTTGGGACTCCAGCTCGGCAACGGTGCGCGGCAGGCCCGTGGCACCCAGCCGTTCGCCACCTTGCGCGGCCTGGGCGACGTACTCATCCGCCTCCGCTGGGGTCAGGCGGCCCCGGCCCCAGCGTTGATAGGCGGCAAGGAAGCTCCAGGTCTCCGCGTCGTGCACCCAACGCAGCAACCGGGGATCACCCGCCCAGTAGGAGCCGCCGAAGGCGTCGGTGCCGCGGACGTGTTCATGGACGGCCCGCACCCGGGCAAATTGACGTTCGGCGTCGGGGATGGGTGCGTAGGTGGTGACCGCAATGTGGTTGCTGATCCGCTGCAGCCGCCCCCAAGGATCGGACTGGTAGTTGTCGTGCTGGGCGACGGCGGCCATCGGCCCGGGGTGCAGGGACTGCAGGAAGAGCGCACACACCCCGCCCGCATACATCGACGGATCCTGGTTGACCCGCCAGATCACGTCGTCCTCGCTGAACCAACGCTCCCCCTCAACGCCCCAGATCCGCCAGGCGCGCTCGGCGGCATCGGGGCCGGCCACCTTGTCCCGCAGGAATTGGGCCAGTCGCTCACGGGCTGCCAGCTGCGTCATCGTCGTTCGTCCTCTCGCGTCCTTCGACGCTCATCCAGTACTGCACCAGCCACAGCGGCCAGCACCACCACCGCCGTAACCCCCATCAGCCACAGCGAAAGCACCATCGCCACCCCGATCGGCCCGTAGTAGGCGGCCTGCTCCACCAGTTGCTCGGGCATCAGCCATGCCGACGCCATCGCCGCGCCGGCGATTCCCAGGCCACTGAGCACCGATCCGGGCGCGAGCCGACGCCAGCTGATCTGCCCGCCCAGCAGCAGGTGCTGGGTCCACCAATAGAAGAACAGCGCCGCCACCCCCTCAATCAGCGCCGCGAAGAGCCAGGAGTGGTTTCGGCCACCGAGCAGGTGGTGCATCTCCCGACCCGCCATCATGGCCAGCGTCAGGCAAGGCACCGCGGACAGCACCCAGACCGCCTGCCGCCACCAGCGGGAACGTGGTGGCTGGGTGACCCCCCAGACGGCCTCCAGCATTGACTGGGTGGTGGCGGCCAGGCCCGTGAGGAAGATCACCGCCCAGCCGAATTCCAGCAGCAGCGAGCCCAGACCCACCCGGGCCCGGGTGAAGAAGAGGCCCATCAGGGCCTGGCGGCTGGGCTCGTCAAGTTGCAGCAGATCGGAGATCAGGCCCACCACCCCGCCGGCGTGGAAGCGTCGCAGCAGGGCGGAGACGGCCAGCAGCAGCGGCACGGTGCACATCACCTGCTGGGCGGCCAGGGCAAGGGTGTGGGTGGCCAGATCCACCTCGTCGAAGCGACGAAGGGTGTGCCCGATCCAGGTGCGACGCCCGCGCGCGGTGAGCCCGGCGGTGGTGCGCCGCAGTTGCTGGACTCGAGGGAGGGGGACGCTCACGCACACCAGTTTGCTCCGGGGGCTGGGCAAAGGCCAGCAGGGGTGTTGGAGGTTCCGGTTCCCCCGACGGGCTCCCATCCCTAACCGGCCAACCTCCCAGGTTGGGCAGCCCTCGGCCACGCTGCCATCCGCAGGCTCTGGTCCGTGTGCACGATCGGCCGCGCAGAAGGTGCGGGTGACACCCGACCTGCCCGGCGTGCTTGCCCCTCCCGGGGCCCTGGTCGCCATCGCTGACGCCCACTCGGATCCACCCCGATCCGAAACTCCGATCGTGCTGACTGCCGGGTCAAGTCTGCCCTGTCACCCCTTGCCGCCCGCCATTGGGAGGGCTCTTCTCAGTCATCCAACAGATTCACCCGCGAGCCGCCCGCTCAGCCCAGCTCAAAGAACTCCCGAATGCCGGTGAAGATCATCTGGGTGCTGATCAGCACCAGGATCATCCCCATCAGGCGCTCCAGCGCCAGCAGCACCCGCTCGCCCAGGATCCGCTCCAGGTAGCCGGACATGAACAGGATGACGGCAGACATTGCCCAGGCCGCCAGCACGGCGCCCAGCCAGGTCATCCATCGGCCCGGATCCTGACTCATCAGCAGGATCTCCGTGGCCAACAGCGACGGTCCGGCCGTGTAAGGAATCGCCAGCGGTACGATGAAGGGCTCGGCGGCCAGGCTCACCTCTTCCAGCGTCGTCTCTGGCGACGGAAAGACCATCCGCACCGCGATCAGCATCAGGATGATGCCGCCGGCGGCGGTCAACGCCTCCCGGGAGACCTGCAGCGCGCTCAGCAGGCCCTGGCCGGCGAAGAGGAAGGCCACCATGATCACCAGGGCGATCAGCAGCTCACGCGCGATCACCCACTGCCGCCGTTCCTTGGCCACCTTCTTCAGCGAGGTCATGAAGAACGGAATGTTGCCCAGCGGATCCATCACCAGGAAGAGCAACGTGATTGCCTGCATCAAGCTCACTGCCACCCCTCCCTTCAAGGAAAACTCTTGCCATTCTCGCCAACCGACGCAAGAACCACGCCCGACTGGCGCAGACGATGAATATTATCGTCGAAGTGTGTCGGGAAACGAAAATCGCCGGGAGGTCGCCATGCGAAGCCTTTGCCCGTCCCACCCGGCGAGGCCATATCGCTGCCCCGAAGAATCGTGTCACGATGAAGAGGTGGATGGTTTCGGACAGGCATTGCGTCGGCAACGGCAGGCCGCCGGAATGCGCCAACAGGATCTGGTGGAGGCGCTCGACCATGTGATCGCGCGATCCACCCTGGCCAATGTGGAGGTGGGACGGGAGAACCCGTCGGCCAGGCTGTGGCGAGCGATCGAGGTGCACCTGCCGGACTGGGTGGCACCGCTGGAACCGTGGTTCGCCGCCGTGCACCGTCCGGCCGGGGACCCACCGTTCGAGATCTCCGGCAACTACGAGATCCTGGCAGCCACCTATGCCTACACCTTCCGCGACCATCGCGCCCCGGAGGAGATCATCCAGGTGCGCCAGGTCCGCTCCCTGAGCGACGGCAACGACGGCTACGGCCTGCAGCTGGGAAACCAGTCCGGAAATTTCGACCTGGACAGCGAGGCGTTGTGGGGCGGCTGGATCGAGAAGCACGAGCGTCATCAGGAGGACGGGATCAGCACGCTGCTCACCCGCTTCCACTTCGACCGTTCCCTGCGGCGCGGCGAGGTGCACGAGTTCGCCGTGCGCAGCTGGGTCCGGGAGGACGAACCGGACACCGCCGTCACGGTGCGCTTCACGCGCCCCACCCGCAATGTGCAGCTGGCGCTCAACTTCCTTGGCCCGCGACCCGAGGCCGTCTGGATCTTCGCCCAACACAACGTCGGTGACCCACGAGCGGAAGGGCCCCGGCACCGCGACGACATCATCACGCCACTGCCGAACGGCACCTGCACGATGCGCATCGCGAAGCCGGAGCTGGGCCGGAACTTCGGGATTGCGTGGCGCTGGTGATCCGCCGACGCCAGCTCCTGCAGGCCGTCGGGCTGGCCGCGGCCGGCTCCGCCCTGACCGGTTGCGACAGCACCCCCAGCACGCCGGGCAGCAGCCCGTCGCAGAGCCCCAGCGCCACCAGCCGTTCCCCCGAACCGGTGACCAACGGAACCGACGTGGAATTGTGGGCCGATGACAGCCGCTATCCGGTCAGTTGGGCCGAGCAGCTCTCCCGGCTGGCCAGCGAGCAGACCACCGCGCTGCGCACCCAGGTCAACTCAACCAGCGAGCTGGCCGCCGCCCTGGCAACCCGGTTCAGCGAGGGCAGGCCCCCCTCCCTGGTCTTCAACGGCGGCTCCGACGAACTGTCGGTCGGCCAGCTGACCCAGCACCTGGTGGACCTGACCTCGCTGGCCGGATCGGCCTCCACCGCCGAGGGCAACACCCCGATCGGCTCGCTGCTGCGCCCCGGAACCCTGGCCGCCGGCACCGTCGGCAAGCGGCTGGTCGCCATTCCCTACGTCTACACCGTGCACGGTCTGTGGTACTCCGCCGAGCTGTTCGGCGAGCAGGGCTGGCGCGCCCCCACCAGCTGGCCCGAACTGATGACCCTGGGCGAACGCGCCCAGCGGGACAAGCGCTTTCTCTTCTGCTGGGGACGCGACGGCGCCACCGCCTACCTTCGGATGGCCCTGTCGATGGCCGCCAAGCAGAGCGGACCGGAGGTCCTGCAGGCCCTGGAGCACTTGGAGCCCAAGGCCTGGAGCCAGCCGGCGGTGCAGGCGTCGCTGACCGCGGTGCAGGAGGCGGTCCGGGCCGGCTACGTGAAACCCGGCGGCTCGCAGCGGTCCTGGCGCAGTGCGATGGCCGCGTGGGCCAGCGACCGCAGCGTGCTGCTGGTGCCCTGCGGCTCCTGGATCGGCGCGCAGATCGCCCCTGGCAACGACTTCGAACTCTCCGTGGCCCCGGATCCGGTGCTTGACGGAAAGGCCAAGCTGCCCGCCGCCGCGTTGCACGCCGGCCCCGACGAGGGCTTTCTGGCGCCCGCCGCGGCCACCAATCCGGAAGCGGGCAAGGCCCTGCTCCGCGTTGCCCTGGGACGCGCCGCGGCCAGCCACTTCGCCCAGACGAACCAGGTGATCCCCACCCGCACCGATGCCCTGCCGGCCATCCCCGGGCCGGTGCTGACCCAACAGCTGGATCTGGTGCGCGCCGCGGGTGAAGACGTCTTCAGCTGGCGCTTCATCAGCCACCACGGCACCAACCACGATCACCAAGTGCTCTGGAACAGCTTCCTGGAGGGGACAATGGATGTGGCGACGCTGACCCGGGAGTCGCAGCGAATCTCCGATCTGGTGGCTGCCGATCCGGCCCAGGCCCGCCTGTAGGCCCCGGGGGCACCGCGGTCACGGTTCAGAGAGCATGGCCCGACGCAGGTACTGACCGGCTCATCGCAAGACCGTCGCAGCAGGCAGCTTCGACGCGTCCATCCCCACCGGCAGTTGGGGTGAATTTCTCCAATTCTCAGCGCTTTTCCTTCGCTCACTAGGTAGAATGCTGGTGAGGGCGTCGCCCGGTGCACGCCCCGCTGGACGCAAAGGAGCGTGCGCCATGAGCGTTGTTGACCACACCGGACGAGTCGTGGTGGGCGTCGACGGCTCCGGCCAGTCGGCCGTCGCCACCGAATGGGCTGCCCACCGTGCCGAGCAACTGGGGCTGGGACTGACACTGCTGCTGGCCACCCCGCCGCTGCAGATCCCCACCTCGCGGGGAAGGATGATGCGGCAAAATGCCACCGACTTCGCCGAGCGCATCGTGGCCGGGGCCCGGGAACGGCTGGATGCCGCGGCCCACGAGGTGAGCGCCGCGCACCCGGGGCTGGACATCGTCGCCCTGCTGCTGGAGGATTCCGAACCCGCCCTGGCCATGGTGCAGGCCAGCGAGACGGCCATGCTGACCGTGGTGGGCACCCGCGGGTTGGGCGCGATCAAGGCGATGGCCCTGGGCTCGGTCTCCCGTCACCTGATCACCCACGCCCACTGCCCCGTCGTGGTGGTCCCGGAGACGGGCATGGCCCGCGACGAGCGCGCCGCCGGCACGATTGCGGTGGGCGTCGACGACGCCACTCATTCGACGGCCACGCTGCACGCCGCGATCGAGGAGGCACAGCGTGTCGGCGGACGGCTGCTGGCGATCCACTCCTGGGAGTACAGCCCCACCGTGGTGGAGGGGATGCCCGCGATGGATTCGGAGCTCTTCGAGACCGTGCAGCACACCTATGAGCAGGATCTGGCGGAACTGGTCCGCACCCAGGTGGGCGAGAATCCGTCCTTCGAGGTGGAGGTCCGAGTCACGTTGGGCCATGCCGGCGAGGTGCTGGTGAATGCCTCCCACGAGTCGGAGCTGCTGGTGGTCGGTTCGCGTGGTCGCAGCGGTCTGGGCGGTCTGTTGCTCGGCTCGACGGCAGCCCACGTCGCCCGGACGTCAATCTGCCCCGTGCTGGTGCTCCCGAACAAGAAATTGCTCGCCAAACACTGAGCCCGGTCCGCCGAGGCCCACCCAGGCCCCCTCGCCAAGCTCGGGTGGGCTCCCGGCCACGTCAGCGGCGCCGGGTGCCGAAGACCGAACGGACGATCTCCCGGCCGGCGGAGCGGGCGAACTGCTTGAAGACGCTCGAACCCACCACCTGCTGCACGATCCCCTTCTCTTCCCGGCCCCGGCCACGCGGGGCGCTGGCCCGCTCGGCGGTGGCCTGCGCCTTGTCCAGCTTCGCCTGCTCCTTGGCCGCGGCCTCCGCGGCGGCGGCATCGGCCGCGGCCTGGATCTTGCCCGCCAGGATCTCGTGCGCCGATTCCCGGTTCACCACGGTGCCGTACTTGGCCTGCAGCGGACTGGCCGCGACGGTTGCCTCCAACTGGGCGTCGGGGGTGGGCGCCATCAGCGACTGCGGCGCGCGCATCCTGGTCCAGGCGACCGGCGTCGGGGCACCGTCGGGATCCATCACGGTGACGATCGCCTCGCCGATCCCCAACTGCTGCAGGGTTTCGGCCAGGTCATAATGTGACTTCGGGAAGGTGGCGACGGTCTGCTTGAGCGCCTTCGCGTCATTCGGGGTGTGGGCGCGCAGCTGGTGCTGCACCCGCGAACCCAGCTGGGCCAGCACGTCATCCGGTACGTCCTTGGGGGTCTGGGTGACGAAGAAGACACCGACACCCTTGGAGCGGATCAGTCGCACGGTCTGGGCGATCGCATCCAGGAAGGCCTTGGAGGCGCCGTCGAAGAGCAGGTGTGCCTCGTCGAAGAAGAAGACCAGGTTGGGCTTGTCCACGTCGCCCACCTCGGGCAGGTCGTGGAAGAGATCGGCCAGCAGCCACATCAGGAAGGTGCTGAACAGCGCCGGACGGTCCACCAGGTTGGGCAGTTCCAGCAGGCTGATGATGCCCCGGCCGTCGGGGGCGATCTGCAGCAGATCCTTGGTCTCGAATTCCGGCTCCCCGAAGAACTCGTCGGCGCCCTGGTCAGCCAGGGTGATGATGTTGCGCAGGATCACCCCGACGGTGGTCGACGACAGCCCGCCGATGGTCTTCAGCTCCGCCTTGCCCTCGTCGCTGGTCAGGTAGGTGAGCAGCGTCTGCAGATCAGCCAGGTCCAACAGCGCCAGCCCCTTGGAATCGGCGTAGTGGAAAACCAGACCGAGCGAACTCTCCTGGGTCTCGTTCAGCCCCAGCACCTTGCTCAGCAGGATCGGGCCGAAGCTGGTCACCGTCGCGCGCAGCGGCACGCCATGCCCCTCGCCGCCCAACGAGTAGAACTCGACGGGATTCGCGACGCCCTGCCACTCCTGCCCGATCGCCTGGGTGCGCTGCAGCAGCTTCTCCGAGCTCTGGCCGGCGCTGGCCAGACCGGACAGGTCACCCTTGATGTCTGCGGCGAAGACCGGCACGCCGGCATTGCTGATCTGCTCGGCCATCAACTGCAGGGTCTTGGTCTTGCCGGTGCCGGTGGCGCCGGCCACCAGGCCGTGCCGGTTGAGCATGCTCAGGGGGATGCGAACCTTCGCCTCGGGGACGGGTTGTCCGTCGTCCGCCAGAACGCCCAAATCAATGGCTGCCTCATCGAAGGTGTAGCCCGTGGTGATGGTCTCGACGGGGTTGCTCGCTGCTGCATCAGTCATGCCCCCAAGCGTGGCACATGCCTGTGACAATTCCTGCGCGGACCAGCCGAAACTGGTCAATGGCGTGGGGCAGTGCCCGCTGACGGCCCGGCCGGATAAGCTCAAGTGGTGATCTTCAAGCGAGTTGGCGAATCCCGTCCCTATCCGGATCATGGCTATGTGCAGAAGCAGTGGGCTGCCATCGCCCCCCACCAAGTGCGCCTGGACGAGCTGGTCACCACCAAGCGAACCCTGGATCTCGAGGCTCTGCTGGAGGAGGATTCCACCTTCTATGGCGACCTCTTTGCCCACGTCGTGAGCTACCGCGGAGAGCTCTATCTTGAGGACGGTCTGCACCGAGCGCTGCGCGCCGCGCTGCAACAACGACAGACGATGCATGCCCGAGTGCTGGAACTCAAGTAGGATTTCCTCTGGAATTCACTGACCTTTCGACGACAGGAGCAACAGTGCAGCGGTATGTGCGCATGTTCGGCACGCCAATCACACTGCTGGTGCTGCTCGGCATCCTGTTCTTCGGAGCCCGCTGGGGGTACAAGAACGTGGTTGCCCCCGCGCCGCCCGCACCCTTGATCCCGTGCACGGAGCAGAGCGTGGGCAAGGCGCTGACCACCGGTCACGTCAGCGTGAAGATCTTCAACGGCGGCACCAAGGCCGGGCTGGCCAGTACCGTCGCCACCCGGATGAAGGCCGCCGGTTTCAAGGTGATCAAGACCGGCAATACCGGCATCGAGGTGAGCACCACCCAGATCATCGGCGCCGACGTGAACAATCCCGAGGTGAAGCTGGTCTCCGGCTTCTTCAAGGGTGCCGAGGTGAAGGCCGACGGACGCGCCGACCACACCGTCGAGGTGCTGGTGGGCAACAAGGAGACCGGTTTCAACGCAAAGGCCCCGTCCTCGATCGCGGTGGACACCCCGACGGTGTGCCTGCCCGCGCCGATCGCCACGCCCGCGCGCTGAGCCCAGCACCACCCCATCAAACCAACGAAGGCCGCGCCCGTCGAGCCCTCCTGGCCGCTGCGCTGATCAGGCGCGGACGTCATTCCAGCGGGCCAGCCGGCCACCCCGACCGATCTCGGTCATCCGTCGCTCCACCTCGGCCCGATGGTGTTCGGGGGTGACGATCAACAATTCATCGCCGATGTAGAGCCGGGTGTCACCGTGTGGCGCAAAGGAGCGCTCCCCGCGGATGATCAGCGAGACCACCGCATTGCGCGGCATCCGCAGCTCCCGCACCTGCACGCCGGAGAGCAGCGATCCGTCGGGAATCCTGATCTGCAACAGATCCGCGGCGATCTTGTCCAACGGCGCGGCCTCGATGTCCACATCGCGGGCGGCATTGGGATCGGCCAGCCCCAGCTTGCGGCCCACCCACGGCAGCGTCGGGCCCTGCAAGCTGGTGAAGACGATCACGAAGACCAGCACGATGTCGAAGAGCAGGTCCGCATTGGGCACCCGGGCCGACATCGGCACCGTCGCCAGGATGATCGGTACCGCGCCGCGCAACCCGGCCCAGGAGATGAACAGTTGTTCCTTCAGCGAGATCCGGAACCAGCTCAGTGAACTGAAGACCGACGCGGGGCGGGCGACGAAGGTGAGGAAGAGCCCGGCCAGGATGCCCGACCAGACGGCGTGCTGGCTGATCCGCCCGGGATTGGCCAGGAGACCCAGCATCACGAACAGTCCGATCTGGGCGATCCAGCCGATCCCCTCCGCGAAGGATCGGGTAGCGTGCCGGTGCGGCAGCTTGCCATTGCCCAGCACCACGGCGCAGACATAGACGGCGGCGAAGCCGGAGACGTGCAGCCCGACGCCGGCGCCATAGGTGGCCACCGCCCAGGCCATCGCAGCCAGCGGGTAGAGCCCCGACGAGGGCAGGGCGATCCGACGCAGCACCGCGACACCCGCCAGGCCCAGCACGATCCCCAACAGCACGCCGCCGGCCAGTTCCCCCGCCACCAGCGCGGCCAGCCCCCAGGTTCCCCCCTGCGGCGCGTGCCCCAGGGCCAGCTGGGAGGCCGCCCCCACCAGGAGCACCGTCGGGGCATCGTTCAGGCCGGATTCGGCCTCCAACACGGCCCGCACCCGGCTGGGCAGCGGCACCCCCCGCAGCACCGCGAAGACCGCCGCGGAATCGGTGGGAGCGGTGACCGCGCCCAGCAGCAGGGCCACCGCCCACGGCAGCAGCAGCACATAGTGACCGAATAAGGTCATCAACCCGATGCTCACCCCAATGCCCAGGGTGGCCAGCAGGCCGGCGGCGCCAATGGCAGGGCGGATATTGGCCCACTTCGTCGTGAAGCCGCCCTCGACCAGGATCAGGACCAGCGCGGCGAAGCCCAGGCCGTGCGCCAGATCGGCGTCGTTGAAGGCGTAGCCCAGGCCGCTGTTGCCCATCGCCATGCCCAGGAAGAGGAAGAGCAGCAGGGCGGGCAAACCCAACCGGGAGCCCAGCCGGGCCGCGAAGACCGCCACCAGGGAGACGACCGAACCCACCAGCAGGGCGAAGTCGATCGGCGGCATGGGGCCATTCTTCCAGAGCCGACAAGCCCAGCGGCGGGCTGGACATTCACTGGTCATTGGCCCCAAATTCATCATCAACTTCTTTCCCGGCCCATTCGTCCCCCATACTGGAGGCGTTGCCTGTCTGATGACGGCAGGGCCAGGGCGTCACGGCTGACGGGGCTGCACACGACCCTTGGGTTTGGGTCGTGTCCCCCCGACGGCCCTGCCGGTTCCGCTGACCATTGACAGTCACCATTCTCGGGGGAGAGGAAGAAGATGAGGGACGCCGCAAACCCGGCCGGGGGGCTGGGGGCACGACGTGCATTGCTGGAGCCAGACGCAGCAGACCCGGTGGCACCGGATGAGTCGCGGCTGAGCCCGGTGGCCTGCGTGCCACGACGGGCCGCCGACGGTCACGGCGTCGCGCAGCCTGCACCATCCCCGTCCGCCGGCGAGAACCTCGGGGCCAAGGTGGCGCAGGGTGCCAAGTGGAGCATGTTGGGCAACATCATCACCCGCGCCGGCTCCTTGGTGATCGGCATCGTGGTGGCCAACCTGGTCGGCTCGCAGGGGATCGGCGTCTTCGCCGTCGCCATGACCGTCGGGCAGATGCTGCTCACCTTCATCGACATGGGGCTAGGCACCGATCTGGTGCGGGGCAGCGAGGAGGAGATGGAGCGCAAGGCGCCCACCGTCGCCACCCTCGGGATGATCCTGTGCAGCATCGGCGCGGCCGTCCTGCTGGTCGGCGGCGGCCTGATCGCGCGGGCCCTGGGCACCGTCGACGCCACCCGACTGCTCCAGGTCTATTCCCTGATGGTCTTCATCGGCGGCCTGGCGATCGTTCCGCAGGCCGTGCTCACCCGACGGTTGGACCAACGTCGGCTGTCCTTTGCCCTGATCGCCAACTTCGTGGTCAGCAACACCATCATCCTGGGCCTGCTGCTCGGAACCGGGATCGGTGTGTTGGCGCTGCCGATCGGCGCCGTCTGCGGGATGGCGCTGGAGGTCACCCTGTTCTACCTCTTCGCCAAGCGACGGATCCGGCTCGGCTGGGACCGCACCGTGCTGCGCTCCGCCCTGGCTTTCGGACTGCCCGTCGCCGGCTCCAACCTGCTGCAGGTGATGCTGAGCAATGTGGACAAGCTGGTGGTTGCCCCGCTGCTCGGCCCGCTGAGGCTGGGGCACTACACGATGGCCTCGAATGTCTCCAACTGGCCTGTTTCGGTCTTCGGGCTGGTGGTCCGCTCCGTGGCGCTCCCCGCCTTCGCGCACACCAAGCCGTCCTCTCGGGAACCGGTGCTGACGCTGGGATCGCAGCTGACCTGGCTGATCGCCTTCCCCGTCGGGCTGATGCTGGCGCTGTTCGCCAATGACGTGATCTTCTTCTTCTACACCCCGGACTTCGCCAGGTCCGTCCCGCTGCTGGCCATCCTGGGCATCTACGGTGCGGTGCGGGTGATGTTCGACACCTTCACCGGCTATCTCTACGCCCGCGGCAACTCCCGCGCCGTGCTGCAGGCCAGCATCGCCTGGGTGGTCGTGCTCTTCGGCTCGACGTGGTTCGCGGCCCGCACCTGGGGCACCGAGGGCGCCGCCCTGGCCCAGATCTTCACCGTCGTCGTCGTCGCGCTGCCGATCTTCCTCTGGTCGGTGCACAAGACCGGCGGCAGCGTCCGCGACATCTTCGCCAGCCTGCTGCCCGCCACCCTGGCGTCGATCCCGGCCGCCGTGGTCAGCCTGGCCCTGTCCCGCTGGATCGACACCCTGACGCTGACCGGCAACCTGCGGATCGACTCGATGATCGGCCTGGCCGTGGGCGGCTTCAGCTTCCTGGGGATCTACCTGCCGCTGGTCTACCGACGCGTGCGGGCCAGCCTGCGCGCAATGCGGGCGCCGGTGGAGGGGACGATCACCGGCTGAGCGCCCCCGGGTACTGATTGGACAACGCAGAAGGCCCGGAATCCTGAGGGATTCCGGGCCTTCTCATCTGCGGTGACGGAGGGATTTGAACCCTCGGTGGCTTTCACCACACTCGCTTTCGAGGCGAGCTCTTTCGGCCGCTCAGACACGTCACCGCGGAAAAGTTTGCCACAGTTCACCGGGTGTTCGCCAATCGAGGGGCCTCGGCAGGCTCGACCATCGCGGTTGCGCTTGTCTCGGCCCTCAGCCGCGACCGAAGAAGTCGCGCAGGAGGGCGCCACACTCGTCGGCACGGATCCCGCCCCGGACGTCGGGGCGGTGGTTGAGCCGTGGGTCACGGACCACGTCGAAGAGCGAGGCGACGGCACCGGCCTTCTCGTCGTAGGCCCCGAAGACCAGCGTCTGGATGCGGGAGAGCACGATGGCGCCGGCGCACATGGTGCAGGGTTCCAGGGTGACCACCAGGGTGCAGCCCTCCAGACGCCACTCCCCCAACCGTTCGGCGGCGCGGCGCAAGGCCAGCACCTCCGCATGCCCGGTCGGGTCGCCGGTCAGCTCCCGCTCGTTGCCGGCCCGGGCCAGCATCTGGCCGTCGGGGCCGAGCACGACTGCGCCGATCGGCACGTCATTGTGGGTGGCGGCCAGCCGGGCCTGATCGAGCGCGGCGTCCATCGCCGCGTCCCAACGGCTCGCCACTCTCAGCGCTGGCCCGTGATCGCCCGCTCGAACTGGGGCAGGAACTTCATCCGCTTGGCGATGCCGCGCAGCAACTCGTCGGAGTCCTCGTCCAGGTTCTCCGCGATCGCCTCCATGTCGAACTCGCTGACGCCCTGGTCGGCCAGGATCCCCAGATCTCCCATCGCCTCGGATTCGTCGTCGGGATCGGGGATGTCCTCACCCAGGTAGTCGGCGACGTCGCGGGCGATCGGCCAGTCGTTCGCGGCCACGGCGTCGCTCAGCAGCACCTGGACTGTGCGACCGCGCACCCGGCAGAGGACGAAGAACTCACCCGCGATGGAGACCATGCCCACCGCTCCCCCGTCACCGGGGATACGGCGCAGCTGGGTCATGAACTCGTCGAGGTCATTGGCCAGATCACTGGCCATCGGGACGGCGACGGGCTGGGAATCCTCCCGGTAGAGGGCCACCACCAGGTCGATCTCGTCCTCGGTGGCGTCATCCAGATCATCGTCGTCGAGGTCGTCGTCATCGTCCTCGTCGTCGTCTTCCTCATCGTCGTCGTCATCGTCGAGATCGTCGTCATCGTCGTCATCCTCGACGGTGTCCGACTCGTCGAAGTCGTCGACATCCTCGTCCAGATAGGGAGACGGCGTCTTCTCGCCAGCCTCGAAGGGGTCCACCTCATCGTCGAACGGGGTCACGATTCCTCCTTGGCCGATTAGCTGCGCTTCCATCCTCGCAGACCAGTCAACCCCAATTCGGGGAGCTTTGCAGCCCAGCCTCAACCGGGCATCGACGGCCCGACCCCGCACTGCACGGATCGTCGCCGGTGTGGGACAGTTGGGGCGTGGAACTGCGCGTACTCGACCATCCCCTGGTGACCCACAAGCTCACCCTGCTGCGGGACAAGAAGACCGACTCACCAACCTTCCGACATCTGGTGGAGGAACTGGTGACCCTGCTCAGCTATGAGGCGACGCGTGAGGTGCGGGTCACCCCCGTCGACGTCGAGACGCCCGTGGCCACCACCCAAGGTCTGGCGCTGAGCAGCCCCAAGCCGCTGGTGGTGCCGATCCTGCGCGCCGGCCTGGGCATGCTCGAGGGCATGATGCGAATGATGCCGACCGCCGAGGTGGGCTTCGTCGGCATGGTGCGCAATGAGGAGACCTTCGAGCCGATGACCTATGCGGAACGGCTCCCGCAGGACCTCTCCGCCCGCCAGTGCTACGTCCTGGATCCGATGCTGGCCACCGGCGGTTCGCTGGGCGGCTGCGTGGAATTCCTGGTGAACCGGGGCGCCGACCACATCACCTGCATCTGCATCCTGGCCGCTCCGGAAGGCATCGAGAACTTCCGCAAGCTGGTGGAACACCTGGAGGTGCCCTGCACCCTGGTGATCGCCGGCGTCGACGAGAAGCTGAACGAACACGGTTACATCGTCCCGGGCCTGGGTGACGCGGGCGACCGGCTCTACGGCCTGGCCGACTGACCTTTGTTACTTTCTCCTCCTACTTTCTCCGACGAGGGCTCCCGCATCTGGCGGGGGCCCTCGCTGTTTCCGGGGCCATGGGGCATGGGTTGCCCAGAGGCGCGCACAAATTGACAACTTTTCATCGGTTTGAACGTGTCGTAGCAACTTCTGTGTCCACCAGGCTGCCAAGTTGGGCGACGCCCGGCTTTCGGATGTGCGTCGCAGCCGGCGAAGGAGCATCCTTGGATGCGTGGCCCACACTCATCCCTCGGCACCGCCCACACCGCCCGCGGTACCCATCTCATGCGGGGCAATCCTGCTCAACGGGCAGGGCAAACTGCTGATCGTCAAGCCCACCTACAAGTCGGGATGGAGCATTCCCGGTGGCCAGATGGAGTCCGACGGGGAATCGCCCTGGCAGGCCTGCCAGCGTGAGGTCTTCGAGGAGACCGGGCTCAGGGTTCGCCGTGGGCGGCTGGTGGTGGTAGACACCCGGCCACACGAGGGCCGACAGCTGGGGCTGCGTTTCCTCTTCCACTGCGGCACCGTGGCCGCGGCCGACGTCGCCGGCATCCGGGTGCAGGCCGACGAGATTTCCGAGTACCGTTTCGTGCCGCCCGCAGAGGCGCTGGAACTGTTGCGGCCCGCCATCTCCCGTCGGGTGGCCGTCGGGCTGCAGGCCCGTTCCTGCGTCTATCTGGAGGATGGCGAGCGCAATCCCGCGGTGATCGGCTGACCCCGCGGAGAATGGGCGCCAGGGCGGACACCCACCCCTTGCCAGGCTCGGGGACCGTGGTGTCCTCCCTGCCGACGTAACCCCGATGTCCGACCTTGCCGACTCCGTCCCCACGGTCCGCACCGGGAGCATCCCGGTTGCCCGCAACCCGACGGGGCCGTTAGATGAAGCCATGACCGTAAAGAGAGCCGCCACCGGCAATGCCCTGGGCAGCGACATCGTCCAGAACCTGCCCGACGGACCGGAACTGACGCCGATCGAACTGACCGAGCCGCACGCCCGGATCTGGGCACTGGCCAAGGGTTACCTCACGGTGCGGAACAACGACAGCCACACCCTGTACGCCTACGGCCTGGCGCGGGCGCTGGTCGCGTGTCATCCCGACGCGGATCCGGAGGTGGTGCTGCCCGCGATCCTCTTGCACGACGTCGGCTGGTCCCAAGTGCCGCGCGATGAGATCCTGCTGGGCATCGCCCCGGGGACTAATCGACCGGATCTGGTGTTGCTGCACGAGCGAGAAGGCGCCCGGCTGGCGCGCGAGATCCTGCACCAGATGGGGCACAACCCCAGCGTCATCGACGAGATCGCGGAGATCATCGACGGACACGACACTCGCAAGGAAGCGCTCTCCCTGAACGACTCGCTGGTGAAGGATGCGGACAAGCTGTGGCGGATCACCCCGCACGGTGTCGACACGGTGATGGACTGGTTCGGACTGGACCGCCGCCAGGCCACCCAGCTGATCCGCAGCCGCGTGCACGACCACCTGTTTACCGACACCGCCCGCACCATGGCGCAGGCCTTCGCCGCCATCGCGGGGATCGACGCGAGCCCACAGCTCGTCGAGCTGGAGGCCGAGCAGGAGCTCCGACGGGACCCCGGTGAGCGTTGACACCCCGGCCCCCGAGGCTCATCCACCGCGATCGGTGGCCAGCAAGGTGCTGGACATCCTCGGTGCCTTCGAGACAGCTCGCCCCAGCCTGTCCCTGACGGAGATCGCCCAAGCCTGCGACCTGCCGTTGCCGACAGCACACCGGTTGGTGGGCGAACTGGTCACTGGCGGCGCGCTGCTGCGCCTGCCCAACGGCAACTACTCCGTCAGCCTGCTGCTGTGGACCATCGGCGAAAACAGCCTGCGTCGGGCCCGGGGCGCCGCGCGACTGCATTTGCAGGATCTCTTCGCTCTCACTCAGGAGACCGCCCAGATGGCCGTCCGGGCAGGCGACGATGCGTTGTATTTGGAGCGCGTGTACAGCTCCAAGCGGGTGCCACGCGCCTCCCGCGTCGGCGGACGGCTGCCGCTGCACCTGACCGCCGTCGGGAAGGTCTTGCTGGCTTACGAGAGCCCAACATTCATCGAGCACTACCTGGGTCTGGAGCTGGAGGGCCGAACCAGGCACTCCCGCACCGATGCGGAGCAACTGCGAGTTGAACTGGCGAAGGCCAAGGAGCGCGGCTTCGCCACGACGCAGGAGGAGGTGCGGCTGGGCTCCTGCTCGATCGCCGTGCCTGTCACTCCGCGCCACGGGCTGATGCCGGCGGCCGTCGGGCTGGTGATGAACGTCACCCAGGCGAGCTCCATGCGGACGCATCTTCCTGCCCTGCGCGGGGTGGCCGAACAACTCGGGAATCTCACCGAACTCTGACGGCGCGCCGCTGGGTCAAGTACCAGGACTTCCGTTGAACGGAAGTTCGGCATTGTCGCGTCCGCCCTCCACCGGTGACTCTTGACACACCTCACGCAAAGGAGCGTTCATGAGCAACTCGACGGATTCCACGCCTACCGTCTCCGGCTGCCCGATGCACCACGGTTTCAAGCCTTTCGACCAGAAGGATCCCTTTCCCTCCTACGCGGAACTCCGCAAGGAAGAACCTGTCATGTTCGACGAGCGGGTCGGCTATTGGGTCGTGACCCGCTACGACGACATCAAGGCGGTCTTCGACGACTGGGAGAGCTTCAGCAGCGAGAATGCGCAGGCGCCGGTGCGCCAGCGTGGCCCACAGGCCAAGCAGATCATGGCCGACGGCGGCTTCACCGCCTACTCCGGTCTGTCGGCGCGCGTGCCACCGGAGCACACCAGGATCCGCAAAATTGCGCAGAAGGCCTTCACCCCGCGTCGCTACAAGGTGCTGGAGCCAGCCATCCGCCAGAATGTCGACGACCAGCTGTCCCAGATGCTCGCCAAGCCGGAGCGGTCCGGCGACATCTTCCAGGACCTGGCCTACGACGTGCCGACCATCACCATCCTCACCCTGCTGGGCGCCGACACCAATGAGGTGGACCAGTACAAGCGCTGGTCGGATGCACGCGCCGCGATGACATGGGGGGACCTGTCCGACGAGGAGCAGATCCCCTACGCCCACGAGCTGGTGGATTACTGGCAGGACTGTCTGCGGCTGGTGCGCGAGGCGCATGAGAACCATCCGGACTCGCTGGTGGGTGACTTGGTCAAGGCGCAGGAGAGCGGGGAGGAGATCACCGACCACGAGATCGCGTCGCTGTGCTACAGCCTGCTCTTCGCCGGCCACGAGACCACCACGACGCTGATCTCCAACGCCTTCCGGGTGCTGCTGGCCCACCCCGAGCAGTGGCAGGCGCTGGTCGACGATCCCCAGAAGATCCCCGCCGCCATAGACGAGGTGTTGCGCTTCAGCCCCTCGATCACCGCTTGGCGGCGCAAGGCCCTGAAGGACACCACCGTCGGCGGCGTGGAGATCCCCAAGGGTGCCGAGCTGCTGCTGGTGATGGGCTCCGCGAACCGCGACGAGGATCGCTTCGAGGACGCGGAGAGCTTCGACATTGCCCGACCCAATGCCCGCGAGCACCTCGCCTTCGGCTTCGGTATCCACTTCTGTCTGGGAAACATGCTCGCCAAGTTGCAGGCCAAGATCGCCCTCGAGGAGGCGGTGCGTCTGGTGCCGTCGCTGCGCATCGTCGCGCCCGAGCAGATCAACTTCCGCGAGAACATCTCGTTCCGCGTCCCCACTTCCGTCCCCGTCACTTGGGAGGCCTGATTCATGTCCCAACACCGCTTCTACCAGTTCTTCGACGAGGGCGCCCCGGCCACCATCGAACGCCTCGGCGGCAAGTGCGCCTCCCTGGTATCGATGACCGAGGCCGGCATGCCCGTCCCGCCCGGCTTCGCCGTGACCACCGACGCCTTCGACGAATTCCTACGCCAGTCGGGGATCGAGGACGAGATCCTCGCCCGCCTCGAGCGGCTGAACATCGAGAACCTCGGCCAGGTGGACGTCGTCTCAGCTGCCATTCGTGACCGGATCATGTACCTGCCGGTGCCCGAGGAGATCCGTCAGGAACATGTCCAAGCCTACCGCGAACTGCAGTCCCGTTTCGACGCCCCGGTCCCCGTAGCCGTGCGCTCCTCGGCCACAGCAGAGGACCTGCCGGGCGCGAGCTTCGCCGGCCAGCAGGACACCTACCTGTGGGTCAACGGTGAGGCGAGCACCCTCAGCCACATCCGTCGCTGCTGGGCCTCGCTCTACACCGCCCGCTCGCTGATCTACCGCGAGAAGAACAACATTCCACATGAGGGCCTGAGCATGGCCGTAGCCGTGATGAAGATGGTCAACTCCAAGGTCTCCGGCGTCGCCATGACCCTGAATCCGACCAATGGCGACCGTTCCAAGGTGGCCATCGACTCCTCCTACGGCGTTGGTGAGATGGTGGTCTCGGGCGAGGTCACGCCGGACAACATCTTGGTGGACAAGGTGATGCGCACCATCGTCTCCACCCACATCGGGGACAAGCACGCCGAGCTGGTCAGCGATCCCACGCTGGGCCGGCTGGTGCACCTGGACGTCTCTCCCGAGCGGCGCGAGGTGTGCAGCCTGACGCCCGAGCAGATCCTGGCGATCACCGAAATGGCGATTGCGGCGGAGAAGCACTACGAGTGCCCGCAGGACATCGAGTGGGCGCTGGACGCGGACCTGCCCGACGGGGAGAACCTGTTGCTGCTGCAGGCCCGCCCGGAAACCGTCCACGCCAATGTGGAGGATGAGCAGGGTGTGGACGGGGCGGCGCGCACCGGCTCGTCGGTCCGCTCATTGAAGGGTCATGACGGCAGGCTGAAGAGCTTCCCCAAGCCCTCGGAGATCCCCGTCCCGGCCGGTGCCGAGGGCTGGGAGGAGCTGTACCCCTACCACCTGCGCTTCTCGAACCTGAGCGGCGCCGACGACGACAAGTTCTGGTTCTGTGACAGCTCGCACTGGCCGACGGTCTTCAAGCCCTTTGAAACCATCGGTGGCGAGTTCGCGGTGAAGTGCCTGGGCCAGTACAACGCCCGGCACCTGCTGATCCCCAATGCCAATGGCATCGAATTCAAGATGCACCTGGGCTACCTGTACATGTCCCCGATCGGAGTCCCGGAAGATCAGATCGCCAGCCGCCTGCCGGAATTCGAGCGTCGCGCCGGCCACTACTTCCAGAACTGGAATGAGCTGCTGGAGAAGTGGCACGTCAAGGTGAAGGGCACCATCCAGGAGATGGAGGCGCTGACCTTCGAGAACCTGCCCGACGCCGTCAGCTGGGAGGACCACGTCTCTGGCCGCGCCACCGATGGCACCGAGGTGCTGCTGGACAACTTCGACCGACTGATCCAGCTCTGCTATCGGAACTGGCAGTACCACTTCGAGTTCCTGAACCTGGGTTACATCGCCTACCTGGACTTCTTCGGCTTCTGCAAGGAAACCTTCCCCGGCATCCCGGACCAGGCCATCGCCAAGATGGTCCAGGGCGTGGACATGGAGCTGTTCAAGCCCGACGATGAGTTGAAGGAACTGGCCGCTCTGGCCGTCGAGAAGAACCTGGATGCTGCCTTTGCGGATACCCGCTTCCCGGAGAAGGTGCTGGCTGCCATCGCCGCGGCCGACGGTGGTCAGGGCTGGCTGGACCGGTGGGAGCAGGCCAAGGACCCCTGGTTCAACTTCACCGTTGGCAATGGCTTCTACGGCCACGACAAGTACTGGCTGGAGCACCAGGAGATCCCGCTGGGCTACATTGCCGACTACATCCGGCGGCTGCGCGACGGGCAGGACATTGCCCGCCCGATGGAGCACCTGCTGGCCGAACGCGACCAGGTGGTGGACGGCTACCGGTCCACGCTCAACGGCGACACCCTGGCCACCTTCGACCAGAAGCGTGGTCTGGCGGCCACCGCCTACCCCTACGTCGAGAACCACAACTTCTACATCGAGCACTGGACGATGGGCGTCTTCTGGCGCAAGGTGCGCGAGCTGTCGCGGGTCTTCGTCCGGGCCGAGTTCTGGTCAGATCCGGCCGACATCCTGTATCTCAACCGCAATGAGGTGCGCGACGCGCTCTATGACCTGACCACCGCCTGGGGCGTGGGTGCCGTCGCCACCGGCCCGCACTACTGGCCGGCCGAGATCGAGCGTCGCCGCAAGATCATTGACGCGCTCAAGACCGCTCGTCCGCAACCGGCGCTGAACACGCCGCCGGCCCAGATCACCGAGCCGTTCACCATGATGCTCTACGGCATCACCACCGAGCAGGTGGAGCAGTGGCTGGGCAATGACGACGAGAACCACGAGGAGGGTGTGGTCACCGGCATGGCCGCCTCCCCCGGCTGTGTCGAGGGAATCGCCCGCGTGGTGCACGACTCGGATGATCTTGACCAGGTGCAGCCCGGTGACATCCTGATTGCCACCATCACGGCACCGTCCTGGGGCCCGATCTTCGGCAAGATCCGCGCCACCGTCACCGACATCGGCGGCATGATGAGCCACGCCGCCATCGTCTGCCGGGAGTACGGTCTGCCGGCCGTCACCGGCACCGGCACCGGCACCGCCGTGATCAAGACCGGCGACAAGGTGCGGGTTGACGGCAACACCGGCCGGGTGGAGGTGCTCTCATGACCGGGGCAAACCAGCAGGAACTGCGCACCGTCGTCGTGACGGGCGCCGCGGGCGGGCTCGGGCGCGAATTCGCGCTCGGGTTCGCCCGGCGGGGCGGCCACCGGGTAGCCGTCGTGGACGTGGACGAGGCGGGCGTCGCCGAGACCGCCCGGCTGGTTGAGGCTGAAGGCGTCGAGGCGTGGCACGGCCGGATGGACGTCACCGGCCCGGCCTCGATCGAGGCGACGATGACACAGATCGCCGCCTTCGGGCAGGGCCACATTGACGCGATCATCAACAATGCGGCGCTGTACGCGGGCATCACTCGCGCGCCGCTGGAAGACCTGGATCCCGCCGAGTGGGACCGGGTGATGGCGGTCAACCTGAAGGGCCCGTGGCTGGTGGTGCGGGGCGCCAGCCCCTACCTGCGCGAGGGTTCCCGGATCGTGAACCTGGCCTCGGCCACCGTCTTCAGCGGTTCCGCCCAGTGGGCGCACTATGTGGCGTCCAAGGGTGGGGTGATTGCGCTCAGCCGCGTCATGGCCAAGGAATTGGGGGCGCGGGGCATCGGCGTGAACACCATCGCGCCGGGCTTCACCCTCACCGAGGCCAGCCTGGGGCTGATGGAGGATGCGGCCACCTATGGGGTTGATCGCGGCTCCCTGAAACGGCCCATCCAACCCTCCGACATCGTCGGCGCCGCGCTCTTCCTCGCAGGTCCTGATTCGGACTTCGTCACGGGGCAGACTGTGATCGTCGACGGAGGTCGTCAGTTCCTCTGATCCGCACCGGCCCGGCCAACAGCCGTCGCCAACGACCAGCAATGAAGGAGTACACCATGCCCACCGTCAGCTACACCGACGCCGCCGGCGAGACCCGCACCATCGAGGCCAATGTTGGCGATTCCGTGATGGAGACCGCCGTCCGCAATGGCGTGCCCGGCATCGTCGCCGAATGCGGCGGCTCGCTCTCCTGCGCCACCTGCCATGTCTATGTCGACGAGGCGGACCTGCCCAGCCTGCCCGAGATGGAAGAGATGGAGGACGAGATGCTTTATGGCACCGCCGAGGACCGCGAGGACAACTCGCGGCTGTCCTGCCAGCTGAAGGTGTGCGAGGGCATGGACCTGCACGTCACCACCCCGGCGACGCAGGTGTGAAATGACCAACGACGGATTGCTGATCATCGGTTCCTCGCAGGCGGGCGTGCAGTTGGCCTGTTCCCTGCGGGCGCTCGGCTACGAGGAACCAATCACCATGCTGGGTGATGAGAACCATCGTCCCTACCAGCGCCCCGCCCTGTCCAAGGAATACCTGCAGGGCAAGATCACCAAGGAATCCCTGATCTACCGCGCCGAGAGCTACTGGGACGAGAACCGGATCACCGTGGTGAAGAACGAGCGCATCCTGCGGATCGAGAAGGCGGACGACGGTTCCGGTGTCGCCTACTCCCTGTCTGGTGCCGAGTTCCCGTTCAGCCGTCTGGCGTTGGCCGTCGGTGCCCGGGCCCGCAAGCTGCTGCTTCCCGGCATCGACCTGCCGGGTGTGCTCTACCTCCGCAATGCGGACGATGCACTGGAGCTGAAGGCCCGGGTGCCCAATGTGCAGGACGTGGTGGTGATCGGTGGCGGTTTCATCGGCATCGAAGCCGCCGCCAGCCTGCACTCGATGGGTCGCAAGGTGACCCTGCTGGAGGCTGGCCCGCGGTTGGTGGGCCGCGCGGTGGGCGAAGAGACATCGCAGTACCTGCTGGAGCATCACCGCGACCAGGGCATCGACATCCGGCTGAATGCCCAGGTCAGCGAGCTGACCGCCCGTGGCGACCACGTCGGTGGTGTGAAGCTGATCGACGGCAGCGTCATCCCGGCCGACCTGGTGCTGGTGGGCGTCGGCGTTCTGCCCAACACAGAACTGGCCGAGTCGATCGGTCTGGACTGTGACAACGGCGTTCGGGTGGACGCCTACTCAGTGGCCTCCGACGGCGTCACCGTCGCGGTGGGTGACGTGGCCAACCTTCCCAACCCGGTGCCCGGCGCGCCAGAGGGTGACCGGGTGCGCTTCGAGAGCGTCAACAATGCCGTCGAGCAGGCCAAGGTTGCCGCCTACTCGATCACCGGCCGCAGCGAGGAATACGTCAGCATCCCGTGGTTCTGGTCCAACCAGGGCGAGCTGAAACTGCAGATCGCCGGACTCTCCACCGGAGCCGACCGCACCCTGGTGCGCCACGACGAGGCGAGGGGCCGGTTCACGGTGCTCTACTACCGCGGTGAGCAGCTGATCGCGGCTGACTGTGTCAACTCCCCCGTCGACTTCATGGCCGCCAAGAATGCCCTGCTCAAGCGGGGCAATGTGCCCTACGACCAGGCGGGCGACCCGTCCGTTCCGCTCAAGACCATCACCGTCCTTCCGTCCTGACGTCGTTTCAGGCACGCCATCCCTAGGGAGAACCATGCCCACCCAGTCCTTGCCCCCGCTGCCGGTCACCAGCCCGGTGGCCCCCGACACGTCGCCGATCATCACCACCCCGCCGCGCGGCACCGATCTGGATCCGATCTGGGAGCGAGTGGTGCCCGAGACCCGATCGCGGGCCAATGACATCCACCTGCCCATCTCGCTGGCCTACGCCGAGCGGCTGTGCGACTGCTTTCCCGAGGCCGACGCGCTGGTGGTGCGGGTGGCTCTGCTGCTGCACGACACCGGTTGGGGTCGGGTGGACGAGACCCGGATCATCTCCGAGGGCTTCCGCGGCGACTGGCGCAAGGCCGACATCCGCTTCGAGCACGAGCGTCAGAGCTGCCTGATCGCCGAGGAGGTGCTGCCTGATCTGGGGTACTCGGCGGACTTCATCGCCGAAGTGAACAAGATCATCGACGGGCATGACACCCGGCCCGACGCCCTCAGCCTGGAGGATGCCCTGGTGCGTGATGCCGACCGCCTGTGGCGTTTCACCACGACGGGCATTGCCCTGGCCAGCGGCTGGTTCGACATGGCACCCGCGCCATACGCCGACCGACTGGTGCGCGAGATCATTCCGGAGTTGAAGACCCAGCCGGCCATTGAAATGGCCACCGCCGAGCTGGAGCGCGCCACCGCCATGCTGAAGACGGCGGTGCTGCGATGACCAGCTCGTCCAAGGAACTGCGGGCGGCGCTGCACCTGCCGTACGCCCACGTCGACGACCTGTACATCGAGGGCGACTGGGTGAGCGCGCAGGGCACCGAGCGGATCGACGTGGTGGATCCCACCACCGAGGAGATCTGGGCCTCGGTGCCCGAGGCCGACCGCGAGGACGTGGACCTGGCAGTCAGTGCGGCGGTGCGGGCCTTCCAGGAGGGTCCGTGGCCTCGGATGGCGCCGTCGGAACGGGCCGAGATCATCCGTCGGATGGCCGACGAGGTGCAGCAGCGCGCCGAGCTGATGGCGTGGACCAATACCCGGGAGAACGGCAGCCCGCTTGCCGAGACCAATGGCGCCGCGGCCAATGCCGCCAGCATCCTGCGTCACTTCGCCGGCTACGCCGAATACCTGGAGCGCGAGGATGTGCGCCCCTTCCCCAATGGCTCGGGTGAGACGGTGGTGCGACGGGACCCGGTGGGGCCGTGCGCGCTGATCGCCCCGTGGAACTTCCCGATCAACCTGATGGTGATCAAGATGGCCCCAGCACTGCTGGCGGGCTGCACCATGGTGATCAAGCCGGCCGAATCCACTCCCCTGTCGATCCGCTTCGTCATCGAGGCGGCAGAGGCGGCCGGGGTGCCCGCCGGGGTGATCAACCTGGTCACCGGCGCTGGGGCTACGGGCGACGCGCTCGTGCGACACCCCGGCATCGCCAAGGTGGCCTTCACCGGCTCCACCGGCGTGGGCCGCAAGATTGCCGCCGCCTGCGGCGAACTGCTGCGGCCGGTCACGCTGGAGCTGGGCGGCAAGTCCTCGGCGATCGTGCTGCCGGACGCCAACCTGGAGGACATGTCGTCGGTGCTGCTGCGCTCCTGTATGCGCAATGGCGGCCAGACCTGTTACATCTCCAGCCGGATCCTGGCGCCCGCCGAGCGCTACGACGAGGTGGTGGAGATGGTGACCAGTACCGTGGCCGGCTGGGCTCAGGGCGACCCCCTCGAGCCGGGCATCGTGGTGGGGCCGTCGGCCACCCGCTCCCAGCGCGACGTGGTGCTGGGCTTCCTGGACTCCGCCCGTGAGGAAGGCGCCCGGGTGACGACGGGTGGTGCGGCCCGTGATGGCGCTGGCTTCTTCGTCCAGCCGACCGTGCTGGCCGACGTCACGCCCGGGATGCGGGTGGCGCGCGAGGAGATCTTTGGCCCCGTGATCACCATCCTGCGTTACGAAAACGTGGACGAGGCCATCCGGATTGCCAACTCGACGGGCTTCGGACTGGGCGGTTTGGTCTTCTCCGCAGACCAGCAGAAGGCGCAAGAGGTGGCGGAGCGGATGGACACCGGATCAGTGGGCCTCAACTTCTTCCAGTCCAACCACAACGCGCCCTTCGGCGGCCGGCACGATTCCGGCCTGGGCGTCGAGTACGGCATCGAGGGCCTGCACGCCTACCTGAGCTTCAAGTCGATCCACCGTCGTGGTTGAACCCCGGGCGAATTCGCCTGACGAGGCGCACCGTGCCCGGCACCCCCTGTGGGTACCGGGCACGGATCAGTTCTCCCTCATCAGAAGGGGTAGCGCGTGATTTCCGACGGCTCAGGATGGTTCGGGAAGCGTCGATGACGTCCGCTGCCGCTGGATGATCCGGTCGGCCTCGGTGCGCCAGTCCTGACTGCGGGCGAAGCCCTCGGAGCCGCGCTGGCCGAAGACGCCTTCATCACCCAGATCAGCCATCCACGCCTGGCGATGCGCCGTCGCGGTGGCCGAGAGCGGCTCCAGGCCGGCCTCGCGCACCGCGAGCGCAGCCTCGAACATCTCCTCCGAACGGCGACGCCCGTGCTCGATGGTGCGCTGGAAGAAGTAGGCCCCCTGCGCCTCCCAGTCGATCCCGGGGAAGGTCTCGGCCAGCGAAGCCAGCACCGCGTCCTCGACGCCGTGCGCCCGGGCGGCGGTGAAGCTTTCCACCACCATCGCCTCCAGCCCCTTGATCATCACCGACCGGCAGAGCTTGGTGGCCGACGCGACGCCGAGCCGCTCGTCGTGGAAACGAGCACCGGACAGGCCCAGCCCATGCAGCACCGGTTCAAGATCCCGCGCATCCGGGCCGCCCAGCAGCAGCGGAACCGCGCTGCGGTAGGGCGGCACCGAGGTCATCGCGGCGCCCTCCACGTACCGGCCGCCGGCCTCGCCCACCGCTGAGGAGGCCTCCTTCTTGATGCCCGGCGAAGCCGAGTTGAAGTCCAGGTAGAAGGTGCCGGGGCGCAGGCCGGGAGCGGTGGCCCGGGCGGCGGCCCCGGTCTGACTGGCGGTGACGGCGCAGATCACGACGTCGGCCTGCTCGGCCACGACGGCGTGTGAATCGGCCCAGACCACGCCCAGCCGCTCGGCATGCTCCCGCAGCGTCGGGTCCTCGTGCTTGAGGTCGTGGGCAGCCACCGCAACACCCCGCTCGCGCAGGTCCTCGGCCAGGATCCGGCCCACCTCGCCATAGCCAATCAGTCCGACATTCACGGTGACTCCCCTCGTCGCGGTCTTCACCTGCGACGCTAACCAAGACGGCCCTGCCTGTCGCCCCCGCGTTCAGCCCTTGACCTGCTCCACCAGTTCCCCGGACATCGGGATGAACTCGGTGATCCACCGCTCGGCAACGAAACCCCCGCTGTGGAAGGGGTCGGCATCGCTCAGCGCCGCCACCTCGTCGGGGCTTCCCGCCCGGATCACGAACACGGCGCCGGGAGTCTCGTCGGGGCCGTAGGCACCGGCCACCACATTGACTCGGCGCTCCACCAGCTCACGCATGTAGGCCTTGTGTTCCTCCAGCACCACCATTCGGTCGCCATCGCCGTAGGTGTACTGCAGCAGGTAGGTCTTGCTCATCGGTCTTCTCCTTGGGTCGATTGGTCTTCGTGCTGACGTGGTTGGTGGGCGGCGGACCGGCCCGCGAGCCGACCCGAGGTGAAGGCCCACCCAAGATGGTGTCCGTGCCCGAACAGGGCGAGCCCGCCCTGCCCGGCATTGCCGGCCGCGAACAGCCCGGGGATGGCCTGATGGGAAGCATCGAGCACGGCCAGGTCACGATTGACTGCCAACCCCCCATTGGTCTGGATCAGGAAGGCATGGAGCGGGCCGAGGGCAAACCACGGCCCCCACCCCAGCTCGGGCCCCCCACGGGCCCGCTTTCGTTCGTTGCCCTCCTCCACGGCCTGGGCAACGGCCTGCGGCGGCAGCCCCAGGCTGGTGGCAAGGCCGTCAAGTGTCGGGGCCTCGGTGTACACATCGCGCCGCGCCCGCTGGAAGTCGCTCATGTAGGCATGCGCGACGCCGGGAGCGGTGGCGACGTGGTTGGGAGCAGCGTCGTAGCGCTGGTACAGGGTGGCATCGCCGATCAGGAAGCCACCCTGTCCCCCCAGGGCAGCCACGCTCAGGTTGATGTTCTCCTCCGTCTCGCTGCGCAGCCGTCCCGCACGGTCCACCAGGATCGCGCCGTCGGTGAACATCGACTCCCGGGGTGAGAGGAAGGTGGTGACGAAGCCCATCATCAGGGACCGCACCAAGCGGTTGGGCAGGTTGGCCAACGACCAGCGCACCACCCCGGTGAAGGTACGAACCGGGGGAACCTTCTGCACCAGTCCATAGAGCCCTTCGGAGGCGGGCGGCGAGAGTCGCATGCTGGGCACGTCGAACAGGTCCGCATTCAGCACGGTCGCACCCACCGCCTCCGCCATCCGCTGGCCGTCGCCATTGGCCAACGGATTCACGGGCTGGAAGCCAGCGACTCGCGGGCTGATCCGTTCCGTCTTCATCCGCTCGCTGGCCGAGAAGTCACCGGAGGCAATGACCACGGCGCGCTCCGCCCGGTACTCACGACCGCTGGCCCGGACCCCGACGATTCGCCCGTGGTCGCTCAGCAGGGCTTCGACGGGGGTGCCCAGCAGCACCTGCACCCCCACCGAGCGAGCCCGTCGTGCCAGGTGATGAATGTAGGCACGGGAACCCGGCAGAATGTTGTGCAGGCGCGGCACGCTGTGCGGTGATTCCCCCACCGGCCCGTAGAACTCCATCCCCATACCGCGAAGCCAGGCCAGCGTGGCGGTGACATTGTGGATCAGCAGTTCCACCAGTTCCGGATCCTCCTGTTCGGCAAGTGCACCGGACAGTTTCCGATAGTCGCGCAGATGCTCCTCCAAAGAGTCCTGGATTCCCTGCTGGCGCTGGTCCGGGGTGCAACTGGCCGCGATGGATCCGACGCTGCGTCCCGTGCTGCCCCGCAACTCCTCGCCTGCCTCCAGCACCAGCACCGAGGCGCCCTGCTCAGCGGCCTCGATGGCTGCCGCCAGCCCAGATCCGCCGCCGCCGATCACCAGGACGTCCGCCGTGGTGGCCGTCACGCCCTTGTCGTGCTTTCGCATCCGTCGAGCTCCTCAGTAGCCGGGCCGGGGCAGGAAGGACATCAATGCCTGTCCCAAGCCGCCATCCACGATGATGTCCTGCCCGGTGACATAGGACGCGCGCGCCGACAGCAGGTACAGCACGGCGTCGGCCATGTCCTGTGGGCCCGCGATTCGCCGCAGCGGCACCGAGGCCTCTCGCTTCTCCAACACCCCGGGAGCCTGGTAGAAGGCTTCGCTCATCGGGGTACGGACCAGCCCGGGGCTGACCGTGTTGGAGCGCACACCTCGGGGGCCGAGCTCGAAGGCGAGGTCTCGGCTGAGCATCTTCACCGCCGCCTTGGAGGTGCTGTAGGCCCCCGAAGACGGTTGCGGGTTGCTGCCCGAGATCGACGCGATGTGAACCAGCGCGGCCCCCTCGGCCAGGTGCGGCAGGGCCGCCTGGGCAGCAATCAGGCAGCCGGTCACGTTCACCCGCATCACGAGTTCCCAGTCGGCGGTGTCCAGCTCGGCCAGGCTTCCGGCGCGCATCATTCCCGCCGCGTTCACCAGCCCGTGCAAGGATCCGTGGTCTTCAACCACCTGGGCGAAGACCCGTCGACAGGCGTCGGCATCGGTCACGTCCACGGCGTGCGCGCTCCCGGTCGCCCCCGCCGCGGCCACCAATGCCGCGGTCTGGGTGGCGGCCTCGCCATTGGCGTCGACGGCGACGGGCACCGCCCCGACCGAGGCCAGCTCCAGACAGACCCGCCGACCGATCCCACTGCCACCACCGGTGACCACCACTACTCTTCCCTGAAGACCCAACCAGTCCATGCCGACGCTCCTTTGCTGTGCCCCAACCAGTGCGACGACGGTAGGTGGCTCCCGCCCCGACGAGACAGGCCAGTTCCCGATGATCGGGAATCGTCACGTCTACGCGGTCGCGCCATTCCCCCTTTCAGCCGAGTGGCAAGATGCAGCCATGGACCAGAGAGCCGACCTGCCACCCTCCGCCGACACCCCGTGGCGGCCATGGACTCCGCGCCAGGCCGCGGAGCGTCTTGCCGGATGCCAAGCCCGCTGGTGGGTGAGCGGCGGTTCTGCGGTGGATCTTCACCTGCACCAGGAGTCCGATCGCCAGGATCTTGACCTGAGTACCGCCGCTGGCGACCTACGGCCGCTGTGCGTCTCCCTGCCCGATGGGGTGACCGTCTGGGCTGATCTGGACGGGGCCCTTCTGCCGCTGGCCGACGTGCCTGACGACGCCGACCTGCAGCGAGCCCTGTGGCACGAGAACGGCGCCTGGGTGGCCGAGCTGCATGTGGAGGATGGAGCCCCGAAGGCCTGGCTGTATCGGCGAGATCCGCGCCTGCAGATGCCATGGGACAAGGCGACCATCGACATCGACGGGATCCCCACCGGAGCGCCCGAGGTGCAGTTGCTGTGGAAGGCGTTGCGCCCCAATCCCCGCGACGACGCGGATCTGGCAGCCGTCCTGCCCACACTCACGGATCGTCAACGCTCCTGGCTGGAGACGGCGTTGCTGCGAATACACCCGCATTCCAGCTGGGCGATCCACATGCGCAGCCCCTTCGCCCCGGCCAAGGCGAGCTGGAACCGACCGGCCGTCCGGTAGGCCAATGGACCAGCGAGAACTGGAAGCCTTCGTGGTCGTCGCGGAGGAATTGCACTTCGGGCGGGCGGCCGATCGGCTGCACCAGTCAGCCTCACCGCTGAGTCAGACGATCCGCAAGCTGGAGAAGGAGCTGGATGTCCGACTCTTCGAGCGCACCACCCGCACGGTCACCCTCACCGCCAGTGGCCGTGCCTTCCTGCCGCATGCCCGGGCGATCCTGAACCAGATGGAGGACTCGCGAGCTGCTGCACGCCAGGCCGTCCCGGGCACCTACGGTTCGGTCACCCTGGCCTTTGCAGGTGCGGTCAACCACCGGACCTTGCCGATCCTGGCCCATGCAGTTCGTCACCGCTATCCGGACATCAAGTTGCATCTGGCCGGCGGCTACATGACAGTGGGTGCCCTGCAACAGCTGCGCCGGGGAGCGGCCGACATCGCCTTCGTCGGGCTCCCCGTCAACGAGGACGGCATCACGGTGATGACCGTGATGGAGGAACCGTTGGGGGTGGTCATGCCCCAGGGCCACCGCCTGTTGACGGCCCACCCCGACGTCATCCCCCTACGCGCACTGCGCGACGAGGCCTTCATCATGGCCCGTTGGGACTCCGGCTCCTCCGTCCGCGACGCCACCCTGCAGGCCTGCCAGCAGGCGGGTTTTCGCCCCCGGGTGGTGCAGGAGGCAAACGACACCCAAGTGGTGCTGGCCCTGTGCGCCGCGGGGGTCGGCGTGGCCTTGCTTCCCAGCGCCATGAGCGAGCTGCTGCCCTACGGCGTCGACTACCGCCCCATCGAAGAGGTGATCCTGCTGGGCAGTGCCTTGGCTTGGGCCCCCGACCGACTGAGCCCCGCTGCCCGCACCGTCACCGAGCTCGCCGAGGAGCTCTTCGACGAAGATTACGTTGAAATGCGACATACTGAGAGAGAAATTTAGAGCTGGACTTGGGGTAATCCTCGACCGAACAATGGCTGGGTCAGCAACCCAAAGGACATTCAACGAGGAACGAGTCCCGATGACCCACGCAGCAATCCACCCGGCCGCCCCAGAGGCGACCATCACCCCGATGGCCCGCAAGGCCGCGGTCGCGAGCTTCCTTGGCGGAACACTCGAATACTACGACTTCTTCATCTACGCGACGGCCGCTTCCCTGGTCTTCAGCAAGATCTTCTTCCCGGCCGGGAACCCTGCCGTGGCCACGGTCGCCTCGCTGGCCACCTTCGGCGTCGCCTACATCGCCCGCCCGATCGGCGCGCTGGTGCTGGGCCACTTCGGGGACAAGATCGGCCGCAAAAACATGTTGGTGGTCTGCCTGCTCCTGATGGGTTTCGGCACCATCGCCATCGGCTTCATCCCCAGCTACGCCTGGTTCGAGCAGCACACCGGGCACGGCTGGCTGGCGCCGACCATCCTGGTGCTCTGCCGCCTGGTGCAGGGCTTCTCCGCCGGCGGCGAGACCGCAGGTGCCTCGACGCTCACCATCGAGCATGCCCCCGCCCACCGCCGGGCGTTCCTGGGCTCCTGGACCATGAACGGGATCGCCTTCGGTTTCATCCTCGCCTCATTGGTCTTCATCCCGGTCGCGGCGATGCCGGACGAGCAGCTGTTGCACTGGGGCTGGCGAATTCCCTTCCTCAGCTCGGTTCTGGTGCTGGTGGTGGCCTTCTTCGTGCGACGCACCCTGGAGGAGCCGGAGATCTTCGAGGAGGACGTCCGCGAGGAGACGGACCACGTCCTTCCCGTGCTCGGTGCCTTCCGCGACCACTGGCGCGACATCCTGCGGCTGACCGCCTGCGGCCTGTTCACCACCACCAACACGATGATGCAGGTCTTCGGCTTGGCCTATGGTTCGCAAGTGGCAGGCATCAGCCGCACCACCATGCTGTGGATCGCCATTGCCTCGAATGTGGTGGCGCTCTTCGGCCAGACCTTCGCCGCCCTGGCCGCCGACCGCTGGGGTCGACGACCGATCTTCATCATTGGCGCCTTGGGCATCATCCCGATGATCTGGCTCTACTTCCTGAGCATCTCCACCGGGAACATCCCGCTTGTCTTCCTGGCCGGTGTGGTGATGGTGGGCATCTTCTACTCGATGCCGAACGGCATCTACCCGGCTTTCTTCACCGAGATGTTCTCCACCAAGGTGCGATACACCGGCATGGCCGTCGGCCTGCAGTTTGCGCTGGTGGTCAGCGGCTTCGCCCCGTCGCTGGCGTCCAGCCTGGTGGGCAATGACAAGACCCACTGGCAGCCCGCGGCCTGGATCGTCACGGTCGTCTGCCTGATCGCCGCCATCGGCGCCTTCACCGCCCGCGAGACCTACCGGACGCCCACCGAACACCTGGGCAAGCACCAGAAGGCCGAGTGATGGCAATCCGCGATCATCGAGCGCCGCTGGTGAGCGGCCGTCGCCCTGGATCTGGAGGGAGCATGAGCAACCACGACGTGATCGTGATCGGCAGCGGGGCAGGTGGCCTGGCCGCCGCCGTCACCGCCGCCCACCACGGCTTGTCCGTCCTGGTGGTGGAGAAGGCCGGGGTCTGCGGCGGTGCCACCGCCCGCTCCGGCGGCTGGATGTGGACCCCCGGCAACCCGCTGGCCAAGGCTGACGGCGTCGACGAACCGAGGGATGACTTCCGCACCTACCTGCGCGGCGTGCTGGGCGTTGACTACGACGAGGAGAGGGTCGAGGCCTTCCTGGAGAACACCGGTCACATGGTCGGTTTCTTCCACAACCTCACGCCGCTGAAGTTCACCCCCGGCAACAAGATCAACGACATCTACGGCAAGCTGCCCGGCGCCGGCACCGGCCACCGTTCGGTTGCCGCGTCGCCCTTCTACGGCACCGCCCTGAAGCCGGAGGTTCGGGCCCGGCTGGCACATCAGTTCTACATGACCAGCTTCGTCGGCATGGGCATCATGGCGGGCGCGGATCTGGGCAAATTCCTGACCGCCCTGAAGAAGCCCAGCAGCTTCCTGCACGCGGCCCGCCGCACCGCCACCCATGCCTTCGACCTGTTGGTGCACCGCCGCAACATGCAGATGGTCAACGGCGTCGCCCTGGTCGGACGGCTGCTGCAGGCCGCCGATGACCTCGGCGTCGAGGTGCGCACCGGCACCGGCGCCACCGAGCTCGTCGAGCACGACGGACGGGTGACCGGGGTCGTGGTGGAGCATGATGGGAAGCGCGAGACGCTCACCGCCTCCCGAGGTGTGGTGCTGGCCACCGGCGGCTACCCGGCCAACCCGGAGCTGCGTCGCCACACCTTCCCTCGCACCCCGACTGGCCGGGAACACTGGACCTTGGCCCCCGAGACCTGCGATGGCGCCGGGCTGCGGCTGGCGGAGCAGGTGGGCGGCTACCTGGACGACTCGGGGTTCAGCCCCGCCGCGTGGTGCCCGGTCTCGCTGGTGGACTTCCCGGGCGGGCACCAGGGAGTCTTCCCGCACATTGCCGACCGGGCCAAACCGGGCGTGATCGGCGTCCTGGCCAATGGCAAGCGCTTCGTGAATGAGGCCAACGGCTACTTCGACTACGTCCAGGGCATGGTGGACGCCGTGCCGGAGGGCGACCCGGTGGAGTCCTGGCTGATCTGCGACCACCACGTATTGCGGCACTACATGCTTGGCTTCGCCAAGCCCCGGCCGTTGCCCGTCTTCCCCTACCGCGCGTTGGGATACCTGAAGAAGGCCGCCACCCTGCCCGAGCTGGCCCGCCAGTGCGGCATCGACGAGGCCGGACTGGTCGAAACCGTCGAGACCTTCAATGCCAATGCCAGACAGGGAATCGACCCCGACTTCGGCCGCGGCGAGACCCCCTTCAACCGCTACGGCGGGGACCCCGAGGTCACGCCCAACCCGACCCTGGCACCGCTCGGCAGGGGCCCCTACTACGCGGTCAAGGTGCTGCCCGGATCCTTCGGCACCTTCGCCGGGATCGCGGTGGATGCCGCGGCCCGGGTGCTGCGCCGCGATGGCAGCACCGTCGACGGGCTCTTCGTCGCCGGCAATGACATGGCGTCCGTGATGGGCGGCCACTACCCGTCGGGCGGCGTGAACCTGGGCCCGGCCATGACCTTTGGCTATCTGGTGGGCCGTGAGCTCGCCGGCACCACCGCCACCTATGAGGACGACGGCAGCCCCGCCCCCGGCCCGGACTACCGCGGACAGCTGCTCCACCGGCTGGCCGCCCGCACCCAGGAGAAGAACCATGACTGAACCCGCCTGCAACCACCCGATCGGGCTGGCCCCGCTCTCGCTGCTGGGCGCGCACCCGGCCGACCTGGTGGAGACCGCCGCGGCCGCGGGCTACGACTTCGTCGGCATCCGCGTCGCGCCGGTCACCGCCACGGAGAAGTTCACCGATCTCACCCCGGGGTCGCCGGATGCCCGACGCACGCTGGACGCGCTGCGAGCCACCGGCCTGCGGGTGCGCGACGTGGAATTCCTGGTGCTGGACGGCACCCTCACCCGGGAGACCTGGTTGCCTGCTCTGGAAGCGGGGGCCAATCTGGGCGCCAGCACCTTCACCGTCGCCGCCAGCGACACCGACCAACAGCGGCTGCTGCACACCCTGCAGGCCTTCACCGACAATGCCCGCCCCTTCGGGATCACCCCGACCCTGGAGGCCATCTCCTACCAGGCCGTTTCCACCCTGCCGCAGGCGGCGGAACTGGCCCGGGCCGCGGGTTGCTGGGTGCTGCCCGACGCGCTGCACTTCCAGCGGGCGCAGGGCACCGTGGCCGATGCCCGAACCGCCGCCGATCTCTCGCCGCTGGTGCAGATCTGCGACGCCCGGGCCGCTGCCCCCGAGGACCTGGCCGGACGCCTGCACGAGTCCCGGGCCGAGCGGCTGGTTCCCGGCGACGGCGATGTCGACTTCACGGCCTTCCTGAGCGCCTTCCCCGCCACCGCGCCGATCAGCGTCGAGGTGCCCAACCCGTTGCGGGAGGAGCTCGGCGACGGGCCCTTCGCGCGCCGTCTGCTGCAGGCGGCCCGGGAGGTGCTGGCACGATGATCACCCCGGCCACAGCCTCATCCGTTGCCGATGCGCCCGTCTGGGACCGGAGCGTCGACCTGCTCGTGCTGGGCACCGGCGCCGCTGGGCTGTCCGCGTCGCTGACCGCCGCAGCCGCCGGGCTGCGGGTGCTGACCCTGGAGAAGACCGACTGGATCGGCGGCACCACCGCCTACTCGGCGGGTACCTGCTGGGTGCCGAACAATCGCTTCCAGCGCGAGGCCGGCAATACCGACGATGCCGAACGCGCCACCCGCTACCTGGACACCCTGATCGGCGACAAGTCTCCGCGGGAACTGCGGCAGGCCTATATGGACAATGCCCCCCGGATGTTGGAGCACCTGGCCGGCCTGGGCGTGCGCTTCCTGCCGTCCCCGTCCGTCGTCGACTACCACTCCGAACTACCCGAGACGGGACAGACCGGCCGGGCGCTTGAACCCGAACCCTTCGACGGGCGGCTGCTGGGCCCGGTGAACTTCCGCCACGTCCGCCGCCCCGTCCCGGAATTCGCGCTCTTTGGCGGGACGCTGATGGTGCGCCGGCCGGAAGTGTCGAAGCTGCTGGGCATGTTCACCGGCAAGCCGGGCCGCACCGCCCGAGGAGCCGCGACGGCGCTGGGGCTGGGCGTGCGCTGGGCGGCTGACCTGACCCGTTACCCACGCGGCACCCGGCTCGTGATGGGCAATGGGCTGGTGGCGCGTTTGTACCACAAGTTCCTGCAGCGCGACGGTGAGGTGTGGCGCAATGCCCGCACCACCGAGCTGATCCGCGACGAGCAGGGCCGGGTCACCGGGGCCGTCGTCGAGCACCAGGGCCGGGTTCTGCGCATCCACGCCGAACGTGGCGTCGTGCTGGCCGCGGGTGGCTTTGCCCAGAGCCCCGAGCTGCGCGCGCAGTACCTCCCGCAGCCCACGCCGCAGTTCAGCCGTGCCTGCGAGGGTGCCACGGGCGACACCATGCGGCTGGCCACCGCCGTCGGTGCCTCGTCGGGAACGGACAATGGCGAGAATGCCCTGTGGTTCCCCAGCTCGATCGGCACCCGCGCGGACGGGTCCACCGCCGTCTTCCCGCACATCTGGGACCGGGCCAAGCCGGGCCTGATCGCGGTCAACAGCGCCGGGCAACGCTTCGTCGATGAGTCCGTCTCCTACCACCGCTTCGTCCGGGCCATGTACGAGTCGCACCAGACGGTGCCCACCATCCCGGCCTGGTTGGTGGTGGATTCCCGGGCCCTGTCCCGCTACGGGCTGGGCATGGTGGTCACCCCGCGACTGCCGCAGAAGCTGCTGGAGGGCTACATCCGGCAGGGCTACCTGCATCGCGGTCGGACGCTGCGGGAGTTGGCGGAGAGCATCGGTGTGGATGCCGATGGGCTGGAGGCCACCGTCGAACGCTGGAATGGTTTTGCCGCCACAGGGAAGGACGAGGACTTCGGCAAGGGCGAACTGCTCTTCGGCCGGGTGGCCGGGGACCCGGAGCATGAACCGAACCCGAACATCGGCCCGGTCTCCAAGGCACCCTTCTACGCCATCGCGGTGGTGCCCACGCCGCTGGCGACGGCCTTCGGCATTCGCACCAACGGCCGGGCCCAGGTGCTCGACGAGCAGGACCAGCCAATCCCCGGGCTGTACGCGGCGGGCAATGACGCCGCCAGCCCGATGGGCTCCGAGTACCCCGGAGCCGGGGCCCAGGTGGGCGCCGGGCTCACCTTCGGCTGGCTTGCCGCGCTGCATGCCGCCGGTGTCGACGACCCAACTGAGCAATCCCAGACCGGAGGAAGGTCATGACCACCACCAGCAAGCTCGCCGGCCTGATCGGGCTGGGGATCGGCCCGTCGATGACCCCCCACCTGCATGAGTCCGAGGGCGAGCGGCAGGGCTTCCACTATGTCTACCGGCTGCTCGATCTGGACGAGCGGGGCATCACCCCGGAGCGGGTGGGTGAGCTGGTGCGTGCCGCCCAGCTGGCGGGCTATGACGGGCTGAACATCACCTACCCGGTGAAGCAGGTGGTGATGGCCGAGCTGGACGCCCTGTCACCGGAGGCCGAGGCGATCGGCGCGGTGAACACCGTCGTCTTCACCGCCGAAGGCGCCGTCGGGCACAACACCGACGCGACGGGTTATGCCGCCGGTTTCCGACGCGGCCTGCCCGATGCCCCGATGGATCTGGTGGTACAGATGGGGGCTGGTGGAGCGGGCTCCGCGGTCGCCCATGCCCTCGTGGGGCTGGGCGCCCGGCAACTGGTGATCGTGGATGTGGACCCGGTTCGGGCGCAGGCGCTGGCCGAGCGCACCGCCGCCACCACTGGGGGTGATGTGCGGGCCGCCGCTCCCGGCGAGGTGGCCGAGCTGCTGGCGCGGGCCAGCGGTGTGGTGAACTGCACGCCCGTCGGTTCCGCCAAGCTCCCGGGGACCCCCTTCGACACCGCCGCCCTGCACCCCGGCCTGTGGGTCTCCGACGTGGTCTACCGACCGCTGCGCACCCGGTTGATCCTGGATGCCGAGGCCGCGGGCTGCCGGGTGCTGCCGGGCAGCGGGATGGCGGTGGGTCAGGCCGTCGACGCATTCCGTCTGATCACCGGCCACGAGCCGGATGCCGACGCGATGGCCGCCGAACTCGTCGGCCTGGTCTGAGACCAGACCTTCAGCCGGCCCGCATCCGCTCAGTGATCCCCCGGGCCGCGGCCTGCAGCACCGGAACGGTGCGGGTCGCGTCGGTCTCCCCCACCGGCACGACGATCCCCAGCCCGGCGATCACTTGCCCGTCGGGGCCCTCCACTGGAACCGCCAGCCCGGTGGAGGGCCCCACCAGCAGCCCCGCCGCCTCGGCATACCCCTGCTGGCGCACCGCGGCCAGCACCCGACGAAGCTGCGTCGGGTCGGTGGGCGTCTTCGGGGTGTAGCGGGTGAACCGCGACCCCAGCCAGGCTTCCTGGACGGCCGACGGTTGATGGGCCATCAACACCAACCCGGCGGAGCTGGCATGCGCGGGCAGCCGCCCCGCCACCGTGGCCAGGTTGACCGCCGAACTACGGGCCAGCGCCCGGTCAACGTAGAGCACGTCGTGCCGGTCCAATACCCCCAGCAGCGCGTGCGCGCGCAGCACCCGTCGCAGGTCATCCAGGTGCGGCCGGGCCGCCTCGCGCAGGCCCAGGGCGGACGAACTCCGGGTGGTCAGCTCCCACAGCCGCAGCCCCACCTGCACCTCGCGCCCCACCCGGTCCAAGAGCCCCGAGGCCATCAGTTCATCCACCAGCCGGTAGGTGGTGCTGGACGGCAGCCCGGTGCGCCGCGCCAGCTCCGCCACGGGCAGGGACGGGGTGTTGCCGTCGAGGGCCTCCAGGATGCGCACGATCCGTTCCAGCATCGATTCGCCCGACGGTGAGTTCGCCATGGCCCGCCCTCCTCATGTCGCCATTGGCTGCCCAGACCATTCTCCCCTGCCGCGCTCCGCGGCGTGCGCGGCAATGTCGCGGCCGATCCGATAGCTGAAGACCAGCGCCGGCCCGACGTGCGCCCCGTAGCCGGGGTAGCCGCCGCCGAAGACGCTGACCGCGGCGCTGCCCACGGCGTACAGACCGGGAACCGGCCGGCCTCCCTCGTCGAGCACCTCGCTGCGGGAATTGACCGCCAGACCGGCATAGGTGCCAAGATCGCCCATCATCACCCGGACGGCGTACCACGGCGCCTTGGTCAGCGGGGCCAGGTTGGGGTTCGGCCGGTGCTCCAGGTCACCCTTGAAATTGTGGTACTTCAAGGAGCCGCGCCCGAAGGCGGGGTCTTCGCCCCGCGCGGCCCCTTGGTTGAATTCCTCGATGGTCCGGCGCAGGCTCTGCGGATCGACGTTGATCTGCCCTGCCAGGGCCTCCACTGTGGTGGCGCGGCGCAAGTAGCCCTCCTTCTGGAAGATCGCAGGAGGGAAGGGCCACGGCTTGGCATAGCCGATGCCGTACTTCCGCATCGCCGTGGCGTCGGCAATGATCCAGACATAGGTGCGGTCCCGCTCCGCGTCATTCTTGATCATCTCGATGCCGTAGTCGTGGTAGGACAGTGACTCGTTGGCAAAACGGCGCCCGGTGCGGTCCACCGCGATCAGTCCGGGCAGCCCGAAGGCCCGCAGATGGGGGAAGTAGGTCTGCTTGCGCCGCACCAGGGTGTGGAAGGGGGTGATGGGCCCCCACGACGCGGGTTGGTGCGGTGAATTGTCGATGTACCCGCCCAAGGGTTCGGCCAGACGCAGGGCGCTGCCATCGTGCCCGATCGTCGGGGTGACGTGGTCGTCGCCGTCCGGATCGTGCTGGAAGTAGCGCCGCCGCAGCTCCGCGTTGCCACCGAAACCGCCGCAGGCCAGCACCACTCCCAGCCGGGCCTCCACCCGGCCAGCGTGCCCACCGGACAACTCCGCCCCCACCACCACTCCTCGCTCGTCAGTCAGCAAGCGTTCCGCCCGGGTACCGGTCCACATCCGAATGCCTGCTTCCCTGGCCGCCGCGAAGATCCAGGTCATCAGCGCATTGCCGTTGGTGCGCGTCCAGGCCCGCCGGGCCAGCAGGGTCTGGCCCCAGGCTGTGAGCACATTGCGGGCGGCATAAGCAAAGTTGCCGACGCTCTGGTTGGCCTTGACCATCCGGGCGATGTCGGTGCCGATCTCGGGCATGTAGCCAAAGACGGTGTAGGGCATCAGATAGGGCTGCACCCGCAGCCGATCTTCGCCCAGCATGCGCGCGTCGGCTCGCTCAAAGGTGACGGCCCGGCCCTTCTCCATCGCCCCCGGTGCGTCCATCTGGTAGTCGGGGGACATGGCCCCGTAGACAATCCGGACGCCCTGCCGCTCATAGAAGTCCAGGGCCTCCGGAATGCTGTTCAGGAAGGCATCCACCGGCTCCTCCCGGTAGCCGTGGCCAGCCAGCGCCTTGATGTAGGCCTTGGCCTGGTCCCGGCTGTCCTGCGGCTCGGCCCCCTTGTTGCCGGGCACCCATCCCCAACCACCGCAGATGGCCGTCGTCCCACCCAGATGGCGTTCCTGTTCCACCACGAGCACGGAGTGACCCTGCTCCGAGGCCTTGAGCGCCGCCCCCATGCCGGCCGCCCCGGAGCCGATCACCAGGACGTCGGTACGGATCGGGGTGCTGGTCATGGCGTCTCCTTCGATGAGATCGGTGGGGTGTGCACAAGACTCCCCTGCCATCACCAGCGAGACAGCAGGGTTTCCCGATGAACGGGATACCGTTGCGCTCCTCGTCTCCGCTGCGGTGATTCCGGCCGTCGCGGCTGGGTGTTGGGTGGCGAAATACAGTGATCCCCGGGCCAGCGCAGGCCCGGGGATCACGCGTCGCTCTCGGAGGACCGGCTCAGCCGGCCGCCCCCGACGGGTTGTCCAGCACCAGGTGCCCGACGGCGGTGTTGGAGGCGGGCACGTGGTAGAAGCGGTGCCGCACCGACGGGTGCTCGCCGCCGAACTGGTCGTCCATCGCGCCGCGGGCGATCAGCCACATCACCAGCTCGATGCCCTCGCTGCCGGCCTCATCGACGTAGTCCAGGTGCGGCCATTCGGTCAGGCCCATCGGATCCTCGATCAGCATGTCCAGGAAGGCGTTGTCCCATTCCCGGTTGATCAGGCCCGCGCGGGGGCCCTGCAACTGGTGGCTCATGCCGCCGGTGCCCCAGATCTGCACATTGAGCTCATCACCCTGCCAGGTGTCCAGCGCACGGCGCAGCGCCTTGCCCAGCTCGTAGCAGCGACGGCCGGACGGGACGGGGTACTGCACCACGTTGACCGCCAGCGGAATCACCTTGCAGGGCCACTTCTCGACGTCGTCGAAGAGCAGGCTGAGCGGCACAGTCAGGCCGTGGTCCACCACCATCTCGTTGACCAGGGTGAGGTCGAAGTCGTCCTGGATCATCGACTGCGCCAGGTGCGCGGCCAGCTCGGGGTAGCCCTCCACATCCGGCACGGGACGGGGGCCGTAGCCCTCGTCGGCTACCGGGTAGTGCGCGCCGGTGCCCAGCACGAAGGTGGGGATCAGCGACGAGTCGAAGGCGGTCGCGTGGTCGTTGTAGACCAGGATCACCACGTCGGGAGTGTTGTCCTTCATCCACTCCCGGGAGGCGACATAGCCGTCGAAGACCTTCTTCCAGTAGGGCTCCTCGGTCTTGCCCAGGTCCATCGCCGCGCCGATCGCCGGCACGTGCGAGGTGAAGACGGTGGCGCCGATCCGGGCCTTGGCCTCGGGGTTCAGCGTCTCCGCCTTCACCCGGGGCGCGGGCGGGGTCCACCCGTCGAGGTCCTTCAACCGCACCCCCTCGGGGCGACGGCCACCGCTGGCCATCATGTCCCGGTAGGCCGCCTCGGACATGCCGGTCATGGAGCCGGCCATCTGCTGGAAGCTCAACCCGTGGGTGGCGCCGATCTTGCTCAGGAAGTAGATGTTGCCGCCCTCGGCCATCATGGCGTTCAGGTCCATGTCCAGCACGGCCTGCTTCTGCTTCTCGGTCAGCGGCCATTCGTCCAGGTAGGCGCGCTGATCGGCCAGGAAGCGTTCCCGGTTCTCCGGCTTCATCAGGGACATGGAGAACTGGTTCAGGTGGTAGCCCTTGCGGGCCTGTTCCGCGTCGAAGATGATCGTGCCGGGCACGTCGACATAGGGACGGTCAGGGTTGATGCTCATGGTCATTTCCCTTCGGTTGGTCAGGCCTGCCCGACGTCATCGCCGACGCCGTGACGGAGCTCTGCGGTGGGCTTGCCAAGGTCGGCGGACTGATCTCCCAGCGCCTCCTCCGGCCAGTACAGGCGCATTGGGTTGTCCACCAGGAGCCTGCGCTGGAGCTCCTGGGTGGGGGCGATCTGGGGGATGAAGTCCACCAACAGCCCGTCGTCGGGCATGTGGTCCTTCAGGTTGGGGTGCGGCCAGTCGGTGCCCCACAGCACTCGGTCAGCGAACTCCTCCACCACCCGTCGGGCAAAGGGCACGACATCCGTGTAGGCCTGCCGCTCACCGTCCAGCGCCTTGGGGCCGGTCACCGTCAGCCGCTCCGGGCAGCTCACCTTGGACCAGACATTCGGGTTCTCCCGCATGAACTTGAGGAAGAGGCCGAACTCGGGCCCGTCGACATCCTTGGTGACGTCCGGACGGCCCATGTGGTCCACGACGACGGTGGTCGGGATCGAGCTGAAGAAGTCGTACAGGTCGGGCAGGTCAGCGGCCTCGAAGTAGATCACCACATGCCAGCCCAGCGGGGCGATCTTCTCGACGATGGTGCCCAGCGCCTCGGTGGGCACCGCGTCGACCAGCCGCTTCACGAAGTTGAAGCGCACGCCGCGTACCCCGGCCTCGTGCAGTTCCTGCAGTTCCTCGGCAGTCACGTCGGGCTTCACCGTCGCGACGCCCCGGGCACGGCCCTCGCTGCGCCGCACCGCATCAACCAAGGCGCGGTTGTCGGCGCCGTGACAGGTGGCCTGGACGATCACATTGCGGCTGAAGCCCAGGTGGTCGCGCAGGGCGAAGAGCTGATCGGCCGAGGCATCGCAGGGGGTGTACTTGCGCTGCGGGGCGTAGGGGAACTGCTCCCCCGGCCCGAAGACGTGGCAGTGGGCGTCGACGGCGCCCGCCGGCAGCTGGAAGGCGGGCTTGCTGGGCCCCTCGTACCAGTCCAACCAGCCGTCGGTCTTGGTGAAGTCGCCCGTCGTGGGCTTGTCGTTCTGGGCCATCTCAGTCCTCCATCAGTTCGGGCAGGTCGTAGGGCCAGCCGGTGTAGCACTCGGCCAGGTAGCTCATCGTCTTGGGCGATGAGATCACCGACTCCAACTCGCCCAGCTGCCGCTTGTTGTCGAAGGGCTCGGCGTCGGCCTGGGTGTGCAGCATCTGGGTCATCCAGTAGGAGAAGTTCTGACTCTTCCAGACTCGCTTCAGGGCCCGCTCGGAGTAGGTGTCCAGCTGCTCGGTGGAGCCGGTCCGGGCCCATTCCACCAGCGCGGGGGCCAGCAGGGCGACGTCGCCGAAGGCCAGGTTGAGGCCCTTGGCGCCGGTCGGCGGCACGGTGTGCGAGGCGTCACCGGCCAGGAAGAGCCTGCCGTACTGCATCGGTTCTTGGACGAAGGAGCGGAAGGGCAGGATCACCTTCTCGAAGATCTCGCCACGCTTCAGCTTGAAGCCGTCGGGGCCGGCACCGATGGCATCCAGATGGTCCCAGATCCGCTCCTCGTCCCAGTCCTCCACCTTCTCGTCGGGCGAGCACTGGAAGTACATTCGCTGCACCTCGGGGGTGCGCTGGCTGATCAGCGCGAAACCCAGATCGGAGCGGCAGTAGATCAACTCGTCGGAGCTGAACGGCGCCTTGGCCAGGATGCCGAACCAGGCGAAGGGGTAGCGCTTGGTGTACTTGATCCGCTTGTTCTCCGGGATCAGGTCTCGGCACTTGGAGCGGGAGCCGTCGGCCCCCACCACGATCTCGCAGTGGATCTCCTTGGCGACGCCGTCCGCGTCGATGAAGGCGATCACCGGGGAGTCGGTCTCGATCCCGATCACCTGGGTGTCGGAGACGCCGAAGCGAACATCCCCACCGTCGCGCCGCCGCGCGGCCGCCAGATCCACGAAGACCTCGTTCTGCGGGTAGAGCCACACGGTCTGGCCCAGCAGTTCCTTGAAGTCGATGTGGTGGTTCTCGCCGTTGAAGCGCAGGTAGATGCCGCTGTGCTCATAGCCCTCGGTCAGCACCCGGCCGTCGACGCCGGTGTCGGTGAGCATCCGGACGCTGCCGGCCTCCAGGATGCCGGCCCGGTGGGTGTTGGCGATGACGTCGTGCTCGCGAATGTCGAGCACCACATTGTCGACGCCCTCCTTGGCGAGCAGGTGCGAGAGCATCAGCCCCGCGGGGCCCGCCCCGACGATTCCGACGCGCGTTGTGATGACTTCCTTGTCCATGGCGCTCTTCTCCTGACTAGTGCTGATTCTGCGACGTGTGCTGGCCGGTGGGCCGGTATTTGGGTGTGTTGGTGCGCGTCACGGCGTTGGCTGCGTCGCGACGGGGTGTGCCTGGTGTTGTGTGTGTTGTGTTGTCTGGTGCGTGATGCTCAGAAGGTTTCGGCGTCCACCTCGTCGAGCTGGGCATCCTGATAGCGCGGTCCGGCGACGGTGCGCTGGTTGATCAGCTCGTCCACCCGGCGGGCCAGGTCTTCGTCGAGCCGAACCTGGGCCGCGGCGACGTCCTCCCGGAGGTGTTCGCTGCTGGTGGTTCCGGGGATCGGCACCACCGACGCGCTGCGCTTCAACAGCCAGGCCAGCGAGAGCTGGGCGGGGGTGCTGCCGGCCTCGCGGGCCAGCTCGGCCAGCTGGTCGACCAGGGCCAGGTTGTGGCCGAAGTTCTCCGACTGGAAACGCGGCATCGGGCGGCGGATGTCACCGGCGGGCAGCTGCTGCGGGTCACGAACGGCGCCGGCGAGCATCCCTCGACCCAGCGGGCTGAAGGCCACCAGGGCGATCCGGTCGCGCTCGCAGGCGTCGATCATGGCGATCTCCGCATTGCGGGTCCACAACGAGTACTCGTTCTGCACCGCGGCAATCGGGTGCACCTGCTGCGCCTCGCCCAGCCGCTGCACCGACACCTCGGACAGGCCGATGGCTCGCACCTTGCCCTGCTCCACCAGCTCCGCGACGGCCCCGACGCTCTCGGCGATCGGCACCTGCTTGTCCCAGCGGTGCAGGTAGTACAGGTCGATCACGTCGACGCCGAGCCGCCGCAGCGACTCGTCGCACATCCGCTTGATCGCCTCGGGACGTCCGTCGATCACCTTCGTGCCGTCCACCAGCTGCATCACGCCCTTGCTGGCCAGCACCACCTCGTCGCGGCGGGTGCGCAGCACGCGACCCACCAGCTCCTCGTTTCGGCCACCGCCGTAGAGCGCGGCGGTGTCCAGGAAGGTGACGCCCAGGTCGATCGCCTCGTTCAGCAGTGCTTCCCCATCCTGCTCGCTGGGGCGCGGCTGGTAGGCGTGGCTGAGGTTCATGCAGCCCAGCCCGATCGCGGAGACCTCGAAGGGTCCGACGCGACGGGTGGGCAGCGTGCTGACCGGTGCGGAGCTCATCGGTTCAGCTGTTCCTCGAGCTGGCCGAGCACCTCGTAGCAGCCCATCACCTGACGGACGCTGGAGTTCGGCTCCCGCCCCTCGCGGATGGCGGCGACGAATTCCCGATCCTGCAGTTCGATGCCGTTCATGCTGACATCCACCTGGCTGACGTCGATCGGCTCCTCCTTGCCGTTGACCAGATCGTCGTAGCGGGCGATGTAGGTGCCGGTGTCGCCGATGTAGCGGAAGAAGGTGCCCAGCGGGCCGTCGTTGTTGAAGGACAGGCTGAGCGTGCAGATGGCGTCGTTGGCGGCCTTCAGCTGGATGGACATGTCCATCGCGATGCCCAGCTCGGGATGGATCGGGCCCTGGATGGCATGGGCCTCGACGATCGGCGAGTTGGCCTGGTAGGCGAACAGGTCGACGGTGTGCGCGGCGTGGTGCCACAGCAGGTGGTCGGTCCAGGTGCGGGGCTCACCCTTGGCATTGATGTTCTTCCGGCGGAAGAAGTAGGTCTGCACATCCATCTGCTGGATGTTGAACTCGCCCGCCAGCACCTTGTTGTGCACCCACTGGTGCGAGGGGTTGAAGCGCCGGGTGTGCCCCACCATCGCCACCGTGCCGGAGGCCTCGGCGGCGGCCAGCACCTCCTGCGCGTCGGGCAGCGAGTCGGCGACGGGGATCTCCACCTGCGCGTGCTTGCCCGCCTTGAGGGTCTGGATGATCTGGCTGGCGTGCACCGGGGTGGGGGTGGCCAGGATCACCGCATCGACGTCGTCCATCTCCAGCACGGCGTCCAGACCGGCGACGGCGCGCTCGACGCCGGTCTTCTGGGCCAGCGCCGCCAGGTCGTCATCGGCAGACCCGGCGACGGCCACCACCTCGGCGTCCTGGATGTTCCTCAGACCCTCCAGGTGCTTCATGCCGAAGGCGCCACCGGCGCCGACCACTGCCACGCGAACGGGTGCATTGCTCATGGTTGAAATCCTTTGCTGGGTTGGTCGGGTGTCTGGTCAGTCGAGGTAGGTGAGGCCGGCGGCCTCGAGTCCCTCGCGCATCTTGTACATGTCCAGGCCGAGTTCGCCGGAGCGGAAGCGTTCCCGCTTCTGCCCTTCGAACTCTTCCCGTTTGCGGGCGGCCTCGGCAACCGGGCCGGCCAGCTCGGCGGGCACCACGACGACGCCGTCGACGTCGGCGACCACCACGTCGCCGGGGTTGACCAGCGCATTGGCGCAGACGACGGGGATGTTCACGCTGCCCAGGGTGGCCTTGATGGTGCCCTTGGAGTTGATCGCGCGGCTGAAGACCGGGAACTGCATCTCTTCCAGGTCATCCACGTCGCGAACACCGCCGTCGATCACCAGGCCCTTGCAGCCACGGGCCTGCAGGCTGGTGGCCAGCAGGTCACCGAAGAAGCCGTCCTCGCTCTCGGTGGTGCAGCCGGCGATCAGCACGTCGCCGGGCTGCACCTGCTCCACGGCGACGTGGAACATCCAGTTGTCGCCGGGCTGCAGCAGCACGGTCACGGCGGGGCCGCACATCTTCGCGCCCTTCCAGACGGGGCGGATGTAGGGGCGCATCAGCCCTACCCGGCCCATCGCCTCGTGGATGCTGGCGACGCCGTACTTCGAGAGCTCCTCGACGGCGGCCGGGTCGGCGCGCTGGATGTTGCGGTGGACGATGCCCAGATTGTTGAGTCGCATGGATTCTCCTGTGGTGGCGGCGGTTCAGAGGCCGCGGGCGGTCAGCTGCTGGTCAAGGCGGGGGTAGACGGTGCGCACGTTCTGGCTGAGCACCTGGGTCTTCTCCTCGTCGGTGAGCCGGTCGGTGGCCTGCACATAGCGCAAGGTGTCGTCGAAGTAGTGCCCGGTGCGCGGGTCGATGTCGCGGACGGCGCCGATCATCTCCGAGGCGAACAGGATGTTCTTGACCGGCACGACGCTGGTCAGCAGGTCGATGCCCGGCTGGTGGTAGACGCAGGTGTCGAAGAAGACGTTGTTCAGCAGGTGCTCCTCCAGCTCCGGCTTCTTCAGCGCCATGGCCAGGCCACGGAAACGTCCCCAGTGGTAGGGCACCGCGCCGCCGCCGTGCGGGATCACGAACTTCAGCTCCGGGAAGTCGGAGAACAGGTCGCCCTGGATCAGCTGCATGAAGGCAGTGGTGTCCGCATTGAGGTAGTGCGCGCCGGTGGTGTGGAAGGCCGGGTTGCAGGAGGTGGAGACGTGGATCATGGCGGGGATCTGGTATTCCACCATCGCCTCGTAGATCGGGTACCAGGACTTGTCGGTCAGCGGCGGGGCGGTCCACTTGCCGCCCGACGGGTCGGGGTTCAGGTTGATCGTGACCGCGCCCAGCTCCTCCACCACGCGTCGCAGCTCGGGCAGGCTGGTGGCCGGATCCGCGCCGGGCGACTGCGGCAGCATCGCACCCATCGCGAACCGGTCCGGGTAGAGCTGGCTGACCCGGTAGCACAGGTCATTGCAGATGGTGGCCCAGCGCTTGCTGACCTCCAGGTCACCGATGTGGTGCGCCATGAACGACGCGCGGGGGCTGAAGATGGTCAGGTCGGTTCCGCGTTCGTTCATCAGCTTCAGCTGGTTGGCCTCCAACGACTCACGGATCTGGTCATCGGTGATCACCGGATCCGACGCGGGGTTGTCGCCCTTGCCGTCGACGAAGGCGATCTGCTGGCCGCGCCAGTCACCCAGCGGCTTCGGCGCGGTGGTGTAGTGGCCGTGACAGTCGATGATCATGAACGCTCCTTGCACTCATTGCGGATGGCGGTGGCAGGCGTCATCCCGTGACGCTCCACCAAGGACTGGTTCTGCGGGTCGGTCAGGAAGTCGACGAAGGCCGCGGCAGCCTCGGGGTGCTGGCTGGCGCCGCCGACGGCGGCGCTGAAGACCGAGCTGATCGCGTGCGGGGCGGGCAGCGGGCCCAGGACGGTGACACCGTCGGTGCCGACCATCTCGCTGAGCTGCTGCAGCCCCAAGTCGATCTCGCCAGCCGCGAGCATCCCGGCGACCGGCAACCCTGGTCGGGCCTGCACCAGCCGTCCGTCAAGCTCGTCGCGGATGCCCAGCTCGTCCAGCATGGCAAGGAAGGCCTGACCGCTCGGGCCGGTGGAATAGCCGATCCGCTGCCCGGCCAGCAGCAGGCCGCACAGCTCGTCGGAGGTCTCCGGAGCCCTAGTGTCACGGTTGGCGGGCACCCCCAGCACGGCGTCGGAGACGAAGACCGGACGGACGCTCCCGGCCAGCAGATGACCCTCAGTGGCCAGCTTGTTCACCGCACCCTGGGCCAGCACGACCACGTCGGCGGACTCCCCGGCCCGGACCGCGTCGGCAACCGCCACACCACCACCGGCGGTGAAGGCGATCTGGGCGACACCACGATCGGCAGCCAGCTCGGCCAGGGCAGCCAGCAAATGCCGAGTGGCCATGGAGCTCACACCCCGCAGCTGGATCTCCTCGTCGCCGTGACTCATGCCGGCGCTCCCTGATGCGTGAGCGTCTCGTCGTCGCTGATGTGGAGCCTTGCCAGATCCTGCTCGTGCGGCAGGGTGAAGATCGCCAGCAGGCCCAGCACGGCGACTCCGGCAAAGAAGTAGAAGCCCCACGGGTAGGCCAGGCCGGCGTTCACCAGGGCGCCGGTGACCAGCGGCCCGACGATGGCGCCGAGCCGGCCGATGCCCGCAGCAAGACCCATCGCGGTGCTGCGCACCTCCGCGGGGAAGGCGTGGGTGACGTAGGCGTAGATCAACACCTGGGCGCTGAAGACGAAGATGCCGGTGACCAGCACCACCATGTTCAGCGCCACCGTGCTGGACATCTTGATGCTGAGCGCAGCGAGCAGCACCGCGGCGGCGGCAAACCAGATCAGGATGGTGGAGCGCACCCCGCGCCGGTCGGCCAGTTTGCCGGCCACCAGCAGGCCCACCACGGCACCCAGGTTGAGGATGAACAGCATCACCAGCGAGCCAGACATGCTGTAGCCCGCCTTCTGCATCAGCTGCGGCAGCCAGGTGTTCAGGCCGTAGACCAGCAACAGGCCCATGAAGCAGCCGACCCAGACGCCGACATTCGCGCGCATCAACCGCGGGTGGAAGATGCTGGCCTTCTGGCCGTCGTCCTTCTGCTGGGCGGCCAGGAAAGCATGCGACTCGGGCAGCTTGAACCAGACCAGCGGCAGCAGGAGCAGGCCGGCAACACCGCCCAGGTAGAACAGGATGTGCCAGTCGGGCACGACGGCGATGGCCACCAGCGACGCGATCACCGCGCCGACGTGATAGCCGGTCATGGTCAGGGTGCTGGCGTGCGAGCGGTTCTCGTCGGGCATGTGCTCGCTCATGAAGGTGAGCGCGACCGGCAGGCAGGCGCCCAGACCGACGCCGGCAATGGCGCGGAAACCGGCGAACATGGCGACCGAGGTGGAGAACGGGATGGCCAGGGTGAAGATCGAGAAGAGCAGGATCGAGCCCAGCAGCACCACGCGCCGCCCGACCCGGTCAGCCAGGGAACCGACCAGGGCGGCGCCGATCGCCACACCGACCAGCGAGGCGGTGGCCACCGAGGTGGCTCCGGCAACGGTGAAGCCCAGGTGCTGGGTCTTGAGCAGGGTGGGAATGACGGCGCCCAGCATCACCAGGTCAAGACCGTCCAGCAGCACCGTGAGCCAGCACAGGGCCACGGGCCAACGATCAAGCTGACCGGAAGTTCCCCCGGCTGCGGGGGCGAACTGGGTGGTCGCCATCGATCCTCCTCAAGGTTTCGGCGCGACTCCATCGTCACGCGCTTGCTGTGAACTATTTCACAGAGCATCTCCCGTGAGAACAAAAGTGGGATCGAAGTTACGCGCAACTGCCATAGATCTGATCTATTGTTTTGGCATGGCATCGGCCGATCTGAACCTGACCAGAGCTTTCGTCGCGATCTACGAAACGGGATCGGTCACCTCCGCCGCCCAACGACTACAACTCTCCCAACCCACCGTCACCCACGCCCTGAACCGGTTGCGACGGCAGATGGGCGACGAGCTCTTCCTGCGCGAACGACGCGGCGTGACCCCCACCGCCCGCGCACGCCGGGCCTACCCGGTCTTCGTCGAGGCGCTCAATGCCATCGACGCGGTCTTCCAGACCGACACCCACTTTGATCCGGACCGGGCCACCACCTTCCACCTGGCCCTGTCCGATGCCGGCGAGGCCTTCCTGCTGCCGCTGCTCTGGCGGGCGCTGCACGGCCGCTCCCCCGCGTCGACGTTGAAGATCCAGCCACTGCACGTGGATCAGGTGGAAGATCAGGTGCTGCGAGGCGAACTGGACGGCTTCATCTCCGGCGCAGACTTCGACTCCCGACGGTTGGAACGTCGAGAGCTCTTCCAGGAGCACTACGTCGCGATGCTCTCGGACACCCACCCCCGGATCGACGCCGAACTGACCCGACATCGCTTCGAGGCGGAGCAGCATGTGGTGGTGCAGGGCGCGATCGGGCACACCGCCCCGCCCCGGCAGCAGCGCGACCGTCGAGTACGAGTGGGGGTGGAGGTGCCGCGCTACTCGGCCCTGCCGAATCTGTTGCGCAACAGCGAACTGGTGGCAATCGTCCCGCAATACGTGGCGGAAACCTTCGCCAGCAGCGGCGGGCTGCGCTGCCTGCCGTTGCCCTGGCAGATCAAGCCGGTCACCCTGTCCGCCTGGAGCCGGCACGCGCACGCCCGCTCCCCGGAGCAGTCCTGGCTGCTGGACCTCATCGTCGACGCGGTGAGCGGGGTCAACCCCGCAGCGGGTGGCGGACCGCCAGAGTTGAGACCCCGCTGACACGTGACCTGGACCCCACGAGAGACTGGAGCCACGACCCCTGCCACCAGGAGCTGCCCACCATGCCACTCACCACCCTGCTGCTCGACTGCGACGGCGTCCTGCAGACCAATCCCGGGTTCCGCCTGGGCATGACCGCCCGGCTTGAAGAACTGGGCAACCCGATCAGTTCCGACGACTTCTTCGTCCAGCTCTTCGCCCGGGAGAAGCCCCTGCTGGTGCGCCGCGACGGGCTGCGCGAAGAGGTCGAGGCGTTGCTCGCCGAACTGTCGCTGCCCGTGACCGCCGACGAGGTCTTCCACCTGTGGAATGACACCACCCCGCTGCCCGGGGTGCTGGACCTGATGGACCAGGTGCGCGAACGCGGCACCAAGGTCTACCTGGCCACCAACCAGCAGGCCATCCGCGGCGAGCACATGAAGGACAACCTGCCCTATGCCGAGCACACCGACGGCGCCTTCTACAGCTACGAGATGGGGGTGGCCAAGCCGTCGCCCGACTTCTTCACCCACATCCTCGACACCCTGGGGATCGCCCCGGCCGAGGCTCTGTTCATCGACGACGTCGCCGCCAACGCCGAGGGTGCCCGCGCGGCAGGGCTGCAGGCGGTGTACCTCGAGGACCGCTTCAACGTGGAGGCGTTGACCCGGATCATCCGCAACGCCGGTCTGCTGGGCTGACGCGAGCGCAGGCAGCCCTCGACATGCTCGGGGACCGTGGTCCGGTCCCTGCGCAGGCCACGCATGCACGATGGCCGAGCCCGTCGAGGCCCACCAGCAAACTCAGTAGTAGTACGGGAAGTCGGACCAGTCGGGGTCACGCTTCTGCAGGAAGGAGTCCCGACCTTCGACGGCCTCGTCGGTCATGTAGGCCAGCCGAGTGGTCTCGCCGGCGAAGATCTGCTGGCCGATCAGGCCGTCGTCGATCGCGTTGAAGGCGTACTTGAGCATCCGCTGGGCCGTCGGGGACTTGCCGCAGATGATCTTGGCCCAGGCGAGCCCCTCGTCCTCCAGCTGGGCGTGCGGCACCACCTTGTTGACGGTGCCCATCTCGTAGGCGCGCTGCGCATCGTAGGTCTGGCCCAGGAAGAAGATCTCGCGCGCCACCTTCTGCCCCACCTGGCGGGCCAGGTAGGCCGAGCCGAATCCGGCGTCGAAGGAGCCGACGTCGGCGTCGGTCTGCTTGAACTTCGCGTGCTCGGCGGAGGCAAGGGTCATGTCGCAGACCACGTGCAGCGAGTGGCCGCCGCCGGCCGCCCAGCCGTTGACCAGCGCAATCACCGGCTTGGGCATGAAACGGATCAGCCGCTGCACCTCCAGGATGTGCAACCGGCCCAGCTTGGCCTGATCAATCGGCGACGGCTTGGCGGAGCCGTCATTGGCCGCGGCGCCGGCGTCGGTCTCGGCCAGGTAGCCGGCCTTGCCGCGGATCCGCTGGTCGCCGCCGGAGCAGAAGGCCCAGCCGCCGTCCTTGGCACTGGGGCCGTTGCCGGTGATCAGCACGCAGCCGATGTCGGCGCTGGTCCGGGCATGTTCCAGGGCGGTGTAGAGCTCGTCGACGGTGTGCGGCCGGAAGGCATTGCGCACCTCGGGCCGGTTGATGGCCACGCGAACGCACGGCACGTCCTTGGCGCGGTGGTAGGTGATGTCGGTGAAGTCGAAGCCGGGGACCTCGTCCCACAGTTCGGGTTTGAAGGGGTTGTCGACCATGGACGGGAGCCTATCGGGCCTCCGACCACACACCTCTGCCGACACTGTCGCTGAGTGGAAGGCCAACCCCCACGTCCCCGGTCTGCTTCCTAGTCTGGAGAGCATGGATCATGAGGATGACCGCCAACGGCGACGGGGATTATCCCAGCTGATTCTAGGTGGGGGCACCGAACCGGACCCACGGTTCTCGCTGGCCAATGAGCGCACCTTCCTCGCCTGGATCCGCACCTCCCTGGCCCTGTTCGCCGGCGGCGTGGGGCTGGAGGCCTTCGCAGGTGACGCCTTCCCCGAAGGCATCAGGACCGCATTGGTGGCGGCCCTGCTCGCCACCGGGATGCTCCTGGCCGCGAGCGCCACCATTCGTTGGGCGCAGATCGAGCGGGCCATGCGGCACGGTCGCCCCCTCCCACTCCCGTGGATCGGGGCCGTGCTCGCCCTGGGTGTCTCGGTCGCCCTCGGTGTCTTTGTGGGGCACCTGCTGTGAGCCACCCGCAGTGGTCACCCCGCACCGATTCCGGCCTGCAACCGGAGCGGACCACCCTCGCCTGGGAACGCACCCTGCTCGCCCATCTGGGCGTCACCTGTCTGATGCTGCGCTGGCTCACCCACGGCCCGCCGATGATCCTGCCCCTGGTCGTCCTTTCCGGGATCGCCGTCGTCGCCGTGCGTCTGTCGCTGTCGCGTAGCCACCGACGATCTTTGGGCGGTGTCGACGCGGTGACGGGCTCGGACTGCCTGCCCCAGGTGCACGTGCTGGGTGGCGCCACCTTCCTGCTCGGCCTCAGTGGTCTGTGGGTGCTCCTGGCATGACCCTTGACCAGATTTCCGGGATGGTGGCCGCCGTCGCCGTGCCCCTGTTCGCCGTCGCCAGCACCGCGTCGGTCGGCCTGCGATTCACCCCCCGTCAGATCCTGGCCCCGTTGCAGCAGGGGCGGCTGGTGCTGGCCGGGATGGTGGGCAACTTCGTGGTGGCCCCACTGCTCGCCGTGGGACTGTGCGCCCTGTTCCCCGTCACCCCCGAGGCACGCAGCGGGCTGGTCACACTGGCCTGCGCCGCGGGCGCCCCTTTCTCCCTCCAACTGTCCGCCCTGGCCGGGGCCAGCATGGGTGTCGCCTCCGGGTTGATGCTCACCAGCCTGGTGGCCACCACCGTCTTCCTGCCCCTCGTCCTGCCCCGGCTCCTGTCCGGCATGGACGTCCAGGCGGCGGACCTGGCACTGCTGCTCTGCTGGACGATGGTCTTCCCCCTGCTGGCCGGTTCCGCACTCGCCAGCAGGGCTCCGCGCCTGGCCGGGGTGGGCGCCCCCGTGGTGGGCCGGATCGCGCGGGTCTCCATGGTGGTGATGCTGGTGAACCAGGCGGTCGCGGACCACCGGGAGATCGCGGAGCTGGCCAGCACCGTCGCGATCGTTGCCATCACGGGGATGATCGTGCTGACCTGCCTTGCGGGCTGGCTCCTCGGACGCCTCCTGGGGGTCTCGGGGCTGAGCGTCGCCCTGTCCGTCTCACAACGCAACATGGCAGCGGGGACGCTGGTGGCATCGGCCAACCTGCCGGGCTCCTCCGCAGTCACTTGCGTGGTGCTGAGCGGCTTCATGGCCCTGGCAGTCTTGCTGCCCGTGGCCGGGCTGCTGGGGCGACGAGGCACACCGCGCCCGGATGCCGCGGAACCCTAGTTCTCACGCATCTCCCGACCGACCATGGCACGGGAGATCGCCGCGGAGGTGACCTTGAGAGCGGGCACGACGCGACTCGGGTCCTCCAGCGGCGCGACGGTCACGATGCCCAGCGCCGCCACCACCTCACCGCCAAGCCCGAAGACGGGGACCGCCAGACCCCAGGCCCCGTCCACCTGTTCCTCGGCAGTGGTGGCCCAACCGCGCCGCCCGATCAGGCCGAGCTCCTCCCGCAGGAGCGATGAGCTGGCGATGGAATGGGCGGTCTCCTTGGTGAGGGCCAGCACGCTCAATGGGTCCTCGCCCAGTGCCCCGTGCGCCAGGAAAACCTTCCCGGCGGCGCTGGTGTGCAGGGGCAACCTGTCCCCCGGCACCGCGAATGGCTCCCCCACTGCGGAGCCGGACATCCTCTCGACGAGCAGGGCCCGATCCGTGTCCAGCACGAAGAGGTTGACGATCTGCCGGGTGGCGGCCAGCAGGTCTTGCATGAAGGGGGAAGCCACCTGCCGCAGCCCCCGCTGGACCGGGGAGAGCATCCCCAGCTCCCAGACGAGGTGACCGATCGTGAACTGCCCGTTCTGCTGCTGGGCCACCAGCCCGAGTCGCGTCATCTCGCGCAGCATCCGGTGGCAGGTGGCCAGGGGAATGCCGGACCGGCGGCAGACCTGGGTCAAGGTCTGCCGCCGGTGCTGCTGGTCGAAGGTGCGCAGGAGCTGCACCACCCGTTCAGCCTGGCTGACGCCCGGCCGTGATGTGTTCCCCGCCACCGGTCTCCCCCTCCATCGGCCCGTCGAGGTCTGTTTCCTCAGTATGGGCCAACAGACCGAGCTTGCGCTGTTCCCGCTGCTGGTTCACGAAGACCAGGCAGCCAAGGCCAGCGGCCGCGAGCAGGACGCCGGTGAGCCGGAAGGCGCTGACATAACCGTCGGCGGGCGTGCTGGCAGCCCCGATCAGGAAACCGGCCACCGACGGGGCCACCACACCGCCCATCGACAGCCCGGCATTGGCGACGTTCAGGTGGGCCGGGCGCTGCGCGATGGTGGTCAGTTCCCCGACGATCAGGTAGGTGACGGCGAACAGGGCCGGCGCGGTGCCGAAGCCTACGGATAGCAGGACCAGTGCCAGCACGGGATTGCCCACATAGGTGGACACGGCCAGGCTGGTGCCGGCCAGCAGCCCGGCGAGCCCAACGACCAGGCCGCGCGCCCAGCGGGTCGGCACGCCCTTGAGGTCGAGCCGCTGGGTGAGGTTACTCAGCGCGATGGTGCAGATGAAGCCCCAGGCGGCGGGCAGGGCGATCATGCTCCCGGCGGCCCGACGGGAGTAGCCCAGCACCGTCTCGAAGTAGGCGGGCCCCCACGAGGTGCACAGCGCGAAAGCCCAGTAGCCGAAGAAGGAGACCAGGACGGCGAAGAACCAGGTCGGGTTGAGGATCGAGCGCAGGAAGGGTACCGGCTCCTCGGCGAGCGAGGGCACGGTCTGCCCGGCGGCATCCGGGCCTTCGATCTCGCGTTCCGCGGCCAGTGAGGTGTAGGGACCGTCCTTGCCCACCACGATCCACACCAGACCCCACACGAGCCCGACGCCCGACAGGCTCAGGAAGGCCACCTTCCAACCGAAGGAGCTGATCAACACGGCGAGGATGGGTGCGAAGGCGACGATCCCGATGGTCACGCCCGACGAGGCGATGGCGGCGGGGGTCGCCCCTCGCTTGGTGGGAAACCACTTGTAGACGCTGTGCATGCACAACGGCGCGTATGGGCCCTCACCGGCGCCGAGCAGGAGCCGCGAGACCCACAGCGCCGGCAGGCTCGCGAAGATCACGACAGGCAGGTTGGAGATGGCCCAGATCCCGCACATGGCCAGGATCAGCCAGCGGCTGGGCACCTTGGTGGACAGCGGGGCGACCAGCAACTGGGAGATCGTGAAGGCCAGGAACATCCCGGAGCTGACCAGACCGAACTGGCCGGGGGTGATGCCCATCTCCTTCATGATCGGGACAGCGGCCAGTCCCATCACGGCCTTGTCCGCCCAGTTGAGCATCATCAGCAGGGTCAGCAGGAGCGTGATCATCCACGCATATCGATTTCGCCTGCCCGGTGACCAGAGCGCCGGGTCGGCCGCAGCGTCGTCGCTGACGCCACGGACGTGGGTGGTGGACATGACATGCCTCCTTTTGGGCATTCGAACTGGTGGGGATTGGAGCTGGTGCTTCAGGCGTGGTCCGGGACTCGTGCCGCAGGGGTCAGTGACAGCGGCAGGGATTCCCAGCCACGAAGGACGTTGTGGATCCAGGGGACGGGCTCGTCGGCCAGCTCGATCCGCTCGAAGCGGGAGGCCAGCGCCGTCAGGACCAGTTCGATCTCCAGGCGGGCGATCGGTTGCCCGACGCACTGGTGCAGGCCCATGCCGAAGGCGACGTGGCCGGAGGCTGACCGCTGCAGGTCGAAGGAGCTGGCATCGGCCCCCCACTTGTCCGGATCATGGTTCGCGGCGCCCAGGAAGACCAGGACCTTGGCTCCCGCGGGCAGCTCGACGCCCTCGATCGAGGTGTCGACCGCGACGGTCCGATGGAACTTCTGGAAGGGGGACTCGACGCGCAGGGCCTCGTCGACGGCGAACTTGGCGAGCTGCGGCTCGGCTCGCAGCGCCTCCCACTGCTCCGGATTGCTGGCCAGGCAGTAGAGGGTGTTGCCGATCCCGAAGACCGTCGTGTCCACGCCGGCGCTGAGCAGGGCGCGGACCAGCAAGGTCGCCTGCTCTGGTGAGACCAGGCCCTGCTCCGCCGCGGCCCAGATCTCGGCCCCGAGACCCGTCGTCGACAGGTTCTCCCGGGCGCAGGAGTCCATGATCCAGGCCGAGACCTTCTCACCCTCGCGGAAGGCATCCTGCCGGATCTGGTTGTCGGCGCCGAAAGCATTGAAGACCATGGACCCGTAGGGCAGCAGGTTCTCGCGGCCAGTTGGCCGCAGGCCAACGGCGTCCGGGAAGACCTTCAGCGGGTAGGGCTCGGCGATGTCCTTGATGCCATCCACCCGATCGCGGCCCAGAAGGCTGTCGCCGAGCTCCTGGGCATGTTCCTCGAAACCGCCGCGGAGCTGGCGCATCTTGGCCGGGTTGATCACGCCGGTCAGGGCGCGGCGCATTGCGGTGTGCGTGGGCGGGTCGGACTCCAGGATCGACGGGGGACGCCACTCGGGGTCCTGCCGGATGTCATTGGGGCCGGCGCCACCGCCGGAGATGTAGGTCTCGAAGTCGGTGAGGATCTCGTAGACCCAGTCATGGCGGGCGACGCCGAAGCACTGGTACTTCTCCACCCAGAAGACGGGCCCCAGCTCGCGCAGCCGGGCGTTCATCGGGTGGGGGTCGGTGATCGACTCCAGGGAGAAGGGGTCGATGTCGGTCACGGGGGCAGTGGTCCTGGTGCTCATGGATGTCTCCTCACGGGGCGGTGGTCACAGGTTGAGGCGCAGGCGGTGGCAGCCATTGGCGGCGCGGGAGACACAGACCATCATCGTCTGGCTGGCCTCCTGCTCGGCCGGGGACAGGACGACGTCGCGATGGTCCACCTCACCGGACAGCACCTCCGTCTCGCAGGTACCGCAGACACCCGCCCGGCAGGAGGACAGGATCCGAGTGCCGGACTCCTCGAGCGCCTCCAGGACGGTTTGGTCCGTGGCCACCTCCACGGTGCGGCCGCTACGGGCCAGTTCCACCTCGAAGGCCTCCATGCTGGCGCCGGCATCGAGGGAGGCGGCCTGGAAGCGTTCGGTGTGCAGGACGCCCGGGGGCCAGCCCCGGGCCCAGTCCTCGATCTCCTCGACCATCCGCGTGGGGCCGCAGGCGTAGATCAGCATCTTCGCGCGGGGCATGGCGAGGTGGTCGGCCAGGTTGACCCGGCCCGTCTCGTGGGCCGGATAGGCCTTGACCCTGTCCGGGTGGTGCTCCTCCAACTCGGGCAGGAAGGCCATCGTCGAGCGGGAACGGCCGGCGTAGACCAGGGTCCATTCGCGCCCCAGCTCCTCGGCCCGCTCGATCATCGGGATGATCGGGGTGATGCCGATCCCGCCTGCGATGAACAGGTATTTGCGGGAGTCCTGGAAGACGAAATTGTTGCGGGGGGCGGAGATCCGCAGCACCTGCCCCTCACGCAGTTGCTCGTGCACCCAGGCTGAGCCACCCCGGGAGTCCGACACGTGCAGCACGCTGACCTGGAGCTGTCGACGCTGGCGCGGCGAGGAGCAGATCGAGTACTGGCGCACATGGTCCGGCATCACGACGTCGACGTGCGAACCAGGTTCCCAAGCGGGGAAGTCGGATCCGTCCGTGCGTTCGAAGGTGAGGCGACGCACGCCGCTGGCCAGCTCCTCGCACTGCCGGACCCGGACCTCCAGCTGCCCGTCGGCCGGGGTGGGGGTGCTCATGCCTGTTCCTCGGAGCGGGCCGCGTGCTCGCTGCGCCAGGCACCCAGACCACCGTCGACGCGGATGTCGGTGCCGTTGACCCAACGGCCCTGCTCCCCCACCAGGAAGGCCACCACGACGGAGATGTCCTCGGGGCTGCCAAAGCGGCCGAGCAGTTGCCCGGCGCCGTTGACCTTGTCCTGGCCGTGGTCGCGACGGAAGTCGTCCAGAATCGGGGTCTGCACCGGGCCCGGGCTGACGGAGGTGACCCGGATACGGCGCTCCACCAGCTGCGCGGCGAAGTGCTCGGTGAGCAACCGGACCGCACGCTTGGACCACAGGTAGGAGGCATCGGCCACGAGTTGCCGGGCGCGCTCCAGCTCGTCGCGGGGGCAGAGGGCGAGCTCCCGGACTGCGGCCGCATGGGCGCGCCAGTCGTCGGCGACCGAGGATGAGAGGTTGACAACGCAGCCGCCGTCCTCGATGCGTGGCAGGCAGGCCGATGTCAGGTCGCGGACCGCGAAGACATTGACGGCGAGCACCGTTTCCACGGGGGCGGTGCCGGGCACGCCGGCGATGTTGACCAGGCCGGACAATTGCTCGGGGAGCTGTTCGACGACCGCGTCGATCCCCTCGGTGGTGGACAGGTCCCCCACGATGAACTGCCCGACGAAGTCCTCCACCGGCGTCCGGTCGACGCCCACCAGCGTGTGGCCTGCCGTCGACAGGCGACGCCAGGTGTCGGCGCCAATTCCCGAGGCGGCCCCGGTGATGACCAAGGGCTTGGGGTCTGTGTTGGGCATCTGCACTCTCCTCGCTCGTTGTGTGGTCCTCGGCGGGTCCGCTCCCCCTCCCGGTCGGCATCGACGCGGGGATGGCGCTGGGACCTGCGAACTCCTCCAGTGTGAGCTTCATCACATCCATGTGGATCAGAATCTTCCACTCAGTAGAAATTCCCGTTCGCGCCGCCGTCGGCGTTTGCAAGCCTTGAACCAGCCAAGACCTGATCGACGGGCGGAAACCGGAGGCGAGCAATGGATCAGCACTACGACGTGTTGGACCCGGCCACATTGGATGTGGTGGGGCAGGCACCCGAGCATTCCCCGGCCGACGTCGACCGGATGGTGGCGCGCGCCGCTGCCGGGATGCGTTCCTGGGCCCAGAGCCACGAAGCACGCGTCGACGCGCTGAGACAGTGTGCCGACGCGATCCGCCGGGACGTCGAGGAGCTGGCCACCCTGCTGTCGCGGGAACAGGGCAAGCCCCTGGCCGAGGCGCGTGGCGAATTCCTCATCGGGGCCGGGATGCTGGATCACTACGCTGCCCTCGACTGGGAGCGCAGCCTGCAGCTGCCCGACCGCGAGGATCGCAGCGTGCGCGTGGACCGCCTACCCGTGGGCGTCACCGGCACCATCACCCCGTGGAACTTCCCGATCTCCCTGCTGCTGGTCAAGCTGGCGCCCGCCCTGACCACCGGCTGCACCGTGGTCTCCAAGCCGTCGCCCACCACCCCGCTGTCGACCATGTCCCTCGTCGAGAAGATGGCCGCCCATCTGCCGGACGGTGTCCTGCAGTGCGCCACGTCCAGCGACCGCACCGTCAACGTGGCTCTTGCCGAGCACCCGCGGGTCCGCAAGATCTCCTTCACCGGCTCGACCGACGTGGGCACCAGGATCCTCGCCCAAGCCGCACCTACCGTGAAACGCGTGACGATGGAGCTGGGCGGCAATGACCCCGCCATCATCCTGCCGGATGCGGATGCCGGATTCACCGGGCAGGCCCTGGTCAGGTCGGCCTTCCGTAATGCGGGGCAGGTCTGCATGGCGGTCAAGCGGGTTTACGTCCCCGCGGACCGGGCGCAGGAAGTGGTCGACGCGATGGTGGCCGAGGCGCAGCGTCTCGTCGTGGGCCCCGGGCTACAACCGTCGACCACGATGGGCCCGATGCACAATGCCAGCCAGCTGAGCTCCGTGCAGGAGATGGTGGACCAGGCCCTGGCGATCGGCGGTCGACGGGTCATCGGCGGTGGCCGGGGCTGTGACCTGCCCGGCCACTTCATGGCCCCAACCATCATCACCGGCCTCGACGACCAGGCACCCCTGGTCCGCGAGGAGCAGTTCGGCGCCGCACTACCCGTGGTGACCTATGACGACGTTGACGAGCTCACCGGTCGCCTCAACGAACAGGAGTGGGGCCTGGGCGCCTCCGTCTGGAGCCCGGACCTGGAACGGGCCCGCGGCGTCGCCGAGCGGATCGAGGCCGGGACCGTGTGGATCAACCAGCACACCCAGGTGGAGCCCGACGCCCCCTTCGGTGGCTGGCGACAGTCCGGTGTCGGCCGGGAGCGCGGCGTGTGGGGCTTGGAGCACTACTTGGAGACCCGGGTCGTCAACGAACGCCCCCACTGTCTACCCTGACCGCCCCCCCTGAACACCTCGAACCCTAGGAAGACCATGCACCCCGACTGCCAGGAGACCCTTGACCTGGGGACCCACCGCGGCCTGAGCGTCATCACCCTCGGCGTGGCGGCCGGACCCGCCATCCGCGGCCCCGAGAACGGCATCGCCACTGCCGTCGTGGTCGATGACCGCTTCTACTTGGTCGACTTCGGCCTGGGCTGCACCCGCGCCGCCCACGAGGCGGGCCTGAGGGGTCGGGACCTGGCTGGCATGTTCATCACCCACCTGCACTCGGACCACGTGGCGGAACTGCCTGGCTACCTGCTGTTCAACTGGGGAAAACCCGTGGACGGGCTGGAGGCGCCGGTCCCCGTGATCGGCCCGGGCCCCGACCCGGAGCGCGCCAGTGGTTCCCTGGCGGGCTCCCGAGGCCTGATGGACTCGATCCTGCGGGGCTTCTCCTATGACCTTGACATCCGGATCCAGGACGAGGGTCGCCCCGAGTTGGGGCGTCTGCTGGAAGTTCGGGAGCTCGACGACTCGTTCAGCGAACCCACCGTCGTCTTTGAGGACAGTCGTGTACGGGTCTTGGCAACCAGCGTCGACCATCCTCCGGTGCAGCCTGCCTATGCCTACCGCTTCGAGACGCTCCACGGATCGGTCACGATCTCGGGGGACACCACCTTCTGCCCCGCACTGGTGGAGCTGGCACGCGGGACGGACCTGCTGGTACACGAGGCCGTGAACGTCGACTTCTACCGGGAGCAGGGATTCTCCGGCGCCTTCCTGAACCACCAGCTGAAGTCGCACACGACGCCGGCCGACGCGGGCCGGGTCGCCTGTCTGTCGGGCGTCGGTCAGCTGGTCCTGTCGCACCTGGCCGGGCGCGCCGAGGACTCGTGGTGGGTGGACCAGGCGGCCTCGGCCTATCGGGGCCCGATCCGTGTCGCCAAGAGCGGGATGGTGCTGCGTGTCGGGCACGCCCCGGGTGATGACGGGCCTGCACCCACCCCCTGACCTTGCCATGGCGTGACTGCCAAACCGGAACCAGTCCCGTGGAAGGTGGATCCACCACCCGGCCCGCAGTCTCGGAGCACTCGGCGCCGCTTCCGAAACTCCGGCTGTCCTCCTCGAACCGCTGCCCTGCCATGGCCGGTGCGGCGCATTCCCGCACCGGGAGGAGCAAGGCCACGGTCCGGGGAGCCAGGCAACAGGCCGGGGAGCAGGCTGTTCATCTCCCGGGTAGTGAAATCTGTCGGAGGTGCTGGTTATGCTGAGTGCACCACGTCAGCTGCAGGAGGTGCCATGGTCAGCCCGAAGAAGTTGCTCGACTGGCCGGTGCTGCGCCAGCTCGGCTCCGGGGACGTGCTGGGCCGCGGGCCCTCCGTTGTCTCCGAGAAGACCGTGAACATCGAGCCGCGGATTGCACAGGCCGATCACGTCGCCCGCAGCGTCTGCCCCTACTGCGCCGTGGGCTGCGGCCAGAAGATCTTTGCCAAGGACGGCAAGATCATCCAGATCGAGGGCGATCCCGATTCCCCGATCAACCGCGGCCGGCTGTGCCCCAAGGGGGCCGCCTCCAAGGAGCTGGTGAGCTCTCCCCGTCGGATCACCAAGGTCCGCTACCGTCGCCCGTACGCCACGGACTGGGAGGATCTGGACCGGGACACGGCCATCGACATGATCGCCGACCGTTTCCTGCAGGCCCGGCACGACTGGTGGCAGGAGCAGGACGAGGCCGGCCACAAGGATCTTCGTCGCACCATGGGCATCGCGTCGCTGGGCGGTGCGGCCCTGGACAATGAAGAGAACTACCTGATCAAGAAGCTCTTCACCGCGGCGGGCGCCATCCAGATCGAGAACCAGGCCCGAATATGACACTCCGCCACGGTTCCCGGTCTGGGAGCCTCCTTTGGGCGCGGCGGCGCCACCCAGTACACGCAGGATCTGGCCAACTCTGACTGCATCATCATCCAGGGTTCCAACATGGCCGAGTGCCATCCGGTTGCCTTCCAATGGGTCACCGAGGCCAAGCTGAAGGGCGCCCGGATCATCCACGTCGATCCGCGCTTCACCCGCACCTCGGCGCAGGCAGACCGGCACATCCCGCTGCGGATCGGCTCCGACATCGTGCTGCTGGGCGCCCTGATCAACCACGTGCTGAGCAATGACCTGTGGTTCAAGGAGTACGTGCTCACCTTCACCAATGCCGCCAGCGTGGTCAGCGACGACTTCCAGGACACCGAGGACCTCGATGGCCTCTTCAGCGGCTACGACGAGGCCAAACACGCCTACGACACCAAGAGCTGGGCCTATGCCACCGAGGGTGGCGACACGGTGGACTCCCCCCAGGGTCATGACGGCCAGACCGAAGCCAAGGCGGGCCAGTCGGAGACCCAGGGTGCCGGCGGTGCGCCGCTGGAGCACGCTCGGATCAAGACCGATCCGACCCTGCAGGACCCCAACTGCGTGCTGAACATCCTCAAGCGGCACTATGCCCGCTACACCCCGGAGATGGTGGAGCAGGCCTGTGGTATCAGTCGGGCGGACTTCGACTACCTGGCGGATGCCATCGTCCAGAATTCGGGCCGGGAGCGCACCACCGCCTTCTGCTACGCCGTGGGCTGGACGCAGCACACCAATGGCGCGCAGGTGATCCGCACGTCGACGATCCTGCAGCTGCTGATGGGCAATGTGGGCCGTCCCGGCTCGGGGATCATGGCGCTGCGCGGGCACGCGTCGATCCAGGGCTCGACGGACATCCCGACGCTGTACAACCTGCTGCCCGGCTACCTGCCGATGCCAATGGCCGGCAAGCACGACAGCTTCCGCGAGTACGTCGACGCGATTGCTTCCAAGCAGCAGAAGGGATTCTGGGCCGACGCCGAGACCTACACGGTCAACCTGATGAAGGCCTGGTGGGGTGAGCACGCCACCAAGGAGAACGACTGGGCCTACCACTACCTGCCCAAGCTGACCGGCGCGCACGGCACCTACCAGACGGTGATGGCGATGCTGGACGGCAAGGTGGACGGCTACTTCCTGCTGGGCCAGAATCCTGGCGTCGCCTCCGCCCATGGCCGGATGCAGCGCCTGGCGATGGCCAAGTTGAAGTGGCTCGTCGTACGGGATCTGCAGATGATCGAGTCGGCCACCTTCTGGCAGGACTCCCCGGAGATCGAGACCGGCGAGTTGAAGACCGAGGACATCGCCACCGAGGTCTTCTTCCTGCCCGCCGCCTCGCATGCGGAGAAGGCCGGCACCTTCACCCAGACCCACCGGCTGGTGCAGTGGCGCGAGAAGGGCGCCAACCCGCCCGGCGAGGCCCAGAGCGACCTGGACTTCTTCCACGAACTGGGCGTGCGGATCCGCGCCAAGCTGGCCGACTCCACCGATCCCCGGGACCGGCCGCTGCTGGACCTCACCTGGGACTATCCCACCGACGAACACGGCGAGGTGGATGCCGAGGCGGTGCTGCGCGAGGTCAACGGCTGCCACGTCGGCGGTGAGCACGACGGCGAGATGCTCAACGGTTTTGGCGAGATGAAGGCGGACGGCTCCACCGCGGGCGGCTGCTGGATCTACTCCGGCATCTTTGCCGGCGGGGTGAACCGGGCAGCACTCAAGGTGCCGAAGGATCAGCAGCCCGCCCCCTATCTGGAGTGGGCGTGGGCCTGGCCGGCGAATCGTCGGGTGCTGTACAACCGGGCCTCGGCCGATGCCGACGGCCGTCCGTGGAGCGAGCGCAAGAAGCTCATCTGGTGGGACGAGGACCAACAGAAATGGGTCGGCGATGACGTGCCGGACTTCCCGGCCACCAAGGCCCCCGGCTTCCGCGCCGAACCCGGTACCGGCGGCGGCGCGGGTCTGGACGGCACCGACGCCTTCATCATGCAGTCCGACGGCAAGGCCTGGCTGTACGCGCCGAAGGGCCTGGTGGACGGGCCGCTGCCCACCCACTACGAGGCGCAGGAGTCACCCGTCGTCAACCCGCTGTACCCGGTGCAGTCCAGCCCGACCCGCAGCATCTTCCGTCGCGCGGACAACCTGTTTGCGGTCTCGGGGACGGGCGCGGGCTCCGAGGTCTACCCGCACGTCTTCACCACCTATCGGCTGACCGAGCACCACACGGCCGGCGGAATGAGCCGCTACCTGCCCTACCTGGCCGAACTGCAGCCCGAACTCTTCTGTGAGATCTCGCCGGAGCTGGCTGAGGCGGAGGGTCTGGAGCACGGCGGCTGGGCGACGATCATCTCCCCACGCGCCGCGATCGAGGTGCGGGTGATGGTGACCCGACGGGTGACGCCGCTGACCATCAACGGCCGGGTGGTGCACCAGATTGGCCTGCCGTACCACTGGGCCAAGGGTGAGCGGGCCGTCGTCGAAGGTGACTCGGTGAACGACCTGCTGGGCATTGCGCTGGATCCGAATGTGCAGATCCAGGAGGGCAAGGTGGCCTCCTGCGCCATCCGCCCCGGGCGTCGGCCACAGGGCGCGGCCAACCTGGAACTCGTCGCCGACTACCAGCGACGCGCTGGCCTGACCCTGGACACGTCGAGCGACGCGGTGGACAACCTGTCGCTGGAGCTGCCCGCCGGTCTGCGTCTGGACGACGAGTGTGAGTTCTGCGCCGCCGAGGCCCAGGAACACACCCACCACCCCGACCATCAGCAGCAGGGAGGCCGGGCGTGAAGGCACTCGACGTGTGGAACCGGCTGAGCGACTACTGGGACCAGCAGCTGGCCTCGGCCACGGACCCGATCAAGGACGCCAACTGGCAGGGCGAGCACCGGCGCAAGGGTTTCTTCACCGACACCTCCATCTGCATCGGCTGCAAGGCCTGTGAGGTGGCCTGCAAGGAGTGGAACCGGGTGCCGGCCCGCGGCCCGGAGGATCACGGCCTGGAATTCTCCGGCGACTCGTATGACAACTCCAACCATCTGGGCGCCAACACCTGGCGCCACGTCGCTTTCATCGAGCAGACCCCACAGCAGCAGATCGCCGCGAAGGAGTCGGGCGCGGTGCTGCTGGGAATGCCGCAGATGCCCGGGAAGCCAGTCACGACGGGCGGTGACGCAACCACGATGGCCGAGCCCGTCGAGGCCTCCCCGCAGGGCATCCAGGCGGTGCGTTGGTTGATGAGCTCCGACGTGTGCAAGCACTGCACGCACGCCGGCTGCCTGGACGTCTGCCCCACCGGCGCGCTCTTCCGCAGCGAGTTCGGCACCGTCGTCGTGCAATCCGACGTGTGCAATGGCTGCGGCTACTGCGTCGCCTCCTGCCCCTTCGGGGTGATCGGGAAGCGGGAGAACGGCACCGTCGAGCTGGGCGACGCCACCCGCCAGCCCGTCCTCAACGGCGGCATCGCGCAGAAGTGCACGTTGTGCTACGACCGGCTGACCGACGGCCTCACCCCGGCCTGCGCGCAGACCTGCCCCACCACCAGCATCAAGTTCGGCAACCACGACGAGATGGTGGCGCTGGCCCGCGAACGGCTGAGAGTGCTGCATGAGCAGGGCCACGGCGAGGCCCGGCTCTACGGCGCCAATCCCGACGACGGGGTGGGCGGCACCGGATCGGTCTTCCTGCTGATGGATGAGCCAGAGGCCTATGGCCTGCCGCCGGACCCGGTGGTCACCACCGCCGACCTGCCGCGAATGTTCACCATGGCAGGGATTGCGGGCACCGCGATGATCGGCGTCGCCCTGTCGGTCTTCGTCGGCAACGGGAGGTACCAGTGACATTCACCGCACTCGACGAGGACCGCGGCGCCCAGTTCCCGCGCAATCCGCTGCGCGGCAAGGGGCGACGACGCAAGCGCCGCGGCGACCCGCATGCCACCGTGCCGGAGGCGGAGTTCACCAGCTACTACGGCCGCAACATCGTCAAACCCGCGCCGTGGGAGCACGAGATTGCCGACTACCTCTTCCTCGGTGGGCTGGCGGCCGGTTCGGCGCTGATCGGTGCCGGGGCGTCGATCACCGGGCGGGCCAAGCTGCGTCGCCGTTCCAGGATCTCGTCGCTGGTGGCGATCGGGCTGGGCGGCAATGCGCTGATCGCGGATCTGGGGCGGCCGGAGCGCTTCCTGAACATGATGCGCACCGCCAAGTTGACCTCGCCGATGAGTGTCGGCAGCTGGATCCTGACCGGTTTCTCGGTGACCACGGGCGCCGCCACCGGGCTGGCGATCCTGCGCGATCCGGACCCGCGGATGGAGCTGGTGCGGCAGAAACTGCACCTGCACCAGGCCGTCGCGCCGTGGCTGAAGTGGGCCGATGGCCTTGCCACGGCCGGATCGGCCTTCTTCAGCCCGCCGCTGGCCGCCTACACCGCGGTGTTGCTGGCTGACACCGCCACTCCCCTGTGGCACGAGAGCTACCGCGAGCTGCCCTTCATCTTCGTCTCCTCCGCGACGGCGGCCGGCTCTGGCCTGGCGATGATCACCTCTCCGGTGGAGGAGACCGGCCCGGTACGCCAGCTGGCCGTGATCGCCGCCGCCTGTGACCTGGGCGCCGACCGGCTGCTGGAGGAACGCCTGGGCGAGGAGGGCACCCCGCTGCACGAAGGCGCCGGTGGCCGTTTCCACACGGCGGCGAAGGCGCTGACCGTTGCCGGTCTGGTGGGTTCCGCCGTTGCCCGACACAACAAGGCCCTCAACATCGCCTCGGGCCTGTGCCTGCTGGGCGGCTCGTTCTGCACCCGCTACGCCTTCTGGCATGCCGGGGTGCAGTCGGCCGAGGACCCGATCTACACGGTTCGCCCGCAGCGTCGTCGCGCCGAGGCCAAGCGCGCCGCGGGCAAGGGCGTCGACCAACCCGGCGGCGAGTGGCCCGCCTGAGTGGTGGGGAACAGTGCCTGACCTCAGATCCGGTCAGCGCACGATGACCGCGGCCTCCTGCTGAGGGACGAACTCGCCGATCACCGTGGCGCCGGGGATCTCGCCGGCCAGCAGCAGCCCGCCCGAGGTCTGGGCGTCGGCCAACAGGATCAACTCCTCCTCGCTCAGGCCGTCGGCGGACAGGTGCGGGCGCACCCAGTCGAGGTTGCGGCGGCTGCCGCCGGGGATGAAACCCTCGTCGATGCTGCGCCGCGCCCCGTCCAGGTAGGGCACCTTGGACGCGTCGATCACGGCGCTCACGCCGGAGGCGCGCGACATCTTGAACAGGTGGCCGAGCAGCCCGAAACCGGTGACGTCGGTCGCGGCCGTGATCCCCGCGTCGAGCGCCGCCTGGGAGGCCTCCCGGTTGAGGGTGGTCATCGACTCGATGGCCTGCGGGAACTTCTCCCCGGTGGCCTTGTGGCGGTTGTTCAGCACGCCGACGCCCAGCGGTTTGGTGAGGCTGATCGGCACCCCGGCCGCCGCGGAATCATTGCGCAGCAGCCGATTGGCATTGCCCAGGCCGGTGACGGCCAGGCCGTAGATCGGTTCGGGGCTGTCGATCGAGTGCCCGCCGGCCAGCGGGATCCCTACCTGCTCACAGATCGCCAGCCCACCACGCAGCACCTCGCTGGCAAGCTCGGTGGGCAGCACACCCCGCGGCCAGCCAAGCAGGTTGATGGCCAGCACCGGCCGGCCACCCATCGCGTAGATGTCGCTGAGCGCATTGGCGGCGGCAATCCGGCCCCAGTCGTAGGCGTCGTCGACGACGGGAGTGAAGAAGTCGGTGGTGGAGATCACCACCTCGTCGTTCGTCGACCCGGGGCTGACCAGCACCGCGGCGGCGTCGTCACCGTCGTCCAGGCCCACCACGAGCTCCGGGTAGCTGCGGCCCACCAGTCCGCGAACCATCTGTTCCAGCTCGCCCGGCGGGATCTTGCAGGCGCAACCGCCGCCGTGGGCGTGCTGGGTGAGACGAGAGGGATCCTTGGGGATGTCGCTCATGTCGCCACCCTAGAGGCCCGGATCCAGCCGGGCCAGCCCCAGTTCCCGAGAATCGACCTCCAGAATTCGTCCGGGACCAGGCCGCAGGCGGCGCCCACCGAGGACAGGTCAGATCCAGAGGGCAATTCTCGGAAATGGGCAGCTGACCCGACATTCGGGCGGTGTCGGCGCCGTCCTGAAACCGGCATCTGGAAGTGGCCTGGCTCAAAGCCTTGCGCCCCAGCTGCCCCGATCGGCTACCCTCGGCGCGGGAGCAGCAGTGTTCCCGAGGAGGCGTCTGGGTTCCTGGTGGGCTCCCCGGTCTTCAAAACCGGTGAGGCCGAGCATCTCGGTCTGGCGGGTTCGATTCCCGTCCGCCTCCGCCACTTCCCCGCAGGAAGGAGAGGCCTATGAGCGACGACCCGCGTCGCCGGATCCCCCGCACCGACGACCTGCTGCGCGCCCCGGCCCTCCGGGCCGCGGCCGACCGGCTCGGTGATTCGCTGGTGCGCAGCGCCGTCCGGGTGGCGCAGGGCCAGGCCCGCGCCGGGGAGATCCCACCCGAGCGGGTGGCCGATCGGGTGCTGGAACTTCTTCCCCAGCGGGCTTCCAGCCTGCGTCCGGTACTGAACGCCACCGGCGTCGTGGTGCACACCAACATCGGCCGGGCGCCGCTGTCCGCGGCGGCTCTGGAGGCGATCCGGGCGGCCAGCGGCTACACCGACGTGGAGCTGGATCTGGCCACCGGCAAGCGGTCCCGCCGGGGCGCCGGGGTGCTCGACGCCCTGCTGGAGCGGGTGCCCGCCGCGCAGGCCGCGCTCGTGGTGAACAACGGCGCCGCCGCGCTGATGCTGGCCACCACCACCCTGGCCGCCGGGCGCGAGGTGATCGTCTCCCGTGGCGAGTTGGTGGAGATCGGTGCCGGTTTCCGGTTGCCGGACCTGATCACCTCCACCGGTGTCCGGCTGCGCGAGGTGGGCACCACCAATCGCACCCACCTGGCCGACTACCGCGACGCCGTCACCACCCACACCGGCTGCATCCTCAAGGTGCACCCCAGCAACTTCACCGTCACCGGCTTCACCAGCAGCGTCGCACTGGAGGAGCTGACTGGTCTGGACATGCCGGTGGTCTGTGACATCGGCTCCGGGCTGCTGTCGCCCGACCCTGACCTGCCGAACGAACCCGACGCCAATACCGCCCTGACGGCTGGCGCGAGCGTCGTCACCGCGTCCGGCGACAAGCTGTTGGGCGGCCCGCAGGCCGGTCTGGTGCTGGGTGACGCGGATCTGGTGGAGCGGATGCGGCGCCATCCGCTGGCGCGGGCGGTCCGCGTCGACAAGCTGACCCTGGCCGCGCTGGAGGCCACCCTGCGCGGGCCGGAACCGCCAGTGACCCGCTTTCGTCGGCTGGGTTCCGAGCAGTTGCGGGAGCGCAGCCAGAGCCTGGCGACGGCGGTCGGTGGGCAGATCGTGCCGGTGGCGGGCCGGATCGGCGGTGGTGGGGCACCCGGGCATGAACTGCCCGGGGTGGCGGTCGCGCTGCCGGGCGCCGCGGATCCGCTGGCGCTGGCGTTGCGCCGGGGCGAGCCGGCGGTACTGACCCGGGTGGACGACGGCCGCTGCCTGGTGGACCTGCGCTGCGTCGAGCCGGGGGATGACGCGAGTCTGACCGAGGCCGTGCGCCGAGCCATGGACACCTGCCGATGAGGGTGATCGCCACGGCCGGGCACGTCGACCACGGGAAGTCCACCTTGGTCAGGGCGCTGACCGGCACCGACCCGGACCGCTGGGCGGAGGAACATCGCCGCGGCCTGACCATTGACCTGGGCTATGTCTGGGCCCGGCTGCCCGTCGACCGCGGCGCCGAAGAGGTGGTCTTCGTCGACGTCCCGGGTCATCAGCGCTTCATCGCCAACATGCTGGCCGGGGTTGGTCCGGTGCCGGCGGTGATGTTCGTCGTCGCCGCCGACGAGGGTTGGCGACGGCAGAGTGCCGAGCATCTGGCGGCCATCCGGGCGCTGGGGATCGAGCATGGCGTGTTGGTGATCACCCGTAGCGACCTGGCCGATCCCGCTCCGGCGCTGGCCCAGACGCGCGAGCAGCTGGCCGACACGCCGCTGGCCAGCTGTGAGGCGGTGACGGTTTCCGCTGCCACCGGCGAGGGGTTGGCGGAGGTACGCGCCGCGCTCGGTCGGCTGTGCGGGGCACTGCCGGAACCCACCGTCGACGGCCGGGTGAGGCTGTGGATCGACCGGGTCTTCACCGTGAAGGGCGCGGGAACGGTGATCACCGGAACCCTCGGCCAGGGGACGCTGCGCCTTGGTGACCAGGTGCGGCTGCACACCGCGTCGGGCCAGGTCAGCGCCACCATCCGCGGCCTGCAGGCGCTGGAGCAGGCGCGGGCCGAGGTGCCCGCGGTCGCCCGGGTGGCGGTGAACCTGCGCGGGATCGCCACCGACCAGCTGACCCGCGGCGACGCCCTGCTGCACGGCGCCTGGCGCACCACCGCCAGCGTCGACGCCCGGCTGGATGCCCCCGGCGATGACCTGCCGGAGCACCTGATGGCCCACGTCGGCACCGCGGCGATGCAGGTGCGCGTGCGCCCGTTGGCCGGCGACGCGGTCCGACTGAGCTGGCAGAACCCCTTGCCACTGCGGGTTGGGGATCGGATGATCCTGCGCGACCCGGGCCAACAGCACGTCCTGTGCGGCGCGCTGGTGCTGGATGTGGACCCACCCGAGCTCACCCGGCGCGGTGCCGGACGGCGACGCGGCGAGGAACTGCTGGTCGCCGGGGACCGGATCAACACGGCCAGGGAGGTGGCCCGGCGCGGCTGGATGCGGGCCAGCGACCTGCTGGCGCTGGGCGTCGACGAGCAGCAAATCGCCGCCGCGATCACCGCCGGAACCCTGCGGAGCCCCGGGCCCCGCGAGGTGGCCGGCAACCGGTTGCTGGTCTCCCCCGCCCAGTGGACGGCCTGGGCCGACGACCTGGGCCGGGTCACCGACCGGGCCATCGCCGAGAATCCCCTGCAGGCCAGGATCTCGCTGGGCGCCGCGGCGGGTGCGGTCGGACTCCCGGAACGCGCCTTGGCCGAAGCGCTGGCCCCCGACGCCGGCCTGCGGGTGTCCGACGGCCATCTGGAGCGCCCCGGAACCACCGCCCACCTGGGCGAGGCGGAGGTCGGGCTGGCCGAGCTGGAGGCCCGGCTGGAGGCGCACCCCTTCGCGGCGCCGGAGCGGGACGAGTTGGCGGCACTCGGGCTTGGCCCCAAGCAGATCGCCGCCGCGGTACGGCTGGGGCGTCTGCTGGATCTGGATGACCAGATCGTGCTCGCGCCGCTCGGGCCCGCCCGCGCCATGCGTAAGCTGGCGGCACTACCGCAGCCCTTCACCACCAGCCAGGCGCGCCAGGCCCTGGGCAGCACCCGTCGGGTGGTGATCCCGCTGCTGGAACACCTGGATGCCAAGGGCTGGACGCGACGCCTGGACGCCGGGCATCGTGAGGTTGTCCGCAGCAGCAAGGAGAAGCGATGAAGCAACGCTCCGACGATCCGGAGGTCACCCGGCGCCGCGACGCCTGGACCGACGACGTCTGCCGGGAATTCGGTCTGGATCGGGAGACGATCGCCGCCATCACGCCCGAGCTGCTGCAGCTGGTGGCTGGCGTCGCGCACGGCCCCGCCCGCCCCGCCGGGCCGATCACCGCGCTGTTGGTGGGGATCGCCGCCACCCGCGACGGCGGCGAGCCCAGCGCCGAGGCCCTGCGCGCGCAGATCGCCCGGGTTGGGGCCATGCTCGACGGTTGGCAGCCGTGACCCGGGTCACCGCCCGGCACCCGATCATCCACGTCGATTCCCTACACCCACAGGGAACCCGACGGATCGACCGGCTCGCGGTCGAGGAGCCGCTGGAGATCCGGCTGGGCGGCGAGCCCTACACCGTCACGATGCGCACCCCCGGGGCCGACATCGAGCTGGTGCACGGCCTGCTGGCCGCGGAGGGCATCATCCGCGGCCCCGAGGACGTGCTGCAGGCCCGCTACTGCGCCGGCTCGGTGATGGATGACGATCTGGGGCAGCCGGCCAACACCTACAACGTGCTGGACGTGCGGCTGGCCCCCGGCGTCGTGGTGCCCGACGCTCGGCTGCGCCGCAGTGTGACCAGCTCCGCCTGCGGGGTGTGCGGCACCGCGTCGATCGACCTGCTGCGCCAGGAGGCCGCCTTCGACCTCAGCCAGGACTCCTGCCGGGTTCCGGCCGACGTGCTGCTCGGCCTGCCCGACCGGCTGCGCGAGGTGCAGCGCACCTTTGAGGCCACCGGCGGCCTGCACGGCGTCGCGTTGTTCACCGCCGACGGGGAACTGCTGGTGGCCCGGGAGGATGTCGGCCGGCACAATGCCACCGACAAGGTGGTGGGTTGGGCCCTGCTCAATGGTCGACGCCCGGCCTCGGGCTGCGTGCTGATGGTGTCCGGCCGGACCAGCTTCGAGCTGGCCCAGAAGGCGGTGCTGGCAGGAATCCCCGTCCTGGCAGGAATCTCCGCGCCCTCCTCACTGGCGGTGGAGGTGGCGGACTCCACCGGCCTCACACTGGCCGGCTTCGTCCGCGGCGACCGGATGAACCTGTACTCGAACCCGGAGCGGATCGCCTTCGACGCCTGATCACGAGGCCCCACCCAACCCAGATCCCCGAGTCTGTCGAGGGGCCTCGACCAGAGACCTCGACAGGCTCGACCACCGTGCTTGCGTCGATCAGGCACGTCACCACGGTCCTCGGGCTTGTCGAGGGGCGGTTTGCCGAAAACCGACCTTCGGAATCGCGCCACACTATTGGCGCCCCGCTCAAACGTGGCCACAGAGCAGAATCCTGCGGTCGATTCTCGGAATTGGTCGCACGACCTTGTTCTCCCGAGGGTGAGTCTCACCGTCTGGAATGAGGAGTGCCACACCCCGCATGGCACCGTCTACGCCAACCGGAGCGGTGCAGCACGACGAAGTCCCCGTGTCGCGCCACCATGCGATAGCCGAGGCCTTCCAGCGCGGTGACCCGCGGCTGCCCCGGCTCTGTTCCCGGCAGGTTGTGACGACGTAGATCCAACACCACCCAGCCGGTGGATCGGTCCGGGGCGGTGGCGGGCTCCAGCAACCGCAGCTGCTCGTGGTGTCGGCTGGCGTGGCTGGCGAGCACCGGATCCACCGCCACCACCGCCCCCGCCGGAAGTTCGCCCAGGGCGCGGGCCGCCTGCCCAGGCCGGTCCTCCAGCAGGGCACCGGCCACCAGCCGCCACATGCACGGCCCCACCAGCAGCAGGAGAAGGATGAGCAGCACCAGGCGTCGCACGGCCACTCGAAGAGCTGCGGGCTGCAGCCGCCCCAGCACCTGGATCGCCGCGGCGAACAGGAAGATCTGCGGCAACAGGTCATAGTGGTAGCCCAGCATCGGCAGGTGGCTGCCGGACGTCGCGCCGCGGGCCAGCAGCATCGGGAGCGCGGACAACGCCACCGGCGATCGCAGCGCCAGCAGCCCGGTGGCCAGCAGCAGCACGAGTGAGGTCACGCCGATCCCGTCGATCCGGGTCAGCGACGCTCCCAGGTTGCCCAGCAGCGTCGTGACTCCGCCGGAGACCGTCGCCTGGTAGGTCCAGCCGTGACCGGCGATGCCGGGGATGACCAGCTTGACCACCACCGCCGTCCAGCCCAACGCCAACACGATCGGGGCGATCGCCCGACGGGTCTGCCCGTGCACCACCAGCACGATCGCCACGCCGAGCACCACCAGCCCCATGTCCTCCTTCACCGGAAGCGCCACCAGTGCCCAACCGATGGCCGGGGTCCACCGTCGCCTGGCCAGCGCCGTGGCCGACAGAGCGACGGGTACCGCGGCCAAGCAGACTTCATGGAAGTCGAAGCTCACCGTTCCCTGCACCCCGACAGAGCCGGCCAGGCAGAGCCCGATCAGCGTCGCCGTCCGGTTTCGATGCCGGGCGGGGAGCACCTGCTGCGCGTACCGGGTCAGCACGGCACAGGCCGCCCCGACCAGCACGGCCTGGGCCAGAAGCAACATTCGCGGATCGTCCCAGAGCCAGTACAGCGGCACCAGCACGACGATCGCCGGGTGGAAGTGATCACCCCACAGGCTCATGCCGCCCTTGATCGCCGAGACGGGCGCACCACCGTGGCTCAACGCGCGAATGCCCTGGTCGAAGATGGCCAGGTCCATCCCGGTGCGCAGCGTGGCGTGCAGATGCAGGCCGAGGGCGCCCGAACATACCGCCGACAGTCCCCAGACCAGCAGTGCCGGCCACCAGGGCAGCCGCGTCAGCGACGCCCTTTCGACGACGATCGGCGGGGGCGCTGGTGCGGCGACGTGGGCCCGCGCGGTGGGGCCGGCTGTCCGCTGGACAGTGACGGGGAAGCTCATGCCTCCCAGCCGACCAGCGCGATGTCATCGCACCGTCACCAGCGCGATACCGGTCAGCGACGCCTCTGCGTGATCATCCACAGCAGGCTCCCGAGTGTGACGGCCAGGGCGGCTGGGAGGTTGCCGAGGCCAAAGACCAGCACCACCAGCAGCGGGGCGAGGGCCGTGAAACCCCAGCGCCAAGGATGAGTGGAGCCGTTGCGGGCGGCGAGCCAGCGTCCCGCCAGCACGAGGGCCATCGAGGAGCCGAGCAGCAACCCCGCATTCGACGTCTCCCCCCAGACGAGGAACATGAGCGCGCGGTGCATCGTGAACATCGCGGCCCCATTCCAGAACAGGCCGGTGAGCACATCCGGCACGGTGATCCCGTGGGCCGGCGGCCGGGTGACGGTGGTGCTGATGCGGCGCACTCGTTCCACGGCCCTCTCGGGTGCGGTCGCGAGCGGCGACAGCGGGAGTCGCAGGGTGAAGCCGTGCCCATCCTCGCCGAGCTCCAGCGAACCGCCGTGCAGCTCCGCATTCTCCCGGGCGATGGCCAGCCCCAGCCCCGCACCCTCGCCGTGCCGGGCGTCGTCGCCGCGGACGAAGCGGTTGAAGATCACCTCGCGCTGCTCCGCGGGCACGCCGGGGCCGGCGTCGCTGACCCGGATCACGCCCTGGTCACCGGCCTCGCTGACCACCACCACGACGGGCGCCTCGCCATGCCGCAGACCATTGGAGACCAGGTTGCGGACGATGGTGGAGATCCGGGCCGGGTCGACGATCGCGAAGACCGGCCCCTCGCTGCGGATCCGCACGTCCTGACCGGCCGCAACCTGCCGCGCGGCGTGTTCCGCCACATCGACCAGATCCACCACCTGGTCGTCCCGGGCCTCCCTCCCGTCGTCGAAGCGGCTGAGCGCCAGCAGGTCCTCGGTGAGGGTGCTCAGTCGACGCAACTGGGGGCTGACCAGAGCCGCGGCCTCGTCCCGGGTGCTGGGTTCGTCCAGCGCCGAGGCCGTCGCCAGCAGGGCGGCGGTGGGGGTGCGCAGCTCGTGCGCGGTGTCGGAGATGAAGTGCCGTTGGGCGGCCATCATCTGCTGCAGGCTGCTGGCCATGTCGTTGATGCTGCTGCCGAGCACGGCGATCTCGTCGCGGCCGGTGACCGGCACCCGGGCAGAGAGCTCCCCGCGGCCCAGCCGTCGGGCCACCTCGCTGGCGCGGCGGGCCGGGCGCATCAGGGCCCCGGAGAGCAGCCACGCCCCCACGCCGGACAGCAGGCCCAAGGCCCAGCCTTGCCGGTCAAGATCACGCTTCAACTTGTGCTGGGCAGACCAGTCAACGCCGGAGTCGACGGTCTCGACCACCGCCAGCACCGTCCCGTCCCCGCGTGGAAACACCTGCATTGCGGTGTCGTTGGAGAGGTAGCCGACCCAGCGCTTGCTCGCGCCGCTGCCCTCGGATCCGAGCGGATAGACCGATTCGTAGGGAACCTCCCCGCTCTGCCACGTCGCGGATTCCGGCACCTCCACCGCCCAATCGCCCAGGCCATCCGTCCGCACCCGATTGGCGGGAAGCTGCCAGACCCGCACCGCGCCGGCTGCTTGGGCACGAGTTCGGCCAAACTCGGCCGCGGTGGCGTCCCGGTTGGCCAGCCAACTGGAGGTCTGGCCGGCCAGGGCAGCCGCCTGTGCACGATAGGCCGCTTGGTGATTCGCGGAATCCACCGAGCTGATCGCCAGATCGCTCGCCATCCCATTGGTGACCAGCACCGCCCCCCACACGGCCAGCGCGATCTGGGTCCGCAGCCCGGGCAGCCGCAGCCAAGCAGGCCGCCGCCAGCGCGCTCGGCGTTCCACGCCCCGGCCGCTCATCGTCGATCCAGCCGGTAGCCCACACCGCGCACGGTATGGATGTGGGTGGGGTGCGCCGGGTCCGGCTCCACCTTGGCGCGCAACCGCTGGATCGCCGCGTCCACCAGCCGGGAGTCACCGGTGTACTCGTATTCCCACACCCTGTCCAGCAAGAGGTTACGACTCAGGACCTGGCCGGCATTGCGCACCAGGAAGACCAACAGTTTCAGCTCCATCGGCGTCAGCCCCAGGTCTTTCCCGTTGCGGGTGACCACCATCGCGTCGACGTCGATCCGGAGATCGCCCAGCTCCACCAGGGCGTTGCGGGGTTCACTGGCGACGCGGCGCAGCAGCGCCTTGATCCGGGCGTCCAGCACCCGGGGCTCCACCGGCTTGCCGACGTAGTCGTCGGCGCCGCATTCCAGGCCGACGACGATGTCCACGGGCTCGGTGCGGGCGGTGAGCATCACGATCGGGATGCCGTCGGTGACCCGGACCCGGCGGCAGACCTCGAAGCCGTCGATCCCGGGCATCATCACGTCCAGCACCATCACCTCATGCGGGTGTCCCGGAGTCATCTCTCGCAGGGCCGCGTAACCGTCCTCGGCCGCCACCACGTCGTGGCCCAGCCCGCGCAGGGCCAGGCCCATCGCCTCACGCACCCCGGCGTCGTCCTCCACCAGCAATACCTTCGCCATGGGGCCATGGTGGCAGGCGAATGTCATTGGACTGTCACCGAACCTGCGAGCGTTGCGCCTCCGGCGCCCCGGGCTGCGCTGCTGAACGCCGCCCCCGCGGGATATTCGCGTCGGGCACCGGCAACGCGCAGCCCTCGCAGGGTTCGCAGCGGGAGTTGTCCCGCCGCCGGTCGGGACGGGCTCAGGTCCAGTGCAACCCGGCACCCACTCACCAGCAGTTTGCGCCACAAACTGCATCCTGAGTGCCACCCAGTGCCTCTATGGCACCCGGTGCGAATCTGGATGTGGTTTGTGGCGCAGACCTGTCGAGCCGGTGCGCGTGGAGCAGGCCCACGGGCTTCCAGCTCAGCCGCCGTGGGCGGCGCGAACCTCCAGCGCGAGCTCCACGTCGTCGGTGATCACCGCATCCACCCCGGTGGCGATCATCGCGGCCAGATCCTCGCGCCGGTTGACGGTCCAGACGTTGACGGCGATCTCCTTGGCGCGGAAGCGGTCCAGTAGCCCGGGCTCGCTCAGGGTGCGGAAGTCGGGGTGCACGGCGGCGGCACCGAAGCCGGCGGCGTACTCCTCCGCGGCAAAGAGTGGCTCCACGTAGAGCAGGCCCAGCGGCAGGCCCAGCTCCCGGGAGCCGGCGAACTGCACATGGTTGAAGGAGCTGAGAATCACCCGATCGGTCATCCCGGCGGCCCGCACAGCCTCAACCACCTGCCGGTCCATCCCCGGGTAGTGCTCAACCCCATCCTTCAGCTCGATGTTCAGCACCATCGAGGTGGGTGCCAGCAGCTCCAGCACGTCGCCCAGCAGCGGCAGCCGCTCCCCGGCGAAGGCCGGGTCCCCGGCGCTGGCGTCCAGATCCTTCATCTCGTCCCAGGTCAGCTCCACCACGCGGCCGCTGCCATTGGTGCACCGGTCGACCGTCTCGTCATGGATCACGACCAGCATCCCGTCGGCGCTGCGCTGCACGTCCAGTTCGATCCCGTCGGCGCCCAGCTCGACGGCCTTGCGGAAGGCGGACATGGTGTTCTCCGGCGCGATGGCGCTGGCACCCCGGTGGGCCCAGATCTTGGTGCTCATGGTGGTCCTTTCATGGCCGTGGTTGTGGTGCACGGCCTTCACCGAAGATTACGGTGAGCTGGTGAACGGACGACGAATGCTGGGCGACCTGTTGGACGCCTACCGGACCACCGGCGCCGAGCTCCCCGGCGGTGACCTGCTGGGCGCCCGCGGTGTGTCCATGGATGGCTGGTTCTGGCGGATCACCGACGCCGCGCAGGATCGGGTCGCCATCCTGCTGGCCGGGGTCAACACCCCTCGTCGCGGCCCGGTCTGGGGTATCGCCGGGCTGGCCTGCGACAGCCGCACCGCACCGCCCCTGCTGGCCACGGCCCACCTGCCGGAAGCCACGGCCGCCCGGGACGGGGTGCTGGTGGAGATGTCGGGCGAGTCTGGCACCGTGCACGGCAGCGATTCCGCGCTCGACGTCCGGCTGGGCGACGCGCACTTGACCGCCCGGCTGGAGGAGGTGCACCGCTGGCAGGGGCTGTTGGGTGGCTCCAGCGTCTTTCAGATGGTGCCGTGGATGAACCAGTACTGGCATCCCTGGGCGCTGGGCGGCCGGGTGAGTGGAAGCCTGGTCACCCCCGACGACCTCTGGGAGTTCACCGACGCCCAGCTCTATGCCGAGAAGAACTGGGGCCGCGGCGGCTTCCCCACCGCCTGGTGGTGGGGCCAGGCCCAGGGCTTCGACGACCCGTCGGCCTGCGTGGCATTTGCGGGCGGCACCATCCATCTGGGCCGGCCGGGCCGCGACGCCCGGCTCACCACCGAGGTCACGGCCCTGGTGGTTCGCCTGCCCGACGGGCGGCAACTGCGGCTGGGAAACCCTGGCACCAGCCCGGTGCACGCCGAGCTGACCACCGCCGATGGCCGGGACCATTGGCGTGTGCAGGGCCACAGCCGGGTTTGGCGGGTTGTGGTGGAGGCCAGCAATCCGACAGCGGAGTCCTTCGTGTTGCCGGTGCCGCTGGTGGAGGAACGACGTCTGGCCTCCGGCGCGCTGGAGCATCAGCTGGGGGATCTGCGAGTGCGGGTCTGGCGCCGGGATCGGCTGGTCTGGCAGGCCAGCAGCAGTCTGGCCGCACTCGAGAGTGGCGGACGGGAACAAGCAGAGTCCGAGCTACGGGCCCGCGGCGGCCGGCCGGAGCCGCAGCGGCCCGCCAGCTGACCGATTGGCTCCGCGGTGGGCGGAGGTTCTGGCGGGAGATTCCGAAGGTTGCACGATCCAGAATCCTTGGGAAACCGCCTGGCCCGCCAGATTTGCCGCCTGTGGGGCCAAGCCCCTGCCCCCGCCCCACACGTACCCGAGGGTCTGCCCTCTCGGTTCAGTCCCGGTGACGATCCAGCCAGCTCATCGCCTTCCCGGCCAACGCGCCGTGCACCAGCACCGAGAACATGATGGTGAAGGCGGCGGTGGACCAGAGGATGCCCTCGCTGGCGAAATGGTGTTTACCGGTGGCATAGGCAAGGTAGTAGACGGTGCCGATGCCGCGGACACCGAAGAAGCTCATCACCGCCATGTCCGCCTTGGTCAGTTGCACCCCAGCAGAATGCTCATGAGCGCTGCGCACCCACAGCGAGAGCCAGCCGGCCACCGGCCGGATCACCAACACCAGCAGCAGGGCGACGGCCACGCCACCCCAACTCAGCTCCGCCAGGACGCCGTTGCTGGGGCTGAGCCCGATCATCAACAACAGCAGTAGCGTGAGCATGGTCTCCAACCGGTCGGTCACCTCATGCATCGAGCGGTGGTATTCGTGGTCGGGTTCCAGCCAGCGCATGGTGACGGCGGCGACGAAGACCGAGAGGAAGCCGTAGCCGTGCAGCGCTTCCGCGGCGCCGTAGGCCATGGCCAGGCAGGCGACGGCCAGGATCGGCTCACCGGTCAGAACCCGTCGGATCGCGGCCCTGGGCGGGCGGAAGGCGAGCCGGCCCAGCACCCAGCCGACCACGACGCCGCACACGACGCCGATCGCCACCCGGGCCAGCAGATCCCACCACACCCAGTGCCAGACCCAGCCGCCCAGCGAGCCGGCACCGGCCCAGATGATCGCCAGATAGACGAAGGGGAAGGCCAAGCCGTCGTTAAGGCCCGCCTCGGCGGTCAGGCCAAAACGCACCTCGTCCTCCTCGTCGAGCTCTCCGACGTCGACACCGGTGGTGGGGCCGGCAACCTGCACGTCGCTGGCCAGCACCGGGTCGGTGGGGGCGAGCGCGGCGCCCAGCAACAACGCCGAGGCGGGCGCCAGGCCCAGCAGGCCCCAGCCGGCCAGCGCCACCCCGGCGATGGTCAGCGGCATCGCCACCAGCAGCAGCCGCCAGCTCGCCGACCAGGCGCGCAGCGACCGCCAGCTGAGCAGGCTGAGCGGCCGGTCCAGGGAGAGGCCGACGCCCATCAGAGCCACCAGCACGCACAGCTCGGTCAAGTGCTCGGTCGCGACGGGATGCACCATCGGGTTGACCCAGTGGGTGGGCAAACCGGGCAGCAGACCCAGCACGCCACCGATCAGCACCAGCACCATCGGCGCGGAGATGGGGAGTCGACGCAGTGCGGTGGGCAGGACGACGGCCAGGAAGAGGGCCGCGCCCGTCACCAGGTAGATCAGATCAGCAACGGCCACGGCGCATTTCTAGCGCAGATTCCCCGACAAACCAGCATCGTCCACCGCCTTTCACCCCTTGGGGTGGGCTCGGGTCAGTGCTCGGTCAACGGCCCGGTGAAGCCCTTGACCGAGAGCGACTTGACCAGCGCGTCCCAGGTCTTCTCGACCAGTTTGCCCTTGCCACAGCCGTAGACCAGTTGGTAGCCCTGCTTGGACTCATTGCTCAACCGGCCGATCGCCCGCATCGTCGCCGTCGAGGTCTGCCCGCTGACCGTCAGCGTCGGGATGGGGCCGGGATCACCCGGCACCATCACGCCATTGGTGGTGAACTCGTTGATCCCCGACGACTTCATGATGGCGCCCAACATGTTGTAGGTGACGTCCTGATCCTCCTGGTCGTCACCCTTGGGAATCAGCAGCCGCACCACCCGCAGCTCGCAGGAGTCGGCGGAACGGTAGAGCTTGATGTCATAACTGACCCCGGCGCTGGGCGTCGCACTCGGCACGCTCACCTCGGTCATCCCCTTGGGCACCGTGTAGCTGAGTTCCACCTGCTGTGGCGTCGGCGGCTCCCCGCCCGAGGCCTCCGGCCCCTGCTTGCCCTTGCAGCCGGTGAGTCCCAGCACGGCCACCGCCATCAGCACGCCGGCCCGGCGCAGGCCCGGCCTCACAGCATCTTCTTCAACAGGACGGCGGCGGCCGCAGCGGCTCCCATGGCGAACTTGTACGGCACCTTCGGTTTGAAGCCGGACTCCACCGGCGCCTCTCCCTCGGGCAGGGTAACGGTGCCACGGTCGGCATCGACGGTGACCAGCATCCCGGTCCGGATCCGACGAGTGCCGATCCCGGTGCCCAGCACCGCCGGCACCCCGTACTCACGGGCGACGATGGAACTGTGCGAGAGCGGGCCACCGACGTCGGTGACCACCGCGGAGGCCATCGCGAACAGCGGGGTCCAGGCGGGGGTGGTGATCGGCGAGACCAGCACCTCGCCGGGCAGCATCTCGCCGAAGTCCTCCGGGCCGCAGACCAACCGCGCGGGGCCGGTGATCCGTCCCTGACTGACGCCGAGACCGTTGATCACGGGACCCTTCTGCTGGGTCTCCATGGCGGGCATCAGGCGGTGGAACATTTTGTACCAGGCATTGCGCGGCAGCAGCTGCGGCGGGTTGGCGGCCCGCTGGCCCCGCCACACGGTGCGGCGCTGCTCCACCAGCTCGGTCAAGCTCTCCCGCGGCCCGCCGAAGGCGTCCAGGTGCTCGCACAGCTCGTCCAGTTCGGCGCGTTGCAGCCAGTAGACCTCGTCGGGCTCACCGATCACCCCAACGTCAACCAGGCGCTGCCCCAGCACCCGCAGCATTCGGCGCATCACCGGCCAGGCCAGCCCGACGTCGGCCAGCGCGTCCGCCCGGACGGGGGCCAGGTGCTGCGCCTTGGCCAGCAGCGGCTGCAGGATCGCCTTGCGCGCCGGATCCAGCCGTTCGAAGAGTTGGGCCTCGGCCGCCTCGCGGTCGGCGGCCTGCTGGGCCAGTCGCTCGTCGGGGCTGGTCCCCTTGCCGGAGAGGTACCAGCGAAGGGTCTCAAGCACGGACCGGGGATCGTCGGCGGGCACCGGCACCATGAAGTCCAGGTTGTGGACGGTGTGGCCAAAGCGGGCCAGGTGCTCCTCCAGCCGGGCGTGGAAGTCCTCGGCACCGGGCACGCCGGCCAGATCTCGGTTGGCCACCAGCGCCTGGCTGAGTTCGGGCTGGGTGTGGCACCACTGCGCCAGTGCCCACAACGACTTCTCCGCCTGGATCGGCCGGGATTCGAAGCCCACCAGGAAGGTGGCGGCGGCCGGGCCGTCGGCCTGCTTGGCCAGGCTGGTGTAGAGCCGAGTGAAGGGCAGTTCCGCGCTGGCTGCCAGGGGGATCACTGCCTGCACCGTCGAGTAGTACTCGCAGGCGGCATCCAGCAGCGACTGCACGCCGGCCAGCAGTTGCCGGCTGGGCATGCTCCCCAGCTCCTTGGCGGACCAGTTGGCCACCACCTGCTGGTAGGCCGGGTGGGCGCTCTCCCACAGTTTCTCGCCGTTGTACTGGCTCCGACCACCCAGGGCGGCGACGGCCTGCGGGCTCTGCTTCAACAGCCGCAGCATCCCCTCACGGCTGTAGTAGTAGTACGCGTAGCCGTTGATCGTCGGGAAGTCCATGTCCCCCGGCTGCAGGGAACGGTCGTCGAAGTAGCGTCGCAGCACGGTGCGCAGCCCCTGGGCGACCGCGGGGCGCGCCATGTCTGCGAAGAGCGGGCTGAGCGGGTCAGGCAGCTGCTCGACGATCGCGGCGCGAACATACATTGCCTTGTCGTCGTCCACCGGCCAGTCCTCGGGGATCTGGCCGACGGTCTGCGCGATCGCCGTCACCGCCCGGGCCTGCACCAACACGAAGTGGTTGCCGGTGAGCACCCATTCGATGTCCTGCGGGCAACCGAAGTGCTCCGCTGCCCGGGCCCCGAGCGCCGCCAGCTCCACCGCCCGGTCATCCGCCAGGGTGTGCTCAAGGCGTTGGGCGGCAGCCACCTGCACGTCCTCGGTGCCCTGCCCACCGGCCGACGACTGGGTGCGAACCCGCTTGTCCGCGACGGTTCGCTCGGTCACGACGCCGTCGCGCACCACGACGCTGTCCGCGTCGCCGCCCTGGGCGGTCTGCTCTCCCAACCCATAGGTGGCGGTGATCAGCGTCTCATCGCGACGCCCATTGACGGGGTTGACGGTGAACATCACACCGGCCACCTCGGCCTCGGCCATCAGCTGCACCACGACGGCCAGCGAGACCCCGCCCTGGGCCACCCCGTGCCGGGTGCGGTAGCCGATGGCGCGTTCATTCCACAGGGACGCAAAACAGCGTCGCACCGCGTCGCACAGCTCGAATTCGCCGTGCACGTTGAGGTAGCTGTCCTGCTGGCCGGCAAAGCTGGCCTCCGTCAGGTCCTCCGCCGTGCTGGAGCTGCGCACGGCCACGGGGCCTGCGCCCAGCTTGCGCCAGGCATCGGTCAGTTCGTCGGCCAGATCCTGCGGCAGCGGCGCCCGGAAGAGCTCGGCGATACCCTCCTCGTCGCCGGTCGCCAGCTTCTCCTGCAGCGGCCCGGCCAGGTCATTGGCCGCCAGGTAGTGCCGGTAGGCGTCGGTGGTGACGACGAAGCCATTGGGCACCGGGAAACCGGCCCGCAGCAGCTCGGAGAGGTTGGCCCCCTTGCCGCCGACGAGGTCGCGCGTTGCCGTCTGGTCCAGCCAGCTGATCTTGCCCATGAGGGTCCTCACTGCCGAGTTCACCGTTTCGCCGGTCGGGCGGCGCGCGACGCGGGTGCGGTCGCGGCCGTTTGGCCTCGCCCCAGTCTAGGCGGGCGGACCGCCTTGGGCTTGCCCGGACCGGCCTCCAGCAGCGGCCGGACCCGGTAGCCCACCACCTCGCGCAGGAAGACGCTGGTGGAGGTGCGCAGGATGCCCGGGCAGAGCCGGATCTCCTCGCTGACCCGGTACAGGTCGTCGGGATTGCGGGCAACGACGCGGCACAACAGGTCGGTTCCGCCGGCCGGGGCAAAGCACTCCAACACCTCGGGGATCCGACGCAGCGCGGCGACGGCGTCCTCCAGCTGGTGCTGGTCCAGCTCGACGGAGACCGTCGCGGCCAGCCCACAGCCCAACGCCGACGGTGGGATCCGGGTGCTGGCCAGCCGCAGCAGACCGAGTTCGCGGTAGCGATCCAGCCGGGACTGCACGGTCCCTCGGGCCAGCTGGGTCTTCTGGGCCAGCAACAGCACCGGCATCCGCGGATCCTCGTCGAGCACCGCCAGGATCCGCCGGTCGGTCTCGTCGAGTTGGTACACGCTGGGTTCCGCCATGGCTCCTCCTGGGCCCGCCGTGGGCTGCGGCTGGGTGATCTGCTCAAGACTGACCAGTCTACGCTCGATAATTTGATCAGATTGACCAATCTTCATCCCGCCTGTTGTGCAGTTTGCCCCCCAGAGGGCAGATTGGTGTCACCGAGCAGCCCACGAAGCCCAATCGGAACCGACATCCTGAAGCCACTCACGAGGCGGCCAGGGAGAGGGAATGGAGCCAGTACCCGGCACCCCGCGTCAACAGATGAAGAAAGCGGCCATGCCCCCAGCAGGAATCCAGGTCATACCTGGCTCCCTGCTGGGGGCAGCTTCTTGTTCGGCCACCCAGCTCGACGCGACAAGCCACTATGCGGAACGCTGTGGGATTTCTCACAGAACACGACAAAGGCCCCGAATCAGCTGATTCGGGGCCTTTGTCCTGGCGCACTCGGAGGGACTCGAACCCCCAACCTTCTGATCCGTAGTCAGATGCTCTATCCATTGAGCCACGAGTGCATTCCCTTGCGGGCGAGAAGTAACTCTACCTTGCCCCGGCCGCCCAACACAAATCCGGTGGGCGAGAAGGCCGCAACGACAAGTGGACAAGGGTAGAAATGGTGAGGGATGATACAACTCATCCCGGTGGTCTGTTTTCAGACCAGTCATCACTCTGGTCTACACCATTCGTACACCGACGTACAGGAGCACAAGCATGCAGGTTCCCAATCCCGAGCCCATCGTCCCGCTGGACGACGAGCCCACGAAGGACTTCGAGCGCAAGGATGTCAAGGACATCCCGGTCAAGGGCGAGGTGCCCGCTCTGCAGAGCATCGTCGACTGGGTCAACGAGGTTGCTGCCCTCACCCAGCCCGATGAGATCCGTTACTGCGACGGCTCCGACGCCGAGTGGGACGAGATGGTTGACCTGATGGTCGCCTCCGGCACCGCCGTTCGCCTGAACGACAAGGAAATGCCCAACTCCATCTACTGCAAGTCCGATCCCGATGACGTCGCCCGCGTCGAGGACCAGACCTTCATCTGCTCCGCCAAGGAGGCCGACGCCGGCCCCACCAACAACTGGATGCACCCGGATGAGATGAAGGGCATCATGAACGGGCTCTACGACGGGTGCATGCGCGGTCGCACCATGTTCGTGATCCCCTTCTGCATGGGCCCGCTGGATTCGGAGCACTCCAAGTTCGGCATCGAGATCACCGACTCCGCCTACGTCGTGAACAGCATGAAGATCATGACCCGGATCGGCAAGCCGGCCCTGGACGCCATGATCGAGCGCAAGGAAGAGTTCGTACCCTGCCTGCACTCCGTCGGCATGCCGCTGGAGCCGGGCCAGAAGGACGTCCCGTGGCCGTGCAATGACATCAAGTACATCGTGCACTTCCCGGAGGAGCGCGCCATCTGGAGCTACGGCTCCGGCTACGGCGGCAATGCCCTGCTGGGCAAGAAGTGCTACGCGCTGCGCATCGCCTCGGTGATGGGCCGCGACGAGGGCTGGATGGCCGAGCACATGCTGATCCTGAAGCTCACCAGCCCCGAGGGCAAGAGCTACCACCTGGCCGCCGCCTTCCCGAGCGCCTGTGGCAAGACCAACCTGGCCATGCTGGATCCGACCATCCCGGGCTGGAAGGTCGAGACCTTGGGCGACGACATCGCCTGGATCCGGATCGGCAAGGACGGCCGGATGTACGCGGTCAACCCGGAGAACGGCTTCTTCGGCGTGGCTCCCGGCACCGGTGCCGCCACCAACCCGAATGCCATGCGCACCATCGAGAAGGGCAACTCGATCTTCACCAATGTCGCCCTGACCGATCACGGTGGCGTCTGGTGGGAGGGCATGACCGCCGTCAAGCCCCCGCACCTGACCGACTGGAAGGGCCGCAGCTGGACCCCCGAGGAGGGCCCGGTGGGTGGCCGCCCGAACGAGAAGGCCGCGCACCCGAACAGCCGCTTCTGCACCCCGATCGAGCAGTGCCCGATCCTGTCCGAGGACTTCAACAACCCCAATGGTGTCCCGCTGGACATCATCGTCTTCGGTGGCCGTCGCGAGAACACCATCCCGCTGGTCACCCAGGCCAAGGACTGGACGCACGGCGTGTACATGGGCGCCACCTGCTCCTCGGAGACCACGGCAGCCGCGAAGGGCGCCGTCGGCGTCGTTCGTCGCGACCCGATGGCCATGCTGCCCTTCATCGGCTACCACGTCGGTGACTACCTGCAGCACTGGATCAACATGGGCAACAAGACCGACGAGGACAAGCTGCCCAAGATCTTCTACACCAACTGGTTCCGCAAGAGCGCCGAGGGCAAGTTCATCTGGCCCGGCTTCGGCGAGAACAGCCGGGTGCTGAAGTGGATGATCGACCGGGTCGAGGGCAATGTCGAGGGTCAGGAGACCCCGATCGGCATCGTTCCCGCCGCCGGCGAGCTCGACGTCGAGGGTCTGGACATGACCCCCGAGGCCGTCGAGGAGTGCACCCGCTACGTCGCCCACGAGTGGGCCGACGAGCTGCCCCGCCTGGAGACCTGGCTGGAGAGCTTCGGCAGCAAGCTGCCCAAGCCGATCGCCGAGCAGCTGGACACCGTGCGCGAGGCGCTGAACAAGCAGTGACGCAGCACTGAACGACGAAGGAGCCCGGCAATCCCCTGGATTGCCGGGCTCCTTCGTGTTTTCGCGGAAGACCAGCCCGCCGACAAGCTCGGGGCCCGGATCACGTCCGGGCCTCAGACCGCGGTGAAGAGTTCCTCACCCCGGGCCACCGGCCCGCCGGCCAGCGGGGAGGTGATCGAGCCGGGCGCCGTGTCCATCTGGCAGACCAGCACCACGGGATCCATCTGGTGGTCAACCGCCACCTGCGGATCCCACTCGACGATCGTCTGCCCCGCCTCGACGGCGTCCTTCTCGGTCACCTTCACCGTGAACCCGTCGCCCTTGAGCCTCACCGTGTCGATCCCGATGTGAACCAGGACGCCGATCCTACCGTCGTGGATCACGAAGGCGTGCGGGTGCACCTTGAGCAGCTTGCCCGCGATGGGTGCGATCACCTCCTGCACGGCCAGCTGCGGCTCGATGGCGGCACCGGAACCCACCATTTCCGCGGCGAAGACCGGATCACTGACCTCGGTCAGGGCCCGGACGGTACCGGCGACGGGTGCGAGGACCGACGTCACATCAGGTCCTGGATGTCTTCGCTCAGGGTGTCGGCCTCGGGCCCGACGACCACCTGGACCACGGTGCCGCTCATCATCACGCCATGTGCGCCGGCCGCCTTGAGGGCCGCCTGGTCCACCAGCGACGCATCATTCACCTCGGTGCGCAGCCCCTGACCGGCGTCACCGAGCCGCTGGAGTTCGCCTTCATGTTCGTCGCCTGGCCACTGTATGTGGTGCACGCGGTGCTGACCGGTGTCTCGCTCGCACTGTGCAATGCGCTCGGGATCAAGGCGGGCTTCGGCTTCTCTGCCGGTCTGTTCGACCTGGCGCTGAACTGGAACATCTCCACCAAGCCCCTGCTGCTGGTGGCCATCGGCCTGGTCTACTTCGTCATCTACTACATGCTCTTCCGCTTCATCATTCGCAAGTGGAATCTGCGCACCCCCGGACGCGAGGACGAGGGCGACATCTCGCTGGCCGACGACTCGGTGAACGTCTGACCTTCCACCGCTCAGCCCGTCGAGCGCGGGCGCTGGAACAAGAAATGGCATCGGCCCGGATCAGATGATCCGGGCCGATGCCGTGTTGGCGGAGGTGGCGAGATTTGAACTCGCGATGGGGTTTTAGCCCCAAACCCGCTTAGCAGGCGGGCGCCATAGACCTGACTAGGCGACACCTCCAACGAGGGTCAAGGCTACCGTGCCCCCGGCTCTCGGGCAAAGTCGGGCATGCCGACCGGGGCCAAGCGCCCCCACGGGGCCTTGCGGCTCGGCTGGTTTGCGCCACAAACCGCATCCTCAATGGCCCCCAGTGCCGCTACGGCATCACCCGCGCATCAGAATGTGGTTTGTGGCGCAGACCTCCCGGGCCGGTCCGAGCCCCTGCCCGCGTCGAGTACGATGAACGCTGACGCGCAGGCCCCGGGACCACCGTGAGCCTGTCGGCACGGCGAGGTCGCATAGTGGACTAGTGCAGTCGCCTTGAAAGCGACCGAGGGGCAACTCTCCGTGGGTTCGAATCCCACCCTCGCCGCCACATCAACGCCAGATCGCCGTGAGTCCAGATCACCGTGAGCAAGGAGTGTCGTGACCACCCCCCACCCGCAACCGCAGCGCTACGTGCTCAAGCCCGCCCTTCCCATCCGGGCCTTCCTGATCTCCGCGGTGCTCACCCTGCTCGGTGCGATCCTGCTGGCCGTCACCAGCGGCGCGGCGGCACTGTGGGTGGCACTGAGTTGGATCGTCCTGCTGCTCGGGCTGGCACTGGCCGGCATGGCCGCCTACTCCATGGTGAAGCTGCGCACCTTCGTCGATCTGGACGAGGAGGGCTACAAGATCCTGGGCCCCGGCGTCGAGAAGGCCGGCAGCTGGAGTGAGGTCAGCAAGGTCACCACCAGCGCCCAGGGCGCCCACCTGACGCTCTACCACGGCCAGACGAGCCGGACCCACATCCTCTGCCCGGGTGGCGGCGCCGACGCGGAGATGACTCGGCTGGTGGCCGACGTCGCCAGCCATCTGGACGCCGATCGGGGGTACGGCGAGACGATCAATGTGCCGCTGATCAACCCGCACGAGCCGCCCAATCCCGATGTCGTCTCCCACGGTTGATCCAACCCATCGCTGTGGCAGGCTTGGCACATGCATGCAATCACCGTGACCGAGGCCGGTGGCCCCGAGCAGATTGAGTGGGCCGAGATTCCCACCCCGTCCCCCGCGCCCGGCGAGGTGCTGGTCAAGACCATTGCCGCGGGCGTGAATCGCGCGGACCTGCTGCAGCGCCAGGGGCACTACCCGCCGCCCAAGGGGATCAGCGAGACCATGGGCCTGGAGGCCACCGGCACCATCGCCGAGCTGGGTGAGGGTGTCACCGGCATGAGCATCGGCGACCAGGTGGTCTGCCTGCTGGCCGGTGGCGGTTATGCCGAGTACTTCGTGGTGCCCGCCGGGCAGTGCATCGCCGTGCCGAAGGGAGTCGACGCCGTGACCGCGGCTGGTCTGGTGGAGGTGGCAGCCACCGTCGTGAGCAACATGGACGGCGTGGGCCTCGCGCCGGGCGAGACCTTCCTGGTGCACGGCGGCGCGGGTGGGATCGGCACCTTCGCCATCCAGTACGCCAAGGCGCTGGGCTGCCGGGTGTTGACTACCGCTGGCTCCCCGGAGAAGTTGGAGCACTGCCGGGCCATGGGTGCCGACGTCGCCATCGACTACCACGACGACTGGCTGGCGGCCGTCAAGGAGGCCACTGACGGCAAGGGCGCCGACGTGATCCTGGACGTGATGGGCGCCAAGTACCTGGAGCTGAATGTGGATGCGCTGGCCACCGGCGGACGGCTGGCGATCATCGGCATGCAGGGCGGCGTGAAGGGCACCCTGAACATCGGCAAGCTGTTGACCAAGCGCGGCACCGTGACCGCCACCAGCCTGCGCTTCCGCCCGGTCGAGCAGAAGGCGGAGATCTGCCAGCGGGTGGCCGAGGTGGTCTGGCCGATGGTGGCGGACGGCCGGATCAAGCCGGCCCCCGAGACCCGGATCCCGCTGGCGGAGGCACGACGAGCGCACGAGCAGCTGGCCGGCGGGGACAACATCGGCAAGATCATCCTGGTGGCCTGAGGCGATGGCGGGCGGTACCCCTTCGTCGAGCACGCCGGGACGACGCGTCCTGGTGACCGAGGACGACCTGGGCGGCGAGGTGGCCCCGGCGCGGGTCTCCCACCGCCTCTTCCCGCGCTTCGGAGACGCCGTCGGCTGGACCGTGCTGGGCACCGCATTGCCCGGGCTGGGGCTGGTGCGGCGCAACAAGGCCCTCGGCTACGGCATTCTCGGCTTCTTCCTGGGCACTCTGGCCTTCCTGGTCTTCAAGGGAGCGACGGATCTGGGCTGGTTCGCCCGCACCATCACCACCCCGCACCGGCTGCGCCTCGCCGCTGCCCTGCTGCTGGTGGCCGCGCTGACCTGGGCCGCGATCATCGTCGGCACCTGGCTGGTGCACCGGCCGCGACGGCTCAGCGGGGGTCAGCGCGGGATCGCATCGGTACTGGTGGGGGTGCTGGTCTTCCTCACCTCGGCCCCGATGACGCTGGCCGGGCACTACGCCCTGACCCAGGCCGCCACCATCGATTCCATCTTCGGCAAGGAAGGACGCTCGCAGACCCGCCCGACGCTGGGTTCCGGCAAGAATGTCTGGAAGGACAAGCCGCGGCTGAACATCCTGCTCCTGGGCGGCGACAGCTCGGACTTCCGTCGCAACACGCAGCATGTCAGCGTCGACCAGATGAACACCGACACCATGATCCTGGCGTCGATCGACACCACCACCGGCGCGACGGTGCTTGTCCAGCTGCCCCGCAACCTGGCCAAGGCCCCCTTCCCGGCGGGGCCGCTGCGCGACGCCTACCCCGAGGGCTTCACCAATGGGGATCCGATGGACCAGTCCTATGCGCTCAATGCAGTCTGGTCCAATGCGCCCAGCGAGCATCCAGAGCTGTTCACCGACACAGACCAGCCCGGCGCCGACGCGCTGAAGATGACCATCGGTGAGATCACCGGCCAGGTGCCCGACTACTACGCCCTGGTGGACCTCAACGGCCTGACCTCGGTGATCGACGCCATGGGCGGCGTGACGGTCAACATCAACCAGCGGCTGCCGATCAACGGGTCGGCGGATCACCCGGAAGACACCACCGGCTTCCTCGAGGTGGGCCCCAATCAGAAGCTCAATGGGTATCACGCCTTGTGGTACGGCCGTAGCCGGTACATGGACCCACTGGGTGACTTCGGCCGGATGGGCCGCCAACGGTGTCTGGTCAAGGCGATCATCGACCAGGCCGACGTGCCGACCATGCTGACCAAGTACGAGGGCATCGCCAGGGCCTCCCAGAACATGGTGAAGACCGACATCCCGTCGGCCGTGCTGCCGGACATCGCCGACCTGGCGCTGGCGGTGCGGGATTCCGGCAAGCAGACCAGCGTGCTGTTCGTGAACGGCAAGGATGGCTTCGTCTCCGCCAACCCCGACTTCGACGCGATGCGAACCCGGATCCAGAAGGCGATCCAGGAGTCCGAGGCCCCGCCGGCGCCGGCTCCGACCACGGCGGCTCCGACCACGGCGGCTCCCAAGCCGCCAGCCCCCAAGACCACGGCGCCGAGCACCCCGGAGCCCGACCCCAGCGACAGCGCGTCGCCATCGGCCGCAGCCAGCACCCCGGCGGCAGAGAACCTCACCGATGTCTGCGGCTTCCATCCGCTCGACGTGGCCAGCGCCTCGCCCACGCCCAGTCGCTGAGAATCACCCCCTCGACAGGCTCGGAGACCGTGGTTGCGCCCGCGGGCCAGTGGAACTCCACCACGATGGCCGGGCCCGTCGAGGCCCCACCACGTCCGATGGAATATTTATTCGACGGATCGAATAGATATGCGCTAGGATCTTCCTGTGTCCAAAGTTCTGACTTCCCTTCCGGCCGGCGAGCGCGTCGGCATCGCCTTCTCCGGAGGCCTCGACACCTCCGTCGCCGTCGCCTGGATGCGCGAGAAGGGTGCGGTTCCCTGCACCTACACCGCGCACATCGGCCAGTACGACGAGCCCGACATCGAGTCGGTGCCCGGGCGTGCCACCCAGTACGGCGCCGAGATCAGCCGCCTGGTGGACTGCCGCGAGCAACTCGTCGAGGAGGGGCTGAGCGCCCTGGCCTGCGGCGCCTTCCACATCCGCAGCGCCGGCCGTGCCTACTTCAACACCACGCCGATCGGCCGCGCGGTCACCGGCACCCTGCTGGTGCGCGCCATGGCCAGCGACGACGTGAACATCTGGGGCGACGGGTCCACGTACAAGGGCAACGACATCGAGCGCTTCTACCGCTACGGCCTGATGGCCAACCCCGCCCTGCGAATCTACAAGCCCTGGCTGGACGAGGACTTCGTCCGCGAGCTGGGCGGCCGCGACGAGATGAGCGTCTGGCTCACCGAGCGCAACCTGCCCTACCGCGATTCCAAGGAGAAGGCCTACTCCACCGACGCCAACATCTGGGGCGCCACCCACGAGGCCAAGACCCTGGAGAGCCTGGATGTCTCGCTGGAGACCGTCGAGCCGATCATGGGCGTGAAGTTCTGGGATCCGTCGGTGCAGATCGACACCGAGGACGTCAAGATCACCTTCCACCAGGGCCGCCCGGTGGAGATCAATGGCGAGAGCTTCTCCTCCCCCGTGGACCTGGTGATGAAGGCCAATGAGATCGGCGGCCGGCACGGTCTGGGCATGAGCGACCAGATCGAGAACCGGATCATCGAGGCCAAGTCCCGCGGCATCTACGAGGCCCCCGGCATGGCGCTGCTGTTCATCGCCTACGAGCGGCTGCTGAACGCCATCCACAACGAGGACACCCTGGCCAACTACCATTCCGAGGGCTTCCGGCTGGGTCGGTTGATGTACGAGGGCCGCTGGTTGGATCCGCAGAGCCTGATGCTGCGCGAGTCCATCACCCGCTGGGTGGCCTCCGCGGTCACCGGCACCGTCACGCTGCGCCTGCGTCGCGGCGAGGACTACACGATCCTGGACACCGACGGCCCCAACTTCAGCTACCACGCGGAGAAGCTGTCCATGGAGCGGGTGCAGGATGCCGCCTTCGGCCCGACGGACCGGATCGGCCAGCTCACCATGCGCAACCTGGACATCGCCGATTCGCGCGAGAAGCTGGAGATCTACGCTGCGCAGGGCGTGCTGGGCGGTGCGTCGGCCGAGTTGGTGGGCGAGCTCAAGGCCGGCGCGGGCAAGTCCATCCCGTCGCTGGGACGTGGCGCGGGCGAGGCCGAGGTCTCGCTGGATGCCGCCGCCATGGACTTCGGTCTGGACTGATCCTCGATCCCTGAGCCTGCACTCACGATCCCTGAGCCTGTCGAAGGGAGCGCCGGGGCGCCTCACCCCCGATGCAGCACTGCCCCCCCCGACGAATGTCGGGGGGGGCGCAGCCGTCGCGCTGCGCGTTTCATCTGAAGAGTCCGACCTCGGTTGCGGTCCGACATGCCCCGGGTGAGTTCAGAGTGACCGCGATGGTAGGAGCCCTCCTACTCAGCAACAATCTGCCCCTTGGCATCGGTCAGAAGTTCGTGCTCGGCGTCGGTGATCACGAAGGTCTCGGCCAAGTCGAGGGCCTTGTAGAAGGTGGTTCTCCCCAGCTTGGTGTGGTCGGCCAAGACATAGGATCGGGTGCTGTTCTCATGCGCGATCCGCTTCTTGGCAGCCTCACGCACGTCGAAGGTTGACGCGCCCGCCCTTCGGCTCACTCCGCTGGTCCCGATGAAGGCCTTGTCAAAGAACATGTTGCTCAGGATCTGCTCAGTGATCGGCCCAGCCACCGAGCCGATGTCAGCACCGTAGTCACCACCGACGATCACCACATTGCGGCAGAACTCTCCGGCGGGAACCAAGGCCTGCGTGTTGGTGGTCACGATCCGGATCTCCATCGACCGCAGAAAGGGAATCATCTGCAGAGTGGTCGTTCCTGAGTCCAGATAGATCGTGTCACCATTGTCGACCAGTTGCGCCGCTGCCCGCGCAATCCGGCGCTTCTCATCCAGGTTGATGTGCGCCTTGGTGGAGGTTGGCAGCTCGGATGGCCGGTCGCTGATCTTGATCCCACCACCGCGCAGCGCGGTGATCTCCCCGCTCTTAACCAGGGCATTCACATCTCGGCGAACCGTGGATGACGAGGTGTCGAGCAACTGGGCCAGGTCATCGATGAAGGCAACCTCAGACTCACCGAGAACCTGAAGGATCTTCTGACGACGCTCGTAGGGAATCGTCGGATCCACCCCTCTCCATGGAGGTAGGCATGCTGGTCTGGGCGCCGACACCAGTCGTGGTCTCGGCGGCCACTGCGCTGGCAAGGCTAGCAGCCTGATCGAAAGTCGCGCCGGAAACCAGCGCACTTGTGAAGGCACCGACGAAGGAATCACCTGCACCCGTGGTGTCCACGGCCTGTACAGCCATGGGGGCGACATGCCTTGTCTTCCCGTCATGGCAGGTGTACGCGCCATGCTCCCCAGCAGTCACAATCACCTGGGGACAGAGTCCCTCCAACTCCGGAAGAGCGTTCCGAATTGCTGTGAGATCTTCCAAGCGGCGCCCCAACAGCGCCATCGCCTCTTCCTCGTTCACGATCAGCACGTCACAGCCACGAGCCAACTCACTGGATGCGGTGTTCATCGGGGCGGCGTTGTAGACCACCTTCGCTCCGCTGTGACGCGCCAGCTCCATGGCTGCACGCACCGTCGGCACGGGGATCTCGTTCTGCAGGATGACGTACTGTGCTGCCTCAAGCAGTGACGCCGCAGCCTGAACGCGATCCACAGTCACCGACAGATTGGCTCCTGGGACAACAGTTGCGAAGACAGAACCGTCACCCAGAACATTCACCACGCCGAGCCCAGTAGGCGCTGCGACCACGTCCACGTGGCAGTCAATCCCTTGCTCCCGCAGGTTGGCGATGGATGCCGTGCCTCGATCATCGCTGCCGACGGCCCCGACGAACGCAACCTTTCGGCCGAGCCGTGCGGCCTGCACGGCCTGGTTGGCTCCCTTGCCGCCAAACCCCTCCCGGACACCCCTGGCCAGTAGAGTTTCGCCCCGCAGGGGGATCCGATCCTGCATCAGGAACAGGTCATAGTTGATGCTGCCGATCACGACAATCTCAGGCGCGGGCATTGATCCGGTCCCGCATGATCTCGAAGTAGGCAGCGAAAGCGATGATGGCGCCTGTGGCGATGTACTGCCAGAAGGAGTCAACGCCTTGGACCACCAGGCCCACCTTCAGCGCCGAGAGCAGCAGGGCGCCCAGCAGGGTTCCGATGATGCTGCCCCGGCCACCGGCCAGACTGGTGCCGCCAATGGCTGCAGCGGCGATGGCGTTCAGTTCATACCCCTGGCCTGCGGCCGGCTCACCGGTACCCAGTCGGGCCAGCATCACCATACCGGCCAACGCGGCACCAATGCCACAGAGCACATAGGTGAGGGTCTTGTAGCGGTCAACATTCACGCCCGACAGTCGAGTGGACTCCTCATTGCCTCCAATGGAGAAGGCGTAAACACCGGCCTTGGTCCGGGTCAGGATGACATGACCCGTGAGGGCGAACAGCAACAGAATCACGATGGCTACTGGCAGGACACCTGCAACATCCCCATCGAGCATGGTGCGGAACGCCTGTGGCATGTCCAGCACGGGCCAGCCACCGGTCACGATGTAGGCAACGCCACGGAAGATCGACATGGTGGCCAGAGTCGCAATGAAGGGTTGCAGCTTGAACTTTGTGACCAACAAGCCGTTGAAACCACCCAACGCGGCTCCGAGGAGCAGGCCACACACCACTGCGAGCACCGGATTCATGCCGTGGCTCGCCAAGAGCTTGCCAACTGCCACAATCACGATGGCCATCACTGACCCGACCGAGAGGTCGATGCCGCCGGTGATGATGACGAAGGTGATGCCCAGGGCCAGCAGACCGTTGATCGTCGCCTGGTCCAGCACGTCCACCAAGTTGGCGGGGGCGAGATAGGTGGGATTAAGCACCGCAAAGACGGCGATGATCAAGATCAGAGCGACGAGAGTGGTGATCTCGCGGCCGAGCAGAAGTTGTTTGAGCTGCTTCATTGCAGTGCCCCCATGGCGTGGTTGAGCACGGTCTTTTCATCAAGACCGGAGTTGACGAGGTTGGCCGTGACCCGGCCTTCATGCATCACGATGATGCGGTGACTGATCCCGAGAATCTCGGGTAGCTCGGAAGAAACGACGATGACCGCCTTGCCATCTTCGGCTAGCTTGTGTATGAGTAGGTAGATCTCCGACTTCGTGCCGACGTCGATCCCCTTGGTCGGTTCGTCCAAGATCAGGATCTCCGGCCTGATGGCCAGCCACTTTGCCAGGATGACCTTCTGCTGGTTACCACCAGAGAGACTGGCCGTGAGGTACTTGGGGTCGGCGGGCTGGACGTTCACCGGTTCACCGTAGGAACTGAAGTTCTTGGCGATGGCGCGCCGGTTCACCACCCACGTCTTGTTCCGTTCGAAGAGTGGGAGGAACATGTTCATTTGGTTGTCCAGATTGGGAACGAATCCCTGTCGTTTTCGGTCCTCGGGAATCAAGGCAATGCCGTGACCGACGGCTCTGCGTGGGCTGTCGATGTCAACTGCCTTGCCGAAGATCTCCACCGTGCCAGCGCTCTTCTTGCGTGCGCCAAAAATTGTTTCCACCAGTTCGGATCGCCCGGCGCCAACCAGTCCAGAGAAGCCCAGTATCTCGCCAGGAAGGAGTTCAAAGCTCACGTCGGTGAAGCCGTCGCCACTCAGTCCCGTCACCTTGAGCGCGGGCAGGCTCTCGATACCGCCCTGCTGGCCAGCCTCCCGAGTGACGGCCAGCACGGCATTCAGTTGCCGACCCACCATCTTCTCGATCATCTGTTCCTTGGAAATTTCCCCCCGTGGCCAAGTACCAATCACCACACCATCCCGCAGGACCGAGATGTCGTCGGACAGGGTCATCACCTCGTCGAGCCGGTGGCTGACGTAGATGATGGTGATGCCCTTCTCCTTCAGCTCACCAATCACCCGGAAGAGGATTTCGCTCTCGCGATCAGACAAAGAGGCAGTGGGCTCATCGAAAGAGATCACCCGGGCCTCGTGGAAGAGCGACTTGGCGATGGCCACCATCTGGATCTGTCCGACGGACAGGTCTCCCGCCCGCGTCCGGCTGGTGAAGGAGCAACCCAGATCAGCCAGGATGGCGTCGATGCGCTTGTACTGTTCAGCCCGCCTGATGAAGCCGGCAGCACTGACCTCGGAGCCGAGCGCAATGTTCTGCCCGACTGTGAGTTCCGGTGCAATCTGGATCTCTTGGTGAACCTTGGAGATGCCATGGTGGATGGCCTCCAACGGATTCTTGAAGTTGACCTTCTGGCCGAGCACCTCCAACTCACCGTCGTAGTCTTGGTAGACCCCGTGCAGAATATTGAGCAGAGTGGACTTTCCGGCGCCGTTCTCGCCGACGAGTGCGTGCACTGTGCCCTCACGGACGTCGATGTCCACGCCCTTCAGAACCTTGTTGTGGCCGAACCTCTTGGAGATGCTGGTGAGCCGCACTGCGTTGTTCATGATCTTCCTCTCGCAGTCCGCTGCTGTGGAAACCGCATCAACGGCTCCCACAGCAGCGATCAGTCGATACGACTCAGGCCTGGGGCTCGGACCAGTTGATGAGCTTCTCTGCGGGGGTGTTCACATTGCTGGAATCAATCAGCGCCTGGGGCGTCCAGATGACGCGCGGCAGCTCCTGCCCGCCCAGCTTGCGTAGACCCATTTCCACGGCGATCTGCCCCTTGTAGAGCGGGAAGGAATCAATGGTGGCATCCATCTGACCAGCCTTGATCGACTTGTACGCCTCACCAATGCCATCGACTCCCACCACAACAATGTCCTTGCCAGAGGCCTTCACAGCCTCCTGCACGCCAAGAGCCATGGTGTCGTTGTTGCAGAAGATCGCCTTGAGGTTCGGGTGCTTCTTGATCCAGGTGTCTGCCAGATCCTTGGACTTGGACCTGTCCCAGTCGGCATTCTGCTTCTCGACGATCTTGATGTTGGGGGCGTTCTTCCCCATCCACTCCTCGAAACCGGCGGTACGCTGGCGTGCAGCAAAGGCCTTCGGCATGCCGATCACAATGGCCACCTCACCCTGGGCGTTGAGCTTCTTGGAGATGAACTCGGCCGCCAGCTCGCCGTTCTGCTTGGCCTTGGGACCGACGTAGTAGGGAGCAGCCGCGATGATGCCGTCATTGACATTGATCACCGGGATGTTCTTTTTGTTGGCATCCTCAACGCCGGGCACCAGATTGCCGTCCGAGATGGGAGAAAGCAGCAAGGCAGAGTACTTCTGGTTGATCATGTTCTGCACGATCGAGAGCTGCCCCTGCTCATCGGACTCATTCTGGGCCGACTGGACGGTGATGCTCACACTGGTGCCCCTGCCCTTGGCCTTGGCCACCCCGGTCTCCATCCCCTCCTTGAGCGTACGCCAGTACTCATTCTCAAAGGCCTTGGACACCGCGCCAAGCTTCACCTCGTCATTCACTGTGGGCATCTTGCCCAGATCGGTGCGGACCTGAGCGAACTCCTTGCCGGCGGGATCCTCGTCGGGATTGAAGGCAGCGCTGGACGCGTTGCCGCTGGCGCTGCCACCGCTGGTGGTGTTGCCGGGAGTGCAGCCGGCGGTGATTGCGGCCGCCACGAAACCGACGGCGATCAACTTCTTTGTTGATGTGAACTGCATGGTGTTTCTCCTGGTTGGTCAGACGAGCGCGTTGCGCAGGGCCTGGGATTGGATGCCGTCCTGGGACTGGACGACCTTGGTGATCTGGTCGACGCCGGCAGCCTGGACCCGTTCGAAGATGCGGGTGAGGGTTTCGACGTTCTTGCGTGCTTCCTCCACGGGGTTCTCCCGGATGGGGAAGGTGTCGAAGTAGATGACGCCGTCGTAGTTGTGCCGCAGGAGGTAGTAGACGAGTTCGACGGTTTCGAAGGGGTGCACGGAGCCGATCATGAGCCCGTCATCGGTGCGGCCGTGACCGTCGTTGAGGTGGATGCCAAACAGACGATCCTGCGCCAGCGCGAGGGCGGCGATGAAGGCCGGCTGCTCGTTGGCCATCAGCTGGTGACAGAAGTCGAGTGTCATGCCCATGTTGGGCCGATTGACGCGGTCGAGAACGTTCAATGTGATCCCACCATTGGGCACCAGCGCGAAAACTCGCTCCTCGTAAGGCTTGTACTCGATGGAGATCTTGAGTGCGGGATTGTGGTCAGCGATCTCTTGGTAGGCCGCCACCTCCATATCCATGGCAGCCGCGTAGTCCTTCTGGAATGTGTAGTCGTAGCCATCGAAGCCCAACCACACCGTCAACGAGTCGGCACCGAGCTCGGCGGCCGCATCCATGCCCTTCTTGGTGAGCTCGATGGCCTCCCGCCGAACGGCTGGATCAGCATTGGTGAACTCACCGCCAACGAAGTCGCTGCGGAAGCGCATGGCAACGCTGTTCACGGTCAGGTTCATCTCGGCCAGCAACGCCTTGAGTTCGGGGATGCTGCGGTCGAAGTGTTCCGGATAGTTGAGATCGACATAGTCAATCCCTTCGATACCTGCGACGGCTCGCAGGATGGCGTCGGTGCCCTCGGCTACCGACTTGAACGAGTTGAGACGCGTGGCGAACTTCATGCCTCAAGAGTGCGCGCCATCTGCAATCTCTGTCAATACTTTCTACATATTTTCATCTTTTTTCATCATGAGAGGCTCAGTCTTTCCACTCCCTGGCAACCCTGCGCCGCCCAGGGACGGCCAGGGCGCAATTGTTCGTGTGACGTCTCGCAGTCGTCAACTGGGCGCACTGAGCCCCTACGAGCGCACCGTGGCTCTCCGTCCGGCGCGTCCTGATCCCTGCCAGCAGAGCGCGGGGGTTTGAAAGTGCCACGGCGGGATCAGAGTGCCTACTGAGGTCGGAGCAGAACCCTGAGCATGCCAACCACTACCCGGTCACATCCGGCCGCGAGATGTCAGCAGCCCCAAGGGTCCCCCTTGGGCTGCTCCTGCACCATCACCCCGCCGACCTTGCCGTCTGAAGTGGCGTCGGTCTCCTGGCCGCTGACCTCACGATGGCCGAACAACATCTCCCGAGCGCCGTCGCTGATCCGGCCGAGCTTCGGCGTGCTGGAGCCTGCACTCACGGTCCCTGAGTCTGTCCGAAGGGAGCGCCCCCGGCCCACCCGGGCCGGGGGCGCTGTGCGTCTTCCCCTCACTCTTCCTGCAACAGGTCCATCAGGAACTCCTCGAAGCGGATATCGGAGTCTGCCGCAGGGATGTCGACGACTCGTGGCTCGGTGGGATCCAGCCGTAGGTCGAAGACCAAGCGGTGCAGGCCATCCAGCTCACCGTCGGCCATTGGCAGCTCGATGTGAACCTCGCGGACCAGGCCCTCGGACTGCCGCACCTGGGCCTCCACCACATCGATGGAGGCCATCCCTTGCATGTCCAAGGCTTCCCGGACATCGTCGCCCGCCTCCCCCGCAGAGCGCACAAGGTTCTCGCACGTGATGCGAACCTGGCTCCACTCCCCGTCGCCGACCTGAACCTCCTCCGTCCCCTCAAGCAGGGCGAGCGGGAACAGTGCCGTGCCCAGCAGCGTGGCGGGCGCCGTCAGGGCTGCGACGCCGTCGTCGGTGGGCTGCAGGAAGCGATCCTTCACCCACAAGGACGGCTCGGGCTCGCCGATGCGCCGACCGTCGATCTCGGTGATCACCTGGACGGCCACCACGCCACGGTTCGGTTCGGCATAGCCCGTCGCCAGCGCGGATGACGCCACGACGCCCGGGTGGCGCCGATCGGCGTAGGCCGTGGTCACGGCCCGGATCGCCAGCGACGCTCCCTGTGTGCGGGCGATGTCCAGCAGGAGTTCGTCTCTCGCAAGATCCGGTGAGCCCATGCGCGGTGTCCTTCCCAACGGCGTTCCCGAGAATAAAGCAACACCCGGAAGACTCGTCAACCCCTTGTCTCCTGGCGATCACCCCGTCGAGGGTCAGCAGCCCCAGTGGATGCCCTTGGACTGCTCCTGCACCATCACCCAGCTGACGTCGATCCCTGGTTTGGCATCACCGTCTTCGCCGCTGTCGGCGCGGTGGCCGAACAGGATCTCCCGGCTGCCGTGACTGATCCGGCCGACGGTGAGATTGCGCTGCTCGCCATAGGGCAGGGTGACGTAGCTGAAGCCCTTGCCGTAGATCTTGGCCACCTGGGTGAAGGTCATGCCGGCGTGCGCTCCAGAGGTTGTCCTCATCATCGGGTTCAGGGTGGAGACGCCGATGAGTTTCCCATCACCGTCGAAGTTCAACTCGATCCCCAGGATCTGGGGCGCCGTTGTGGGGTCCCACATCTTCTCGCAGGCTTGGTTGGGTGTCGCCAACCCTTCCTCCTGCAACCTCGCGCCGGGGGTGCCCAGGCTGTAGGCGCCGATCCCTTGGTAGCTGATCACGCTCTGGGTGTTGATCAACTGGTCGACAGGCCTGCTGGCCGAAGCCGCCGGCGACGGCGCCGCCGAGGGCTTGGGCGCCGGCGTGCTCTGCCCCGACAGGCCCGGGCTGGGGCTCTTCCCGTTCGGCGCACACCCCACCGCCAGCAGACTCGCCAGGGCCAGCACCCTCACCCGCTGTTTCATGACCGCTCCCTCCCGTGTCATCCACCCACAAGATAGGTCGCTTCGGGTCGCGGCGCGCAGGAGTCGTCGTGGGATTCCGAAAAGCGACCGCCAGATTGGCGGTCTGCCCGGGCCTCCGCGTGGGCGGCCCGGAAGACGTGAATCTGGCGGTCGCTTCTCGGATTCGGTGGCAGGCGAGGGAGCCCGAGCCAGTCCGGGATTCAGCTGCGCGGAATGTTGCGCAGGTTGGAGCGGGCCATCCGCACCACCTCACCGGCACCGCCGTTGAGCACGGTGCGGCTCATCGCCGTCGCGAAGCCGTAGACCTGGTCCAGGCTGACCTCGGGCGGGATGGACAGGGCATTGGGGTCGGTGACCACCTCCACCAGCGCCGGTCCATCGTGCTCCAGGGCCTCGTGGTAGGCCTTCTGGAGGTCCTCGCCCTTCTCCACCCGGATGCCCTTGATTCCCACGGCATTGGCGATCGCGGAATAGTTGGAGTCGGGCACCTCGGTGCCATGGGTGGGCAGGCTGTTGACCAGCATCTCCAGCTTCACCATGCCCAGCGTCGAGTTGTTGAAGACCACCACCTTCACCGGCAGCTGGTAGGTGGCGATGGTGAGCAGCTCGCCCAAGAGCATGGACAGCCCGCCGTCGCCGCTGACGCTGATCACCTGGCGATCGGGGTAGGCGAACTGGGCGCCGATGGCGTGCGGCAAGGCATTGGCCATGGAGCCGTGCAGGAAGGAGCCGATCAGCCGACGCCGACCATTGGGCGTGACGTAGCGGGCGGTCCAGACATTGCACATGCCGGTGTCGGCGGTGAAGACCGCCTCGTCGCTGGCCAGGTCGTCCAGCACCGCCATCGCGTATTCGGGGTGGATCGGGGTGAGCTTCTTGGCATTGCGGGTGTAGGCATTGGTGCCCTTGTCCACAATGCGACTGTGCTTCTTCAGCATCTGCTTGAGGAAGCGGCTGTTGCGCTTGTTCTTCACCAACGGCAGCAGGGCCTGCAGGGTGGGCAGCACATCACCGTGCACGGCCACGTCCACGTCGGTGCGGCGACCCAGGTGCTCGGCGCGCCGATCCACCTGGGCCGTGCGCACGTCGGGCAGGAACTGGTCATAGGGGAAGTCGGTGCCCAGCAGCACCAACAGGTCCGCATCCTCCATGCCGGCTGCAGCCGCGCCATAGCCCAGCAGGCCGGTCATGCCGACGTCATAGGGATTGTCGTACTGGATGAAGTCCTTGCCGCGCAGGGAATGACCGACGGGGGCGTTGATCTTGCCGGCCAGTTCGATCACCTGGTCATGGGCGCCCTGGACGCCGGCGCCGGCGAAGATGGCCACCTTGTCCGCGGCATTGATCGCGTCGGCCAGCTCCTGCAGCCGTTCGGGGCTGGGGTGCAGCGAGCCGCGAGACAGCGGGCTGTGCTGGGGCGCCTCCGCCGCGGCATCCTCATTGGTGATGTCGGCGGGGATGGTGACCACGGAGACGCCGTTCAGGGTGACGGCGTGCTGGATGGCGGCCTCGACCACCCGCGGCGACTGCTGTGGGGTGCTGACCAGCTCGCAGTAAACGCTGCACTCGGTGAACAGGCGGTCCGGGTGGGTCTCCTGGAAGTAGCCCTGGCCGATCTGGGCGCTGGGGATGTGCGAGGCGATGGCCAGCACGGGGGCACCGGAGCGGTTCGCGTCGTAGAGCCCATTGATCAGGTGCAGGTTGCCCGGGCCGCAGGAACCGGCACACACCGCCAATTCACCAGTAAGCTGGGCGTCAGCCGCGGCGGCAAAGGCCGCCGCCTCCTCATGGCGGACGTGGATCCAGTCGATGCCGCCCTTCTCCGCTCCGCCGGTGCGGCGCACCGCGTCGACAACGGGGTTGAGCGAGTCTCCCACGATGCCGTAGATGCGACGGACTCCCGCCGCCTGCAACTGGGCCACGATCTGGTCTGCGAGTTTCATCTGGTGTTGGCCTCCTGTGCCTGGCGGAGGCCTGTGCCCCCACGACGTCCGCAGCCACGCTACGTCGCCGCAATTCACCACCACGAGGCATTCGGCCACCGGCGAACGTCCCGGCAACTGAAGGAAACACCCAGCCCGGGCGTGAAATGGTCCCTAGCGTCGAAGACAGGCACCCACGGAAGGACGCGAGCATGAGCACCACCCACCCGGCCCTGCAGGGCATCGAGCAGACGCTGGTCTGGCAGGAGGAGCTGTACAAGGAGTTGCACCGTCACCCGGAACTGTCCATGGAGGAGGGCGAGACGGCGGCCGAGATCACCCGTCGACTGGAGGGCTTCGACTACCAGGTCCAGCAGGTCGGTGGCGGAGTCGTCGGCGTGCTCGCCAATGGTGAGGGACGCTGCGTCCTGACCCGCGCCGACATCGACGCCCTGCCCGTCACCGAGGCCACGGGCCTGGACTACTCGTCGCAGACCGACGGCGCGATGCATGCCTGCGGCCACGACATGCACATCACCTGGGGCCTGGGCGCTGCCGAGCTGCTCTCCCGGCACCGCGACGCGTGGAGCGGCACCCACATCGCCCTCTTCCAGCCCGGCGAGGAGATCGCCGCCGGTGCCCGCTCCATGGTGGACGGCGGTCTGGTGGACAAGCTCCCCAAGCCCGACGTCTGCCTTTCCCAGCACGTCCTGCCCGGACTGGCCGGCACCGTCTCCACCAGCACCGGCGCCGTGCTCTCGGCGGGCGACAGCATCCGGATCACCGTGCACGGCAAGGGATCCCATGGTTCGATGCCGCACCTGGGCGTGGACCCGGTCGTGCTCGCCTCCACCATCGTCGTGCGGTTGCAGGGCATCGTCAGCCGCGTGATCGCCCCCGGGGACTTCGGTGTGGTGACCGTCGGAAGCATCCAGGCCGGCAGCAAGTCCAACATCATCCCGGACACGGCAACGCTGCTGCTGAACGTGCGCACCTACGACAATGCGGTCCGCGACAAGGTGCTGGAGGCCATCGAGCGGATCGTGCGCGCAGAGTGCGAGGCCTCCGGCTGCCCCAAGGAACCAGATGTCGAGTACTACGACCGTTTCCCGCTGACCACCAACGACGAGCAGACCACCGAGCGGGTCACCGAGGCCTTCGTCGGCCACTTCGGGCAGGAGCGCGTGCTGCACCTGGCCCCGGTCCCCGCCAGCGAGGACTTCAGCATCATCCCCGACGCCTTCGGTGTCCCCTACTGCTACTGGGGCGTCGGTGGCTTCGCCGAGGGCGCCGAGGTGATCGGCAACCACAACCCGGGCTTCGCGCCCACCATCCACCCCACCCTGCAGACCGGCACCGAGGCGCTCGCCGTCGCGGCGCTGGCGTGGTTGGGCAAGAAGACCCCCGAGAGTGAGAGCAACGCATGAGCACCACCCCCGAGTCCGCGACGGGCTTTCGCGGCAACGAGAAGTTGCTGTGGGGCATCGTCCTGGGAGTCACCACCTTCTGGTTGTTCGCCGGAACCACCGGCACCGTCGCACGCAACATGCTGACCGAGATCAACGGCCCCACCGCCACCCCCGGACAGTGGGCCAATCCACACGTCAGCGTCAACCAGATGAACCTTGCGGTGAGCATCACCGCCCTGTTCAGCGGCCTGTTCATCGTCCTGATGGGTGGCCTGGCGGACAAGCTGGGCCGCGTGAAGGTGGCCATCACGGGCAATGTGCTGGGTCTGGTCGGGTCCCTGTTGGTGGTGCTGGCCAGCGGTTCCGCCGCGTTGCCGCTGTTGCTGACCGGCCGCGCCATCCAGGGCCTGTCGGCGGCCTGCATCATGCCGTCGACTATGGCCCTGTTGAAGGCCTACTGGGACGGACCGGCTCGCCAGCGCGCGGTGTCCATGTGGTCCATCGGGTCCTGGGGTGGCTCCGGTCTGGCCGCCATCTTCGGTGGCTTCGTCGCGACCAACATCGGATGGCGTTACATCTTCTGGGCCTCCATCGTCATCTCGTTGGTGTCCATCGCGATGATGTGGGGCACCCCGGAGAGCAAGGCCGAAAAGACCGCACCCAAGCGCTTCGACATCGTGGGGCTGCTGCTCTTCATCGCGACGATCCTTGCGTTGATGATCGTCGTGATCTTCGGCGCGCAGCTCGGCTGGGCCAGTCCGGTTACGCTGACCCTGGCCGCGCTGGCCCTCGTGGGCATGGCCACCTTCGTCTGGTGGGAGCAGCGGCAGTCCAACCCCTTCATGGACTTCTCCCTGTTCACGAACAAGACCTTCACCGGCGCCACCATCTCCAACTTCACCATCAACGCCACCATCGGCCTGCTGATCGTCAGCCAGCAAATGCTGCAGCTGGCCCGCCCCGAGCGCTTCGACCCCTGGCGCGCCGGGTTACTCACCTTGGGCTATGCCATCACGATCATCGGTTTCATCCGCGTCGGCGAGAAGCTGCTGCAGAAGTTCGGCCCTCGCAGGCCGATGCTGTGGGGCGCCGCGATCGTCGGCGTCGTGTGCATCCTGCTGGCCATGACCAATGTGCTGGTGGACACCTACAGCGTGCTGGCCGTGATCGCCTACGCCCTGTTCGGCCTGGGCCTGGCCTTCTACGCCACCCCGTCCACCGATGCCGCCTTGAGCAACCTGCCCGCAGCGCAGTCCGGCTCCGGCTCCGGCATCTACAAGATGGCCTCCAGCCTGGGTTCGGCCATCGGTGCGGCCCTGTCCCTGGCCATCTTCACCGCGATGATGGGGGCCGACGTCACCCGCATCGGCGACGCGGTGCAGATGAACGGAATCCAGACCAATGTGAACATCCGCACCGCAGGCATGGTCACCATGCTGTTCAACCTCTTCCTGGTCGTCGTCTCGATGATCTCGATCATGGTCACGGTGCCGAAACAGCAGAAGTCCTGACAGAACAACCCCACAAGAAGAAACTGGTTCCATGGGCCGGGCATCGCCGACGCGACACCCGGCCCATGGCCTGAGCACAACAAGGAGACCAGCAATGACGTTGGATCTCACGGCGGCACAGCTTCCGCTGCCTGGCAGGAGTCTCCGTCCGCAGTTCGTGCCGGCCGCCAGGGGCCGAATCAGCTGGTCCAGGCCCGCCAGAGCGACGCGTACTCCCCGTCCAGCTCCATCAGCTCGTGGTGGGAGCCCAGCTCGGCAATCCGCCCGTCGATCACCACGGCAATCCGGTCGGCATCGTGCGCGGTGTGCAGTCGGTGTGCGATCGCCACCACGGTGCGGCCGTCCAAGAGGCTGGCCATCGATCCCTCCAGGTGACGGGCGGTCTTCGGGTCGATCAGGCTGGTGGCCTCGTCCAGCACCAGGGTGTGCGGATCGGCGATCACCAGCCGGGCCAGTGCCACCTGCTGCGCCTGGGCCGGGGTGAGCACCTGGTTGCCGGAGCCGATCTTGGTGGCCAGGCCGTCGGGCAAGCGCTCCACCCAGCCGGCCGCGTCCACCGCGCGCAGGGCCTCCCAGACCTCCTCGTCGGTGGCGGTCTGCTCCCGCGCCAGGACGATGTTGTCCCGCACCGTGCCGACGAAGACGTGGTGCTCCTGGGTGACCAGTGCCACCCGGGTACGCAGGTCCTGCAGGGGCAGGCCCATCACGTCGACGCCGCCCACGCTCACCTGACCCTCCCGGGGCGCGTTGATGCCGCTCAACAGCCGGGCCAGCGTCGACTTGCCGGAACCGGACGGGCCGACGATCGCCAGTCGCTCCCCCGGCCGCAGATCAAGGCTGACGCCGTGCAGCACGTCGTGATCCTCGCGGTAGGCGAAGCGCAGGTCCTTGGCGAGCAGGCGGTCATCGACGGGAACCTCACCGGAGGGCTGCCGATCCTGCGGCACCGCCGCGATGCCGAGCAGGCGAGTGGTGGAAGCCATCCCCACCTGCAGCCGGTCCAGGGTCTGGATCAACCGGTCCATGGGCTCGATCAGTTGCTGCACGTAGATGGCAGCGGCGGTGATCTGGCCCAGCGTGACCCAGCCGTGCGAGTGTCCCCAGGCACCCAGCAGCACGATGAAGACCAGCGGCCCCTGGTAGGCGTAGTCGACGCTCAGGAACATCTGGTTGCGCAGCGTCATGGTGTAGCGCTCGGCCTGGGCCGATTCCTCGATGTCGACGTCGGTGCGCGCGGTGCGGGTGCCTTGCAGGCGCAGGGATTCCACGGTCCGGGCGCCCTCGATCGTCTCCGTCAGGCCGGTATTGATCGTGGAGTAGGTGCCGCCCTCTGTGATGTAGCCCATCGGTGCCTTGCGCAGGTACCCACGGGCGACGACGGCCAGCAGCAGCATGGAACCGACGCTGGGCAGCGCCAGGATCCACGAGTTGAGGAACATCGCCACCATGGTCAGCACCGTCATCACCGACGCGATCACCAGCTGGGGAAGGGCCCACCGGACGGCACCGGACATGGTGGAGACGTCGCGGGTGACCCGGGTGACCAGATCACCGCTGGAAGCCCGCTCCACCGTGGAGAGCGGTAGCCGCAGCACCACGCGGACCACATACTCGCGGGCCTCGGCCAGCATGTCCTGGCCGAAGACGGCGCTGATCCGGCGGGCGCCAAAGGTGAGCAGGGTCTGGAGCAGCACGACCCCGACCACGGTCAGGGCGATCCCGTCCAGCTGGCTGGCCAGGGCGTCACCGCCCTGCCCAGCCCGGTCCACCAGGCCGCCGAGCATCCGGGGCACCAGCAGGCCAGCCACGGCGGCCAGACCATTGAGCAGCACCAGCCCGACGGCCAACCGCTTGCGGTCGATCAGCATCTTCTTGACGAAGGCCACCACGTCCGAGTCGGGCGCCACCGGCAGGCCACGCTCCGGATTGCGGGAGGCGGCGTAGAAGTCCTCCGCCCGCTTCGCGCGCAGGTCACGACGGTGTCGCCAGCCGCGCAGCCGCAGCGGAAGCCACACGGACTCGTCCACCCGGAGCACGTCGGGGATCTCCGAGCCGTGCCCGGGTGCCGAATCCAGCCACGTGCTGGCGGAGGTGGCCAGCAGGTCGTCGGCAACCGCTTGCCGGGGCTCGCTCATCGCTGGCCTCCTTCCTGATCGGTCTCGGTGTCGTCGTCCATGCCCCGGGCGACGACATCCCGGTAGGCCGCGTTGCCGGCCAACAGGTCCGCATGACTGCCGCGGGCAGCCGCCTTGCCGTCGATCAACAGCACGACGTCGTCCGCGTGGTGCAGCAACAGCGGGGACACAGTGGTGACGATCGTGGTCCGGCCCCGACGGTGCTCGGCCAGCCGGGCCGCAATCCGGGCCTCCGTATGGGCATCCACGGCCGACGTGGGGTCCACCAACACGAGCACCTCGGGGTCGGCCAGCAGTGCGCGGGCCAGCACCAGCCGTTGCCGCTGACCACCAGACAGACCCCGGCCGCGCTCGTCCAGCACGCCTTGCCAGCCGCCGGGAAGCGCGTCATAGACGTCCTCGGCATTGGCGGTGCGCAGCGCCGCCTCGGCCTGTTCGCGGGTGGCGCGGCCGTGCGGATCCACCAGTTGCTGCAACGTTCCGGCAAAGACCTGGGCATTCGCGTCGGCCACCAGTACCCGGGAGCGCAGCTCGTCCAGGCTGACCCGCGACAGGTCGACGCCGTCGAAGCTGACACCCCAGCGGGCCTCCGCGGTGGCCTCGTCGGCGGCCACCAGCTCGGCCCGTTGACGCTCGCGTTCTGCCCGGGCCTGCTTGGCGGCGCGACCCTTCAAGCCCTCGTCGATGGTGAGCGAGACCGGGTCTGTCTGGCTCGGCAGGTAGCGCCCGATGCGGTCGGCCAGGGCCGCGGAGTGGTCGGGAAGGGCGCTCACCACCACCGTCATCCGGCCGGGATGGGCGACGAAACCGGTTGCCTCATCGGCGATGGTCGCCCCGACGGGCAGCGGTTGGGCGGCGTCGGGCTCACGCCACGGCGGACGCTGCCCGAGCACGGCGATGGTCTTCTTGGCCGCCACCAACCCCTGCACCCATTTCTGCACGAACTCGAAGAAGGTGCTGATCGGCCAGACCATGAAGATGGCGTAGCCGAAGAAGCTGACCAACTGCCCGATCGAGAGGCGTCCGGCCAGCATCTCTCGGGTGCCCAACCAGGTGAGCACCACCAGCAGCAGGCCGGAGAGCAGCACGCTCAGCGCGTCGACGGCTGCCTGCCAGCTGCCGGCCAGCACCCCCGCGTGCCGCACCTTTTGCGACTGGGTGGCGTAGTTGTCACCAAAGGTCTGCTCGCCGCCGATACCGCGCAGGATCCGCAGGCCGGCGACGATGTCGGTGGCCATGCCGGTCAGCTCGCTGGAGCGGCTGCGTTCGCTGGCCTGAGCGCGCTGCAGCGGTTTCAGCAGGGGCGATGCGGCCCCGACCAGCAGCGGCGCGGCAATCAGGGTGACCAGCCCAAGCTTCACCGATTCGCCCAGCACCAGCCCGGCGACAAAGATGAAGGCTGCTGCGGCCGCGATCGTGCGGCCCACCACCTCGAAGACCATGCCGTAGGTCTCGGCGTCGCCGCCGGCGATGGAGAGCATCTCCCCCGACGGCGTCCGCCTGGTGGCCACGTGCCCCAGTTGGGTGCCCTTGCGCAGCACCAGCTTCATGGTCTTGTACATCGCCACCAGGAAGCCGGTGACGGCGCTGGTGTGCATCAGGGTGCCGCCCACCACGCCGATGGTGATGCTGGCCACCATCGCGAGCGCCCACGGCAGGGTGGCCAGCACGCTGCCCTTGCTGACTCCCTCGTCGATGGCGCGGCCGAGCAACCACGGGTTCACGGCGCTGGGCAGGAACCACAGCGCCCCGACGGCGGCACTGGCCAGCACCAGATCCAGCTGCTGACCCAGCAGCCAGCGCAGGAAACGCGCCGGGCTGCGGGTGTCGGGCTCATCGCCGCGCGCGGTGGCACCCGCGCCGCCCCGAGCGGATGGGGTCAGGGCGTCGCGGGTGCGGTGGCTGAAGGCCTGGGTGGCCGGAGGAAAGGTCTGCATGGCAGGAATGACACTAGAGGGAGCCTCTGACAGTTTTCATCCGATTTTTCGACGGCCCGCAAACATCGCCCATACCCGTGTCACACTCGTCCCATTGTGTGCCTCCAGCACCCCAACGATGGCCCGGCGCTGCCGCCACAAGGCGCCCACCTCATGACACTCGTCACCTCCGGCACCGTCCTTCCGGATCGCCAGGGACCTTGATGACTACACCCCGTCCGCCACGGGCCTGTGGAGGGTCAGCTGGCCAGCTGACAACAGCTCAGCAGGGAATGCTCCCGGGGACGACGTCGCACTCGTCGCCCAGCTTCATCGGGGCAATCCGGCCCTCGTCGCGCAGCCGGTAGAGCTCCTTGAGCACCCGACGGTGCACATCCCACGGAGACAGAGTGTTCAGGTAGATCTTGGTGGCGCCCTCGAAGCCGGCCAGGGTGGAGATCCGCCACTTCACGACGATCCGCCAAGGGATGTGCTCCTCCCCGATCGCGCCGATCCCGTCCGCCAGCGACGGCGGCCGGTGATGCCACTCCTCATTGCAGGAGAGCTTCTCCCCGCCGGCGGCGTGCATCGCGTGCAGCAGGTCGCTCATCGCGTCCATCTCCTGCTGGTCCAGCAGCCAGGGCTCCCTACGCTCGGAGAGCGAGTAGATCTCCACCGACGGGTAACGGTGCCCGAAGCCGGCGAAGGCCACCGCATGGTCATTGGCCGCCAGCAGCAACCCGTTCTCGATCGCGATGTCCAGCCCGTACTCGTTGAAGGCGTTGGGCTTGCGCACCAGCACCTCCGCGGCGGCCCCGGCGTGCTCCCCCACCTCGTCGATGGCGACGACCTGCCGGTGCAGATGCTCGAAGCTGGCGCCGGCCGGCTTGAGCCAGTTCTGGAAGACCGAGACATAACGCGCCGCGGCATTGGCCGCATACAGGTCCGCCATCGCCTGCACCGTGAGCCCCACATAGGCCCGGTGCTCGTCGACGCCAAGCCAGCCCGAGGACGCCAACTCGCTGGTGTCCTGCGCGTCGTCGACGTGGTGCCGCCGCGGGATCACCAGCTCGTGCGTGGTGCCGAACCAGCCCAGCGCCGCCTGGCGCAGCAGCTCCTCGGTGGGCTCGACGCCAACCTTGGCGAAGCGCTCCCGGAGCCGCCAGACCCGCTCGATGTGCTCATGGCCGGCGGAATCGGCCAGGTAGGCGTCGGCCCGCTCCAGCACCTCCCGGCTGGGCTCGATGCCGTGGTTGAGCCGCCAATAGTCCAGCGAGCAGATCTCGAAGAGATTCGGCACCCGACGAAAGTCCGCCTCGGTGTCATCCAGTTCCATGGCCGTCAACCCGGTGATGGTGCTCCATCCCTTCCCGTCGCGCACGAGCCGGGAGCGCTCGGGCGGGTTGTCGAGCGCATGCCCCGGGCAGAAGGCGCAGCCGGGCACTCCCCCGCCGGGCGGCAGCGGCGCCGGATCGTCCAGCGTCTTGGGCAACGGACGCTTGCCACGCCCCGGCACGGTCCACACCTGGGTTCCGGTGAAGGGGTTGCGCTGCTTGACGGTTCCGTCGGGCAGCCGTTGCAGCACCTCGTCGCTCGCGCTCATTGCCCCAGACTATGCCGGGGCGCAGGCGTCGACGGCGGGCCGCGGACCGGTGTTCCGTCCCGGCCGCCCGCCCGTGAACCACCACCCATCGTCGCCGCACCGGGGGCTACGATCTCGTCATCTGAACCAGAGTTGGGAGGTGAGCAGAGCCATGTCGGTTGCACCACACCCTCTTGGCCGTGGCCACGCGACCGAGCCGGCGCCACCAACTGGCAGGAGGCCGTCTCGCGCGGGATGAGGGTGATGGCCCTGCTGGCGAGTGCGCTGGCCACCACATAGACCGGCACGTCGTCAGGACAGCAGCGGCTTTTCTGATCGAATACTTAACACTCACAGTTTCGCTTGTCCTCTGTTCAGGTGACACCGCCACGGGGGACAATCGGTGCACTGTCACGCAAATACGTGACACGGTGGAAAAGTGCCTTCTGTGGCCAAGAATCAGACGGCGTCGTCGCCAGGCCCGCCGGTCACCCCCCGCAAAATCCCTGCCCTCACAGGGATTGCGAGTGGCCATTTCCGCCTTCAACAGTTCAAAGGTGAACTATGAGTACCAGTACTCATGTTTCGGTGAGTATCCGGGCACCCGGGGAACAGGTAGCCCCCCTCACCATTGGGGCGACTGGAGCGCGATTCGGCCTGACAACCTAGAGCCGTCGGGGTCACCGTGGGAACCGCAAGGGACACGAACTCCGTCGTAGGGACACCGTCACCCCGATTCCCGCACCGAAAGTTGTCACAACCAAAATGACCATCCAGACCAGAACCGTCACTCCGGCCAGGGCCTGTGTTGAACTCGCTGAGGTCTTCCAGCATCCGCTGCTGGAGGATCACATCCCCCCGGCCAATGCCCAGGAGCGCCACCTGCAGTCCATGCTGACCCGCAAGGCCGAACAGGCCTGTGGCAGCTGCCCGCTGCTGGAGCGTTGCCTCTACACCGCCGTCGTGGAGCACGACGTCGCCGGCTATGTGGCCGGGACCACCCCCGCCCAGCGCAACGCGATCCGCTCCCGCTTGGGCGTTCGTGTGAAGCCGGAGGATCTCGACTCCTTCGCCGGTGTCGTGACCCCCAACCGGCAGATCGACCCGACCGAGGTGGTCCGGCTGCGCGCCGCCAACCCGCACGACTCGCTGGAGACCATTGCGGCCCGCCTGGGCTGCAGCCTCTCCACGGTGAAGCGGCACCTGCGCAAGGCCCGGAACAGTCCTACGCCCAGCCGCAGCCTGCACCGCGTGAAGCCCAGCATGGAGGTGGTCCTGCAGGCTGCCCGTGAGGTGCTGCGCCGCGGCGGGACCAGCCGTCGCCTGGCGGCCTGATTCCGCTCGGGACATCTGAACCGTCCGGTCAGTACCCGTTGACAAGCGCGGGGGCCCGGCATTGACATGCTGTGGCCACCCGCGCTTCACCATTTGGTCACAGCTTGGTGGCAGACTCGATCCATGAATTGGCGCCCCGAGATGGTGGCCCTGGACATCGACGGAACACTCGTCGATCACGAAGGTCATCTCCCAGATTCAGTCCGTGACGCGGTTGACCGGATCAAGACCGCAGGTGTGCCGGTGGTACTGGCCACCGGACGGGCTTGGGGTGACACCCAGCCGATCTTCGAGGCGCTCGATCTGCCACCCGGCCCCGCGGTGAGCTCCAATGGCGCCGTGGTGGTGGACTTCCCGCCCTACCGGCTGCGCAAGCAGGTCACCTTCGACCCGGGCCCCGCAATCCAGAAGGTGCTGGCCAAGCACCCGCACATGCGGGTTGCCGTCGAGGATCCGCGCGGCGGCTACCGGCTCAACGAACTCTTCCCCGATGGTGACCTCACCGGGGAGATGCGGTTGCAGACCGTCGAGGAGCTGTGCGCCGAACCCGTCACCCGCGTCATCATCCGTGACCCGAACTCCTCCAGCGAGGAGTTCAAGAAGATCGCCCGAGCGCTGGGCATGCGCGGCGTCAGCTACTTCATCGGCTGGTCGGCGTGGCTGGACATTGCCCCCGTCGGCGTGAACAAGGCGACCGGGCTGAAGGAGGTCTGCGCCGAGCTGGGCGTCAAGAAGAAGAATGTGCTGGCCCTGGGCGACGGCCGCAATGACACCCAGATGCTCAAGTGGGCCGGCCGCGGCGTGGCGATCGGGGATGCCCCCGACGAGGTCAAGGCCTGCGCCGACCACGTCACGGGGAATTTCGACGACGGCGGCACGGCCCAGGAACTCGCCCGCTGGTTCTGAGCCGGGGCGCTGGTCGCTCGGGTGCAAACCGCAGGAGGGTGGCTACGGCAGCCGGAGCCGCCAGAGCCCGTCGAGGCCAACCGAGATGATCGCGTCGTCGGCCGGGTTGCCGACCCCGGCGATGGTGTACCCGGGCAGGTCTTTGAATCTGGCCGAGACCGCACCCGTGACCGGATCCACCACGTCCAGCACCTGCTGGTCACTGAGCAGCGCCTGCTTGCCGTGGGACAGCACCTCCAGCGTGACGTAGTCCTGCACGGCCCAGACCGCCTTGGTCCCGGACTGGTCCAAGCCGATCACCCCGCTGGCGTCGTCGATGAAGATGCTTCCGCCCGCCTGCACGGCGATGGGCTCCAGGGCGTCGGCGACGGTGCTGTGGGCGGAGGTGTCGGCGATCACGCCCTGGGTCTTGCCCATCGCCCGGTTCACCCCCACCACCTGGCCGTGCTGGTTCACGAAGACCGGAACGGAGCGGTCACCGTGGCGCCGGTCCACGCGGGGGTGGGCCAGCCGGACCCCCGGCGCGGTACGGAACAGTGGCTTGAGATCCCGGGAGTAGGCGGCGGCGCGGCCCTGCTCGTTGCACCAGATCCGGACGCCGTCGTCCACCAGCCGGGAGCATGCCAGCACGCCGCGGACCTTGCCGTTGGTCAGGTCAAGGAAGGCCATGTGGCGAGTGCCCCACAGCGCCAGCATCTGGTCCACCTGCCGCAGCCGCACCTTCTCCAACGCGAGTCCCTTGGGCACCGTCAGGTCGTGCCGGGTGACGAAGCGATTGCCGCTGAAGAAGCCGGCGTGCAGCGGATGGACAGACAGGTCCGTGCGCCAGGCCGGTGCCAACGACGCTGTGAAGGCGTGCACCACCAGCTTCGGGGCGGGCTGGGCCTGCTCCACCAGGATGAACCGGTCGGACTGCACCGCGGCCATGGTGAACCAGCCGTCGACAGTGGTGCTGGCGGTGACCTTCCCGCTCGCGGGGTCAACCAGCTGCAGTCTCCACCGGGTGGGCAGCCCGGTGGTCTCGTCGACCGTTTCGCCCGATGCGCAGGCGAGCTTGCCATCCAACAGGTGGCTGCCACACAGGCCGTACGGCATCGCCAGCTGCCAGCGCCGCCTGCCGGTGACGGCATCCAGCCCGTGCAGCCTGATCCTGGCGTCAGGCGCGGTGCTCTCCCGCCCCAGGATTCCTTCTCCGGTCATCAACACCCAGGTCTTCCCGGCGGCAATCACCGGCTGGTCCAGGTCGGGTGTGGCGTCCGGGGCCATCACCACCTCCGGGCTGACCAGATCCGGCCGCAGGCTCTTGACCTGCGCTCCCCACGCATAGGGCGCCGGCTTCGCATTCGGGATGGGCGGCGGGGTGGCCGTGCTGGGCAGTGGCGACGGCGGGTAGGGCCGCGGGGTTTCGGTCTCGTCCAGCTCACTGGGGGCAGAGCTGGGGACCCGCAGGTCCGGAACACTGTCCGGCTTCGGGTCCGGGCGCAGTGCGGGCCGAACCAGCAGGAAGACCAGCAGCATCAGCACGGCGAACCACGCGCCACGGCGCAGCGCCCGGGAGCGCACATCCAGCCGCGACCCAGCATTCCGAGATGCGGCCTCTGGAGTGGGCATCGGCGCGGGAATCCGGGCACAAGCCTCCGGAAGCTGCCTGGGCGCCCCGGGTGACGATGCTGGATTCCGAGAATCGCCCTCCGGATTTGGTCTGTCCTCCAAGGGCTGCGCTGCGGCGGTCTCCGGGGACTGATTCTGGAGGTCACTTTTCGGAATCGCGGGCACGTCAGCGGCGTTGGGCTGGGACGTGGACGAGCCCGGCTCCCCCAGCGGCGCCCATCCGTCGGGACGGGTGAAGCCGGTGGGTTCGCCGGGCTCGGGTGAGCTCATGGCTGGGCCGTCAGGCCTTGGGGGTCAACTTCTCCAGGCCGCCCATGTAGGGGCGCAGCGCCTCGGGGATGTGCACCGAACCGTCGGCCTGTTGGTGGTTCTCCAGCAGCATGATGATCATTCGGGTCATGGCGCACAGGGTGCCGTTCAGGGTGGCCAACGGGCTGACCTCGCCGTCCTTGCGCTGCCGGATGTTCAGGCGTCGGGCCTGGAATTCGGTGCAGTTGGAGGTGGAGGTGATCTCCCGGTAGCGGTTCTGGGTGGGCAGCCAGGCGTAACAGTCGTACTTGCGGGCGGCGCTCAGGCCCAGGTCACCACTGGCGACATCGAGCACCTGGAAGGGCAGCTCCAGCGCGGTGATGAACTCCTTCTCGAAGTTCAAGAGCTTCTGGTGCTCCGCCTCGGCCTGCTCTGGATCGCAGTAGACGAACATCTCCCACTTGTCGAACCAGTGGACCCGGAAGATGCCGCGGGTGTCCTTGCCGTAGCTGCCGGCCTCGCGGCGATAGGCCGGGCTGAAGCCGGCATAGTGCAGCGGCAACTGCTTGGCCTCCAGGATCTCGTCGGAGTGGTAGGCGGCCAGCGGCACCTCGGCCGTGCCGACCAGGTAGAGGTCGTCCACCTCCAGGTGGTAGACGTCGGCGGCGGCCTGGCCCAGGAATCCGGTGCCCTCCATCGCCGACGGCTTGACCAGCGCCGGCGGGATCATCGGGGTGAAGCCCCACTCGAGCGCCTTGGCCATGGCGAACTGGGACAGGGCGAATTCCAGCTGGGCGCCGACGCCGGTGAGGAAGTAGAAGCGGCTGCCGGAGACCTTGGCGCCCCGTTCCATGTCGATGGCGCCGAGCAGCTCACCCAGCTCCAGGTGGTCCTTGGGCTCGAAGCCCTCGGCGGCGAAGTCGCGCGGCTGTCCGATGGTCTCGACGACGTAGAGGTCGTCCTCACCACCGGTGGGGACGCCATCGATCACCAGGTTGCCGAGCTGCTTCATCAGCTCGTCGAACTTCTGCCCAGCCTCGTCGGCGGTGGCCTGGGCGGCCTTCACATCTGCCGCGAGCTGCTTGGTGCGGGCCAGCAGCTGGGCCTTCTGTTCGCCTTGCGCCTTGGCCACCTGCTTGCCGAGCTCCTTCTGCTCGGCGCGCATGGTCTCGAAGGCCTGGATATTGCTGCGGCGGGCCTCGTCGGCGGCCAGCAGCTGGTCGACGACCTCCCCGGAGCCGCCACGCGCAATCTCACTACGTCGGATGCGTTCGGGGTCGGTGCGCAGCAGCTTGGGATCAATCATGGACGACAGCCTACCGAGTGCGGGCCGCAGCGCGCCCACCAATATCGCCCGGGCCGGATGCTCGGCAACGGATTCCGAAAACCGACCTCCAGAATCGCGCCGGGGCACGGGTGTACGCGGAACCCGTGCTCCGGTGGACGAATCTGGAGGTCGATTCTCGGAAATCGGCATCGGCCGGGCCCTCTGGCAGAATCGGGCCATGCCCAGCCTGCACCGCCTCGTGATCCGGGTGCGGGCGCATTTCGCCCTCTATGTGCTGGCCGCGGCCCTGGCGCTGTTCATCTTCTGGACCTGGTTGACGCTGTGCACTGATGCGCTGGCCCCGCTGGACGCCCTTTCCCTGAGCTGGCGGCTGGCCCCGGGAAGCGAGGCCGCCCAGGTGTGGACGGCGATCTCGATCGCCACCCTGCCCGGGGTCTTCGCCACCATCCTGGTGCTGATCGCCGGCTGGGCCTGGCGCCGGCGACTCCGAAATCTGGCACTGGGCCTGGTGCTGGCCGTGCTGCTGTCCTGGGGCGGGAATTTCCTGCTCAAGCGGATCTTCACCCGGCCGCGCCCCAGCTCGCCGATGGATGACGTGATGACCCATGCCGGCTGGGCCTACCCCAGCGGCCACATGACCATGGCCACCACGGCGGCGCTGATGGTGATCGCGACGACCACCACCACTCGGCAGCCGTCGGATGTGCGCTACCTGTGGCGGATCGTTGGGGTGCTGGGTGTCGTGCTGATCGCCTATGACCGCTTCGTGATGAATGCCCACTGGCCCAGCGACATCATCGGCGGCTTCCTGATGGGGCTGATCTGCGCCAGCCTGGCGTGCGTGCTGGCCCGGGTGCACATGGTTCCGGTGCCGCGCCGCCGCCCCCGGACCACCGCAGCGTCCCGCAGCTGTGCGGTGATCTGGAATCCGTCGAAGGTGATGGATCGGGCCAGCTTCCGTCGCACCGTCGAGTACGAGCTGGAGCAGGGAGGCTGGGACGACGCGCTGTGGCTGCAGACCAAACCGGCCGACCCGGGTTATTCGATGACCCGCACCGCCATCGCCCGCGACGTGGACCTGGTGGTGGTGGCCGGCGGCGACGGCACCGTGCGGGTGGTCTGCTCGGAGCTGGCGGGTAGCGGGATCCCCTTGGGGATCATCCCGGCCGGCACCGGCAACCTGCTGGCCCGCAACCTGGGAATTCCCTTGGACGAGGTGGCCGCCGCCCGCGTCGCCTTCGGCGGGAAGCCGGAGCCGATCGACCTGGTCAAGGTGACCATCGACGGGGACGAGGCCGGCGCGGAGCACTTCGCGGTAATGGCGGGGATCGGGATCGACGCTCGGATCATGGAGAAGACCCGGCCGGAGCTGAAGAAGACGGTCGGTTCGGCCGCCTATTTCCTGGCCGCGGCGCAGGAGGTGAACGCCCGCCCGATGGACCTCAGCTTCCAGGTGGATGGACAGCCGCCGGAGCGTCGCCGGGCGATGATGGCCGTTGTCGGCAATGTGGGCATCCTGCAGGGCGGGCTGCAGCTGATGCCCCGTGCCTCGGCCACCGACGGGCTGCTGGACGTCGCAATCGCGTCACCGCGCAACCACGCCGACTGGGCGGCGATGGCCGCCAAGGTGATGGCCCTGGGCAGCGAACGGGTCAACCGGGTGGACCAGCTCCAGGCCCGACGGGTGCGGATCAGCGTCGCCGAGGAGATGCCCTATGAACTCGACGGCGACACCGCCGGCCACGCCCGGGTCTTCGAGGCCGAGGTGGCGCCGGGCGCGCTGCTGGTGATGCGCCCCTGACCGCGTGCCACCTCCATGGGCAGTGGCTGAAGGAATTGTCCGAAGTCCTGTCCGGCGGGGTGGTCTCTGCGCAAGAATGGGCCAATACTCTCCGCTCCAAGGAGGCATCGTGACACCGACGTCCCGACCCGAGAATCCCAGCAGTGACCTTGCCCAACGCATCGGCAATGCGATCCGTCCGGCCGTGCAGAAGGCCTGGACCAGTGACCGGGTGCAGATGCTGCGGCGGGTGATCCAGAACGCCCATCTGCCCAATGCGTCGGGGCAGAAGCTACTGACCGCCCACCATGAGGTCTTCGTGGACGCCAAGCGGGCCGAGCGTTCGGCCACCACGACGCTGGTGATCGAGGCCACCGCCGACGACCTGCGCGGCTGGTCCATCTCCGTCGATCTGGCGCAACAGCAGGCGACTGCCGAAGCCCGGCTCGGCTGCAAGCTGGGGCGGGTGATCCCCGTCGACGAGGGCGCCCAGGTCTACGAATTCCTCTTCGACCCGCCGCTGAAGAAGGGCGACAACCGTCGCACCCAGCATCGGTTGACCTTCCACGGCGACAGCGAATGCACGTCGATGGGCTACGCCCTGAGCCGCCCCGCCCAGCTCTTGACCCTGACCGTGCACTTCGAAGGCCCGCTGCCCCGAAAGATCATGCACACCGTCAAACCGGCGCAGAGCGACGCCGAGCCCACGGTGGAGCGGGAGCTGACGCCGGGGTCGATCGTGGAGCTGGTGATCTCCAACCCCTCCCCCGGCATGCACGCGCTCGACTGGGAGTGGTGACCACTTCAGGGGCGTCCGGGCAGCCGGTCCCGGCGGCCCGAACGATCGATCCGTCGATGCACGCAATCAGGCCCGGGAAACCGGCCTCGGCCTCGGTGGGCTTGGTGCGCAGCCGGCAGGAGCGCAGGAATTCGCCGATCTGTGCGCGGGAATCGCTGGGGCATGGGCCTCACCCCAACTTCTCGGCGATGGCTCGCACCGTCGCCAGGTTGCGCAGCGTGATGAAGCCGGGGCTGACCAGGCGGGCGAGCTTGCTGGCTGCCTTGGAGTCGTGGAAGCGGCCGCCGTAGTCAGCAAACAGGATGTCGCCCTGCACCGCGAAACGTTCCCAGTCCCGGGCGATCAGGTTCAGCTCCCCGGTGAGGTTCTCCGGCAGTGGTTGCGACGCGAACCCGATGTGGACGCTCTTCGGGTCGCCGTCGGCGAAGGGATGCTCGGCCAGCACCCGGGTGATGGTTGCCTGCTCCGCCACCACGACGGGGATCTCGAAGCCGAACCGCTCGCCCAGCGCGCTGCTGAGCAACGTCCGGTCTTCCGCGGGGGTGTCGGTGGAGGCGTAGATCAGGTTGCCGGACTGCAGATGGGTCGCGACGTCCGTCAGGCCAAGGCAGGAGGCCAAGTCCCGCAACTCCGCCATGGCCACCCGGTTGGCCTTGCCGACATTGATCCCGCGCAGCAGGGCGACGCGCTTGCTCATCCGGCTCTCCTTTCGTCGTCGTGACGTGCACCAGGTCAATCCCGGCCCAGCCGGAGCCAGACGGTGATCCGGTCGTCAAGCTCGATCCCCTCCGCCCGACGCACCGCATCCTTGAGCGGCACCACGTAGCCGCCCTCGCGGGGCCACAGCGAGGTGGTGAAGCCGGTGTCACCGATCCGGCCGGTGACCGGCACCATGCCCCAGCCGTAGGTCACCTGTGCCACCACCAGCTTGATGTCGTCGGCGACGTCGTCGGGCACCCGGACGAAGTGGAATGGCGCGGGGCCGCGCCACTCGAAGACCTCGGCGTCGAACTCGAACTCCATGGCCCCTCCTTGACGTGTCAGCATTGCCCTTCACCACTCTGCACCCCACGATGCAACTCTGCACCCGCTGCACCGGGTGCCCAGTGGTCCTCCGGGGTGCACCGCCGCGCTGGTCAGGGGGAATCCCGCCCACCGCCCACGAAGGTTGCACTGGCAAGGGGCGGAACAGAAAAACCCACACCACCCTTCCACTCGGTCAGAAGCAGGTGTAATGTTCTGCTCGTCCTCAGGGACACCAGGATTGTTACCCGGCCACTGGCTGGGGCAAGACCCGGAACACGTCAGCGTGTTCTGGGTCTTTTTTGTTTTCCGAACACGATGGAAGGAAGTCCGGCAATGGCGTCGGTGGACTACAGGAAGACGGCGGAGGAGATCCTCGCCAAGGTGGGTGGCGAGGCCAATGTGGCGAGCGCAACCCACTGCGCCACCCGGCTGCGGCTCAAGCTGAAGGACGAGTCGCTGGCCGATGACAAGGCCGTGGAGAAGATCCCCGGCGTGATCACCGTGATGAAGGCCGGCGGCCAGTACCAGGTGGTCGTGGGCAACAACGTCCCCAAGGTCTACGCCGCGCTCGGCGAGATCAGCAAGCTGACCGGCGAGAACGCCGCCCAGGACGATGGCCCCAAGGGCAACCTGCTCAACCAGTTCATCGCGTTGATCAGCTCGATCTTCCTGCCCGTGCTGTGGACGCTCTCCGGCGCCGGCCTGTTCAAGGCCGGTCTGGCCGCGGCCACCACCTTCAAGTGGATCAGCACCGGCAGTACCACCTACATGATCCTGAATGCCGCGGCCGACGCGATGTTCAACTTCCTGCCGATCTTCCTGGCCGTGACCGCAGCCAAGCGCTTCAAGGCCAACCAGTTCACCGCCATGGCGATCGGTGCGGCGCTGGTCTACCCGTCGATCATCGCGCTGAACACCCCCGGCGCCCAGGTGGAGTTCTTCGGCATCCCGGTGACCATGATGAGCTATGTCAGCTCGGTCATCCCGATCATCGTCGGCGTCTGGCTGCAGAGCTACCTGGAGCGCGGACTGAACAAGGTGCTGCCCGACTGGCTGCGCAACTTCATGACCCCGCTGCTGGCCATGCTGATCATGGTCCCGCTGATCCTGATCACCGTCGGCCCGGTCACCACCATGGCCGCCCAGGGCGTCTCGTCGGGCGTCAACTACCTCTTCCACACCGCCCCCTGGCTGGCCGGTGCCGTGATGGGTGGCCTGTGGCAGGTCTTCGTGCTCTTCGGCCTGCACTGGGGTCTGGTGCCGATCATGCTGAATGACCTCTCGACGCAGGGCTACACGCTGCTCGGTGGCCCGATCCCGCCGGCCGTGCTCGCCCAGGCCGCCGCCGCGCTGGCCATCGTGCTGCGCACCCGCAGCAAGAAGCGTCGCGACATTGCCACCGCCGGATCACTCTCCGGCTTCGTCGCCGGCGTCACCGAGCCCGTGATCTACGGCGTCAACCTGCCGCTCAAGCTCCCCTTCTACTTCGGCATCGCCGGCGGTGCCGTGGGCGGCATGATCGCCGCGATCGGTGGCAGCGCCAACAACCAGTTCGTCTTCCCCAGCCTGCTGGGCCTGCCCGCCTACATGAAGGTCGGCAACTTCACGATGCAGCTGATCGGCTGCGCCGCGGCCGTCGGCATCGCCTTCGTCCTGACCTTCCTGTTCGCCGATCGCGAGTCGGCCGACGTCGACGACCTGATCCCGGACGTCGTCGAGGATGCCGACGACGCCCCTCCCTCCGCACTGGCTGGCAGCACCGTCACCCTGGGCTCCCCCGTCGCCGGTCAGCTGGTTGCGCTGGCCGATGTGCCGGACAAGGTCTTCGCGTCGGGCGCCATGGGCTCCGGCTTCGGCGTCATGCCCGACGACGGCACCATCGTCGCCCCGTGTGACGGCGAGGTCATCGTCGCGATGAAGACCGGCCATGCCTTCGGCATCAAGTCGGAGCAGGGCGCAGAGGTGCTGGTGCACGTCGGCATCGACACCGTGCAGATGAAGGGCGACGGCTTCCAGATGAAGGTGGCCAAGGGCGACAAGGTCACCAAGGGCCAGGTGCTGTGCACCGTCGACCTGGCCAAGGTGGCTGCGGCTGGCTACGACCCCACCACCATCGTCGTCGTCACAAATACCGCGAAGCTCGCCGAGGTCACCCCGGCCGCCGCCGGACCGGTCGCCGCCGGCACCGACGCGTGCGTCGTCGTCGCCTGACAACCCACACCCGACAACCCACGATCAAGGAGAATCAGACCATGACCAGCATCACATTCCCTGACGGCTTCCTCTGGGGCGGCGCGGTTGCCGCCAACCAGTACGAGGGCGCCTACCTGACCGACGGCAAGCTGCCCAGCATCCAGGACGTGATGCCCAAGGGCATCGCCGCCCCGCCCACCGACGAGCCCACCCCGGACAACCTGAAGCTGGAGGGCATCGACTTCTACCACCGCTACGCCGAGGACATCGCCCTGTTCGCGGAGATGGGTTTCAAGGTCTTCCGCTTCTCGATCGGCTGGAGCCGGATCTTCCCCAAGGGCGACGAGACCGAACCGAATGAGGCCGGCCTGGCCTTCTACGACCGGGTGATCGACGAGTGCGAGAAGCACGGCATCGAGCCGCTGATCACGCTCAGCCACTACGAGACCCCGCTGCACCTGGCCAAGACCTACGACGGCTGGGTGGATCGCCGGCTGATCGGCTTCTACGAGACCTACGCCCGCACCTGCTTCGAGCGCTACGGCAGCCGAGTGAAGTACTGGCTGACCTTCAACGAGATCAACTCGGTGCTGCACGCGCCGCTGATGTCCGGCGGCATCTGGACCCCCAAGGAGCAGCTCTCCACCCAGGACCTGTACCAGGCGATCCACCACGAGCTGGTGGCCTCGGCGGCCGCCACCCGGATTGCCCATGAGGTGAACCCGGAGCTGCAGGTGGGCTGCATGATCATCTCCATGCCGGTCTACCCGCTCACCCCGGACCCGGCCGATGTGCTGGCCGGCAAGATGATCGACCGCGACAACTATGCCTTCGGCGACGTGCACTGCCGCGGCGAATACCCCGGCTACTTCCTGCGCAAGCTGGCCGAGCTGGGCGTCGAGCTGGAGATCACCGACGAGGATCGCGAGACCCTCAAGCACACCGTCGACTTCGTCAGCTTCAGCTACTACGTGAGCATCTGCGCCTCGGCCGACCCGTCGGTGGAGAAGGGCCCCGGCAACATCTTCGCCGGCGTCCCGAACCCGACGCTGCCCGCCTCCGAATGGGGCTGGCAGATCGACCCGGTCGGCCTGCGCCTGGTGCTCAACGACTACTGGGATCGCTGGCAGAAGCCGCTGTTCATCGTGGAGAACGGTCTGGGTGCCAAGGACGTGCTGGTGGAGAAGGACGGCGTCAAGACCGTCGAGGACGACTACCGGATCCAGTACCTCAACGACCACCTGGTGCAGGTGCGTGAGGCCGTCGCCGACGGGGTGAACCTGCTGGGTTACACCTGGTGGGGCCCGATCGACGTGGTCAGCGCATCGACCGCCCAGCTCTCCAAGCGCTACGGCTTCATCTACGTCGACCGCAATGACGACGGCACCGGCACGCTGGAGCGCTACCGCAAGAAGTCCTTCGACTTCTATCGTGAAGTGATCGCAACCAACGGCGCCAGCCTGAGCTGAGCGACCCCGTGGTGTCTTCCCCCACGACAGGGGTGGAGGCCCCCCACCC